>DVIF01000074.1 GCA_018711525.1 Candidatus Ornithospirochaeta stercorigallinarum
AAGATGAGGATGGAGAGATAGTCGATGAGGACGACATAAGGATATATGTGAACTGGAAGTACGAGGGGGAGGATGAGTATGGAAAAGTCAGCCATGATTTGAGGTGTGCGGAACCTGGGGAAATGTATTACAATGAGATCAGGAAGAGGGTGGAGAAGATAAAGGACAGGGAAGGAGGAGCCAGGATGAGAGAGGATGTATTCTACAGGATGAAAAGAGAAGGATTTGAAGAGGGTAGAGCTGAAGGTAGAAATGAGGCGAGGTCTGCATTTGTAAGTGTTCTTTTAAAAGATAACAGCCCATCCGACATTTCAAAGAAATTCAACATACCTCTTGTGGAAGTTGAGAGGATAAGAAGAAGTATGAAAGCTTGATGATTTCTCTTTGTGGACTGTAATGAGAGGGAATTTGGGTTTTAACAGATCTCTTTTCAGAAAATGAAGTACACAATCGGGTGAAAATAAGTTATATTGATTATACGCGTTATGCGCGAATTGAATTAAAGGAGAACGATTATGAAGTGGGTTTGCACTCTTTGTGGTTATGAGTATGAAGGTGAAGAGCTTCCAGAGGATTTCGTATGTCCTCTTTGCGGCGCAGGTGCTGATGCCTTTGAGAAGGTAGAAGACTGATCTTTATATTACCGGCGGTCATCAACGGCCGCTTTTTTTGTTTCCTATGATTACGGTTTTGGTTTCAGACATTACGAAGATGAAGACCGATGCGATTGTGAATGCCGCCAACAACACCCTCCTCGGCGGAGGTGGGGTCGATGGAGCAATCCATGCTGCAGCAGGTGTAGGGCTGCTAAGGGAGTGCATGACTCTTGGAGGATGTGAAACAGGCAAGGCCAAGATTACGAAAGGCTATGATCTTCCTGCAGGATATGTAATCCACACTGTCGGTCCTGTATGGAGAGGTGGTGAGAGGAATGAAGATGAGCTTTTGAAAAGCTGCTACGTTGAGTCTCTGAGCCTTGCCAAGGAGAACGGGATAAGAAGCATTGCATTTCCCCTCATAAGCTGCGGCGTCTATGGATTCCCAAAAGATAGGGCTTCTAAAATCGCACTTTCAGTACTCTCAAAAAGCAATCTTGATATATACGTCGTCTGCTTCTCCCCACGCGACAGGGACATCTACCTGAAAAGTGCGGAAGAGATGCATCTGGAAGAAGGGATTTCATTCAAATGAGATAGTCTCTCCTAATTTGATAACAGACAACTTTTCTAATAAACAGACAACTTTTATTTGCTTTCTCCATCTCCTGCCTTGAATTCCAGTTGAGCTTGCAGGATTACTCTCTTACTCTTATTCAAAAGAGGAGGATAACCGCTTGATGGGAGAAAGGAGGTCAGGCAGACATCATTTCAGTCTGATGGAGAAGAACATCATATTCACGACCCTCTTTGTGATCTCCCTCATCCTTCAGCTTGTTCTCAGCAGGATTCAGAATGAATATGTCGTAGTCTCCGTGTATGAGAACCAGGAGAAGATCCAATCCATAAGCAGCCTTATGAACAATGTAGGGGATACTGTTTCCGCTCTCTCCGATTTCAGATGGAACTACAGCGATAAATCTTCCCTGATATCTCAATTGAGGTCCAATCTGGCGGACAGTATAAGGATACTTGGTGAAATCGATGTCGTGGATCCTTCGCAGGGTAGGGCCACATACCTTCTTGAAAGTGCTGTTTTCACTATATTCAAATCCTACCAGACGCAGCTTGGACGGCTATCTCTGCTTCTTATAGACAACGAGATAGAAAAGGCCTCCAATCTATACTATCAGGAGCTTGAACCATGCTCGGCATATCTTGGGCAGTATCTGCAGCAGTATCTTGATGCGACCATAAGGGATGGAAGTGAGTCTTTCTATAAGGTCATGACACTGAATGAGAAGCTTCAAGGGTATTGTCTTCTTTCCACATTGTTCTGCCTCTCTTCGACTTTCGTGGTAAGCCTGAATCTTGCGAAGCTTGTTGCCGCTATGACGAAGCTTGCAGCTGCCAGTGCATCAATTTCAGAAGGAAATCTCTCGATTCCCGATTTCATTGTGGATAAGAATGATGAGATCGGGAGGACGGAGGCTGCCTTCAATGACATGAAGGCCTCAATGCACAACCGTCTTCAGCTGCTTGAGGAGAAGCAGAGGATAGAGACAGAGCTACATCGGAGTGAGACCGAGGCTCTCGAGCTTCAGACGCTGCTGGAGAGGGAGAAGCTTCAGCAGCTGAGGAGCCAGATAAACCCTCATTTCCTTTTTAATACATTCAATGCGATAACATATACGGCTCAGGCTGAGAATGCCAGGGAGACGGAGAAGCTGCTTTCCTCCCTTGCCTTGTTCTTCCGCTACACATTGGCGAGCAATGACGCAGAGGTGCGGCTTTCGAGTGAGATAAGGCTTTTGAATGAGTATTATGCCCTCATTTGTGCCCGTTTTGGAAAGAGGATCAAGCTCAAATGGAGAAGTCAGGATGAACTTGACCTGACTACCCTCTACGTTCCATCCTTCATGATCCAACCTCTTGTCGAGAATGCGATAAAGCACGGGCTCTCAAGGAAGGAAGAGGGAGGGACTGTGGATATATCAATCAGAGCAAAGGCCGGGATGCTTTTCATTTCCGTCAGGGACGATGGAGTCGGTATGAGCGGAGAAAAGCTTGATGCAGTGAAAAAGCATCTTGAAGTGGAGCCGAAGGAAGGCTCTCAGGTAGGGCTTTATAATGTGGCTTCTCGGCTACGTCTGATGGGGTCGCAATGTGGACTTGAAATAGAATCTGAAGAGGGGAAGGGAACGGTGATCACTATTCATTTCCCCCTGTCTGTGAGGAGTGAGGAAGATGTACAAGATCCTGATAGCTGACGATGAACAGGTTGAGATCAATATATTGAATACTATAATAAATGCGGCATTTCCATCAAATGTCGAAGTCCAGAGGGCATCGAACGGAAAGATGGCGAAATCAATGGCACTTCTCTGGTCTGCCGATATCATACTGATGGACATAGAGATGCCTGTGATGAGCGGCATAGAGGCAGCCCGGGAGATTCTGAAGGAGAACAGATGGACCAAGATAATCTTCATCACCGCCTATCCACTGTTCAGCTACGCCAGAGATGCAGTACAGCTTGGTGCCATAGACTACATTCTGAAACCCGTCCGCTATGAGGATGTCGTATCCTCCATAGAGAAGGCGGTCAGACAGATAGAGACCATGCGTCAGCTCAGAGCGTCGAAGGATGAGATGCTGCAGGACGTCGGGGAAAGCAAGAATGCCCACCTTATAGCAAAGGTGAAGGGGTATTTGCGTTCGAATTATATGAATTACGGGCTCTCCCTTGAGAGTGTTGCAGACCTCATAGGGGTGAACGCCTCCTATCTTTCCTCCATGTTCAAGAAGGAAGCGGGAATCAATTTCATCGACTATGTGGTGGATCTCAGGATATCGGCGGCAAAGGAGCTGTTGAAGGACCCTCTCCGCTCTGCCGGGGAGATTGCAGAGAAGACGGGGTTTGAAAGCTCTTCGTACTTTACCAGGACATTCAAGAAGAAGACAGGGATGACTCCCACCGAATATAGGAGCAAGGCTGGTGGAGGCAAGGAGATATGAGGAGGCTTTTGCCCGTAGTATTCATCATCCTGGCACTTTTTCCCTCCTGCAGCCGGGGCAGGGACGGGGAGAGCGTGAAGCTGGTGCTCCGCTATGCCGATAACCAGCCCGAGGGGCATCCTGCTGCCGAGGCTGCAAAGTATTTTGCTTCCCTTGTGCATTCAAGTACGGACGGGGAGATAGATGTGGAGGTGTATCTCAACGGGGAGCTTGGGAGTGAGACGAGCATCTTCGAGCAGGTGAGGTTCGGCGGTGTCGATTTCTCGCGGTTCTCAATAGGTACGCTTCCTCCTGATATGGGCGAGTACAGGGCTCTGATGTATCCTTTCCTCTACAGGGACAGGGAGCATATGTGGAGTGTGCTGGACGGAGATATCGGGAAAAGGCTTCTTGATGACAGCGTGGAATACGGAATAATCGCTCTTGCATGGTTTGATGCAGGACTCAGGAGCCTCTATACAATCGAACAGATTGATGATTTTTCTGATTTCAGAGGAAAGACGATCAGAGTGCAGGAGAATGATTTCATCGCCAGCATCTTTGAGACAATAGGGGTGCGTACCGTCCAGATTCCATATGGCAGTGTCTATTCGGCTCTCCAGATGAACAGGATAGACGGGGCGGAGAACAACATCCCCTCATATGTGCTTGCAGGACATTATGAATGTGCGAAGTACTATATGATAAGCCGGCATATGCGCACCCCTGAGATCCTTGCCATGAGCATGCAGGCTGTGGATAAGATCAGTGCTGTGAATCCTGAGTATGTCGATGTCATAAAGGAGTGTGCCCGGCAATCCGGGCTCTATGAGCGGCAGCTATGGGTTGAGAGCGAAGAGTACTATATGCAGATCGCTTTGGATGCCGGGTGCGTGTTTGCATATCCTGACAAGGAGCTTGAGGCTCAGCTTTATGATGCCATGACGACCATAGACTATCTTCTTGATGAAAAAGAAAGACAACTTGTAGAAGAAATACGGAATACATGATTGTTTAAACTTTTTTTGTTTCTTTTAAACTTTTTTAGTTTTTCATTGCGGGTTCGAAATATGTGGTGTAAGCAGAATAGGCATTAGCAAAACATAGGAGGAATTATGAAAAAAGCTCTTGCTATTCTGCTTGTATGTATTACACTTTTCGCATTCGTCTCCTGCTCGAAAGAGGAGGAAAAATCAACATCTGCAACTGCATCCAGTGCAGCTCCTGTCGAGTCCCATGTGACACTTGTATATGCAGAGGTTAATCCGCTGGATTCCATCGTAGGACGCACAGCATCCTATTTCAAGGAGCAGGTGGAGACACTCTCTGAAGGTTCAATCACAATCGACCTCCAGGCTTCCGGCGTCCTCGGATCTGAGAACGATGTCCTTGATTCAATGCTCGGCGGTGGTACATCGATCGATATGTCCCGTATTTCAGCATTCGCACTCACAAGCTATGGTGCACAGAAGTCGATGCTTCTTTCCATCCCGTTCACTTTTGAAAGCAGGGACCACTACTGGGCGTTTGCAAACAGCGACCTTGCTCCTGAATTTTTGAACGAGCCGCAGGAGATCGGACTTCCTATCAGGGGAATCTTCTATGGAGAGGAGGGATTCAGACACTTCTTCACAGTCGATCCTGTCGATGACATTTCAGACCTCAAGGGAATGAAGCTCCGCGTATCCAACGACCCGATCATGAACGGTCTTGTCGAAGGTCTCGGCGCAAGTCCTACAGTGGTATCCTTCGGAGAGCTCTATTCCGCACTCCAGACAGGTGTTGTAGATGGTGCTGAGCAGCCGATTGCAAACTATGCATCGAATGCTTTCCAGGAGGTTGCTCCATATCTCGTTCTCGATGGACACACACTTGGTGCCATCCAGGTTGTAATCACAGATACTGCATGGGCAAAGCTCAGTGAGAAGCAGCAGCAGGTCCTCATCGAGGCAGGACGCCTTGCACAGGCATACAATGCCGAGATCTCACAGGAAGCTGAGGATGAGGTCCTTCAGTCCCTTATCGCACAGGGTGTTACCGTTGTCGAGTGCCCGGATAAGAGCCCTTGGAAGGATGCTGCAAGCGAAGTAATTGAAGAATACACTTCCAGCCAGACCGAGCTCTATCAGCAGATTCTCGATCTTGCAGACTGATTGATTCGTTTTGTTCTGCTTGGGCTTCTATGCCCAAGCATGCTTTTTCTGGAGGAAAAATCATGAAAACAGGAAGTGAACCAAAATTCTTTTCTGTTCTGGATAAGGCACGTGTGGTATATGACATCACATACAAGGTTGTTCTTGTAATCTGCAAGCTTCTCCTTGTGATAGACATACTTATCACGACATATGCCGTTCTTGGCCGTTATGTAGGGGAGTATATTCCATTCCTCGATGATCCTGCATGGTCCGAGCAGATAGTGCTTACATGCATGTCGTATATGGCCGTTCTTTCTGCTGCTCTGGCCATAAGGGAGCAGAGCCATATCCGTATGACGGCGTTCGACCGTTATCTTCCCAAGATCGCCATCAAGATTCTCGACCTCGTGGCGAATATCGCCGTCTTGATCCTCGGCATCGTCATGGCCTATGTCGGCTGGCGCTATGCAAGTACGATTGGTTCCAGAGGATTCTATGAATCCCTGCCATGGCTCAGCCGTTTCTGGATGTATTTCCCGATTCCTCTTGCAGGAGTGGCTATGATCATCTTTGAAGTAGAGGCTATTTACCTGAATATAAAAAGATTCTTCTTTGATGAAGAAAAGGAGGCTGCCTGATGGATGCCAATTCAATTGCAATCTTGATTCTACTTGGAAGTTTCTTCGCCATGATCCTTCTCCGTTTCCCTATCGCATATGCAGTTGCACTGTCATCCATCTTCTGCATGCTCTTCCAGGGAAACAACCTCAATGAGGTCGCACGCCTCATGGTGAAGGGAATATCGTCATTCTCCCTGATGGCCGTTCCATTCTTCATCACGATGGGTGTCCTGATGGGCAAGGGTGGTATCTCACAGAAATTGATCGACCTTGCAAACGCATGTGTAGGCTGGATGCGTGGAGGACTTTCAATGGTGAACATCGTCGCCTCTTATTTCTTCGGAGGCATATCTGGTTCTGCTTCAGCAGATACTGCTTCCCTCGGCTCGATTCTCATCCCGATGATGGTATCGGAAGGGTATGATGCAGATTTCTCGACAGCTGTAACAATCACATCAAGCTGTGAGGGCCTTCTCGTCCCGCCGAGCCATAACATGGTCATCTATGCAACCACCGCAGGTGGAATTTCCGTAGGAAGCCTCTTCCTTGCAGGATATCTTCCCGGCGCTCTTCTGGCCCTTTCCCTGATGATCGGCTCATATATCATCGCAGTCAAGAGGAACTACCCGAAGGGGGACAGGTTCTCCATCACTAATTTCTTCAAGCAGCTTGGCAAGTCCATCTGGGCGCTTGCTGCTGTAATCATCGTCGTCATCGGTGTTGTCGCCGGTGTGTTCACAGCGACGGAATCTGCTGCGATTGCTGTAATCTATTCCCTTATCGTATCTGTATTCGTCTATAAGGGACTCAACTGGAAGGGTGTATGGAAGGCTCTTGATGAATGCATCTCGACACTTGCCATCGTCCTTATTCTGATTGCTACATCTTCTGTCTTCGGCTACTGTCTGACAACGCTTCATGTACCAGACCTTGCCGCTGCTGCAATCACATCTCTTACGGATAACAGAATCATCCTGATTCTTCTCTTGAATGTCATCCTGCTCATTCTCGGATGCATCATGGATATGGCGCCGATCATCCTGATTGCAACCCCTATCCTGTTCCCGATTGCAACCGGGGTCTGCGGGCTTGACCCGATACAGTTCGGCATAATGGTTGTCCTCAACTGCGGAATAGGACTTCTGACCCCTCCTGTAGGTTCTGTTCTCTTCATTGGTTCAGCTGTTGCGAAACTGAGTATGGAGAAAGTCGTCAAAGCTACGCTTCCATTCTATCTGTGCATGATCATCGTTCTTCTCCTGATTTCTTTCATACCTGAGATCACACTGATCCTGCCGGAAGTGATCGGAGGATATGTATCACCTGTTGCAGCTTGACGAAAGGGGATGTTTCCTGCTGCCGCATGCCGGCGGCAGGATTTTTAAATTGGGAGGACTCATGACTTGCAACGTTGTATTAAGCGCAAAGGAATTCAGGAAGTTCACTTTTTTCGACATAATAAGGCGCAGGAAGATGTACAAAAGCCCCGTTACGTTTTCCCTGATTCTCCTTATAAGCGCCCTGATCTGTTTTCTGCTTCACGATATAGAGGGAGCAATCATGCTCGGAACTCTCCTTCTTGTTGTCGGTCTGGGAGTTCCCGCCGTATATTTCTCAACTTTTCATCTCTCTTTGAATAAACAGGTGAAGCTACAGAGCCTTAAAGAGCCTAGACAGGTATATACTGTCAGTCTTTCCAGAGGCGGGATTGATGCAAGCAATGCCACCGAAAACGTATCTATAGCCTGGGATGAAATCCATCATATCTATAAAGCGAAGTCCGCATTATATCTGTATTACACACAGCATAAGGCGTTCATTCTTCCTTTCAGTTGTTTTGACGTTCCCCCTTCCGATGTATGGGATCTCATCACGTCGATAGTGGAGGAAGAGAGGAGAAGCATCATCTGATCCTCATATTGTTTTCTTTTTTGTTCTTCATGGCAGTCTGTCGTGCTATCATTGGGATAAGAGGAAAACAATATGGAACTGACGAAAAGGCAGCAGGATATCCTTGATGGAAAAGAAGGGGATGTCAAGGCCAAGGTGATGAAGACCCTTGTAATGTACGGCGAGACCTTCGGATCTGAGCGTATGGTCGACATTACAGGTGAATATGGTCATCTTGTGACAAGTTTTGGATTATCGGTGATGAAACCGGTATATGACCTGATGGATACCCTTATCGAGGGTGGGGCGCTTTCGGGGCAGAAGTTTTCAGTAGACCCGAGGCCTCTTGAGGATTGCGTTCCAAGGAATCTTATCCAGAACATATTCTTCAAGGTGATGTATTCCAAGCAATCCGATTATGATGCCCAGCTTAAGAAGCTAGGTATAATGTCCCCTGATGCGTATACATGTACATGCTATATGGATGAAGTCGGCAACACCCCTAAGGAGGGGGATGTACTCTCATGGGCTGAGAGTTCTGCCGTCGTCTATGCGAACAGCATCCTGGGAGCACGATGCAACCGTAACAGCGGCATACTCGATCTCTTTGGATCCATCGTCGGATGCGTCCCTTATTTCGGTCTCCTTACAGATGAAGGCAGGAAAGCAGACTGGTTGATTGAAGTGAGGACGAGCAGAAGGCCTGAGGCCCAGCTGCTTGGATCTGCTATCGGAATGAAGGTCATGGAGGATGTTCCGTATGTCGTCGGCATGGACAGGTACTTCACATCCTTAACTGATGAGGCAAAGGCCTATTTCAAGGACTTCGGTGCAGCCACAGCCTCAAACGGTGCGGTTGGCCTCTATCATATAGAGGGGCTTACCCCGGAGGCTTTAAAGCATGGCAGGACGCTCTTAAAGGAGAACTACAAGACATTCGTAATAGATGATGAGGTCCTGGAGAACACAGAGAAGAACTACCCGATAATATGGAAGGATATGAATGCGAAGCCGAAGCTGGCATTCATAGGATGCCCGCATCTCTCACATGCTCAGCTTCTATCCTGGACGGACAGGATAGGCAATACCTTGAGGGACAAAGGTATGAAAAAACTCTCGATTAAGACCGTGATGACAGCCGCTCCTGCTGTCTTGAAGGAATTCAGGAAGACAGAGGAGGCTAAGAGGCTTGAAAGCTATGGCGTCGTCCTTTCCTACATCTGTCCTCTGATGTACATGAACAACCCTATGTGCGGCTCCATGCCTGTCATAACATGTTCCAACAAGCTGAGGACCTATACATCTGCAAGGTATTTCAAAGAAGATGCCCTTTTGGACATCATCACAGGGGGTGCGTTATGAGCGAGAGGATTTTCAAAGGGCGTGTGGTTGTAAAAGGTTCCGTTTCTGCAGAGGCGCTTGTATCAAAAGGAGGGTTCAACACTCTGGCCAGCTACCAGCACTCGCTGATGTTCGGAGATAAGAAGGGAAAGTGCTCCGACCAGAACAACAAGGACCTATATAAGAAGGAGATGGCAGGAAAGGCACTGTGCCTGCCTCAGACAATCGGCTCCACCACAGGGGGCCTTGTCCTCTACTGTGCTTCATGCATGGGCAGACAACCTGCATGCCTGCTGTTCTCAAAAGAGATAGATTCCCTTGCTGCTGCCGGTGCAATCCTTTCGGCAGTATGGACGGACAATCCGATGCCTACGATAGACTCCCTTGGCGAGGAGTTTCTTTCCTATGTACAGAGCGGGGACAGGATAAGCGTCATGGAGGATGGCACTGTCAAAGTCGAGAGGTAAAAGATAAGAGGCATTGCGCCTCTTATCTCAAATCTTCATTGCAACCTCGTATGCACGCCATATCACGCTTCTGAGGTTTCCTACACTCAGGCAATCTCCTACAAGGTATGATTTCCTTCCACTTGAGCTCAGTGGGGAAGGTGTGTATCCGACACTGCTTATTACGCTCTCTGCTGGAATCTCCTTCTCCTCCCCGCTTCCTGTGGTGATTAATACAGCTCCATCTTTTATCTCTTTGACTTTGGCATTCAGGTAGACACCTGTCTTGTTAAGTGCAAACCATTCTCTCAGATATGAGCTGTTTGCAAGGCACACACCCTTTTGTGCGATGAGGTCGTCCTTCATCTCTATGATGCTTACATCCTTTCCTTGCAGTGCAAGCTCATAGGCGACTTCGCATCCTGTAAGTCCTCCTCCTATCACAGCAACGCTATCTCCGACGGCTTTTCCATTAAGATAGTCGCATGCCTCGATTGTTTTATCGAAACCGGGGATGGGCAATCGCTTTGCTTTTGCTCCCGTGGCTATTACAACCACATCCTCATCAAGTTTCGAGATATCGTTGATTTCAGTGTTGTATTTAACTTCAATGTCAAGCTTTTCCATCTGCCTCTGATACCATGAAAGCAGGGCCCTGAGCTTGCCTTTGTATGATTCGGCACTGGCTGGGATGAATGTTCCTCCAAGCTTGCCGCTCTTTTCATAGATGATAGGATTGTGCCCTCTGAGCTTTAAGACCCTTGCACTCTCCATTCCTCCGATTCCTCCACCTATGATTGCGACGTTCTTCGGCCTGTCCGTCTTCTTTATGTAATGCTTGTTCCATTGCATCATCTCCGCGTTCACCGCACATCTTGCAAGATGCAGGCTGTCTGAGAGGTCCTGGTCGTTCGGAACTCCTTTGTAGTGGCACATGTTGAAGCATCCGTTATGGCAGAGTATGCATGGCCTTATGTCTTCGCTCCTCTCTTCCTTCAGCTTTGTAATCCATTCAGGGTCTGCAAGGAACTGGCGGGCAAAGCCTGCTCCGTCAAGCTTTCCTTCACTTATCGCCTCTGCCGCGGTATACGGATCAAGCCTTCCTGCTGCGACGACAGGGATGTCTACGAAATTCCTTATGTGCTCGACATCCTCCAGGTTGCAGTTTTCCGGCATGTAGATAGGTGGGTGGGCCCAGTACCATGCATCGTATGTCCCGTTGTCGCAGTTGAGCATGTCATAGCCCGCATCCTGAAGCATTTTCACAGCTTTTTCCGACTCCGCCATATCCCTTCCGACTTCTGTGTATTCCTCTCCCGGAAGAGCACCTTTCCTGAAATCCTTTGTTTTGGAGAGTACGCTGTAGCGCAGGGATACGGGGAAGTCCGAGCCGCATCTCTTCTTTATCGCCTCGACGATTTCAATTGCGAAGCGGTATCTGTTCTCCATCGAACCGCCATATTCATCCGTCCTCTTATTCACATATTTGAGTGTGAACTGGTCCAGAAGATATCCTTCATGCACCGCATGGATTTCAACCCCGTCAACACCTGCATCCCTGAGCATCAGCGAGCTTTCGGCAAACGAGGTGACCATCTCTTTTATCTCATCTTTTGTCATCTCCCTTGACGGCACCTTGTCGGACCATCTGTTGGGGGAGGGGCTTGCGGATGCTGTGATCCTGTCGAGATTCATTATCGGCTTTGAAATCGTTTTGATTACAGGGGTGTTGTACAGCATCTCCATCATGCTGCTTATCGTGAATGAGCGTCCGAATCCTGCAGTCAGCTGTATGAAGAGCTTTGCCCCTGTCTTATGGAACGACGGCATCCATTCTGCAAGATCCCTATACATCTTCTTGTTCTTGTGCAGCCATTGCCCGAACATAGGGTTGTAGATCGGTTGACAGCCTGGAAGAAGAAGTCCGACATTGTTTTCTGCTACTTCCATGATGAAGCGGGCACCATCTTTATCGAAATGGTTCTTCTCCATCCATCCGAAGAGGTCAGTGCCTCCCATGCTTGTGAGAACAATCCTGTTCTTGATTTCACATTTCCCGATCTTCCACGGGGTGAATAAAGGTTCTAATCGTGTGTCCATATTGAGAATGGTAAATGAAAAGAACCCACAGGTCAAAATATTTCATTGTTTTTCCTCCTTCGATTTCTGTTGTATCATTCAGAAAGAGGAGAAGAATATGTTTGATTTCCTTGACAGGGTTGCATTTGATATCATTGTCATCTTTCTTTTCATCATCTTTCTCATTATTGCAGTCAAGACAAGGTTCTGGCAGAGGATTCTCAAGAGATTGTTTGAAAAGATCGGCTCCGGGTATTTCAGGAAGGGAACGCGTAATTCTATTTTCCAAAGTGAGAGGACTGTCTATGGGAAGTCTGAAAGCGAGATGAGAAAAGCCGTGGATGAGTTCTATGGCGAGATGTTTGGGAACATAGATAACTATTTGGACCGCTTTTATAGTTTTTCCGGACTTTTCGAACAGGCTGGAAGAACGCTCTCTTCATTTTTCAGCGGTAGCGACATTGAAGAAGCAAAGAAGAAGCAGACGCTGGAAATGCTCAAGGATACGATAACTCCGAGCTTTGACTTGGGAGCACGTCTTAATGAGATATGCATGGATTCCAATGAGGAGTTCAAAGCGGAAATCGAGAAGATCCTGAAAATAAACAGTGTAGGGCGCAAAGGTAGGAATTATGAGCTCAAGATACAATCTGCAATTACATCCTATAGGGAGATAGGAATGCCTGAAAGTGAGATCAATCCATTGATTACAATCGGGGTAGGTGCTGCAGGAACAGTTCTTTCTTCTGCTTTTGCAGAGGAAGTGCTCTCTACTGCTTTAGATAATTTCCTCCCGGCAACAATCTCCGATACCCTCTCAGGGCCATTGGGACTTGGATTCGGCATTCTCTTAGGACTTGGCATAAACTACACGGGAATCAAGCTTGATGAGCTAATAAACAGGAAGAAATATAAGGAATCACTTGTAAAATATATTGAGAAGGAGCGTTCTCTGTATTTAGAGGAGCTTGAAAAGACATTCTCCCTTCATGAGAAGAGGGCGAAGGAGATCTGTTTCGATTCATCTGAGGGCAGATAATGAAAAAGGCCCATACTTTTACGCATGGGCCAATGTGTCAATTGGTTATTCTTACACCTCTTCCTTCCAGGCTCTTCCATAGTAGGAGTCGAGGTAGAGCTGCTTGATCTGACTGATGAGCGGATAGCGTGGGTTGCTTCCTGTGCACTGGTCGTCGAATGCTTTTACAGCAAGCTCGTCCACTGCAGAGAGGAACTCAGCCTCATCAACACCCCATTCCTTGATTGATGCAGGTACTCCAAGCTCCTTCTTGAGTTTTTCGATTCCCTCGATGAGGATCTCGACCTTCTCCTCCAGGCTCTTTGCATTCCTGCTGTCCATGAGGTCGGTGTTCTTCGTGTTGTTGACAGGTGTTGAGATGTAGTCTGCAACACGTGCGTATCTGCTGATTGCAGACGGGTACTCATACTGAGGGAAGGATGCCTGCTTTGTAGGATTGTCATTTGCATTGAAGCGGATGACGTTCGTAAGAAGCAGTGCGTTTGCCATTCCGTGTGGTACGTGGAAGCGTGCACCGAGCTTATGTGCCATTGAGTGACATACTCCGAGGAAGGCGTTGCTGAATGCCATACCTGCCATCGTGGATGCATCATGAACCTTCTCTCTCGCCTTCTTGTTCGTTCCATCGGCATATGCCTGTGGAAGATACTTGAAGATGATCCTAGCCGCTTCAAGGGAGAGTGCGTTCGTATAGTCGGTGCTCATTGAGGAGACAAGTGCCTCAAGTGCGTGTGTAAGTACGTCCACACCGCAGCTTGCTGTAAGGCCCTTCGGCTGTCCCATTGCAAGCTCACTGTCCACAATCGCCATGCTCGGGGTGAGTGCATAGTCTGCAATAGCCCATTTCATGCCTGTCTTCTCATCTGTGATGATTGCAAACGGTGTGACCTCACTACCTGTTCCACTTGTCGTAGGAATACATACGAGCTCTGCCTTCTTGCCCATGTTAGGGAATGCATAGATCCTCTTCCTGATATCCATGAACCTCAGTGCAAGTCCTTCGAACTTTACCTCCGGGTGCTCATAGAGAAGCCAGATGATTTTCGCTGCATCCATAGGGGAGCCGCCACCTACTGCGATGATCACATCAGGGTTGTATGCATTCACAAGCTGCATTGCTGTGTTGATCGTTCCAAGGGTTGGATCCGGTTTTACCTGATGGAACACCTCAGTCTCGACTCCGATCTGGCTAAGTGATTCCTGGATCCTGTCGATCATGCCGGAAGAAAAGAGGAAGCTGTCTGTGACGATGAATGCCCTCTTCTTTCCCTCCAGTTCCTGAAGTGCGACTGGAAGACAACCGTACTTGAAATAGATTTTCGGTGGCAGCTTGAACCAAAGCATGTTCTCCCTCCTCTCTGCTACTGTCTTGATGTTGAGTAGGTGCTTAGGTCCTACGTTCTCACTGATGCTGTTGTTTCCCCATGATCCGCAACCGAGGGTAAGGGAAGGCTCAAGGCGGAAGTTGTAGATGTCTCCGATGGCACCCTGGCTTGCAGGCATGTTGATAAGCACACGGCTTGTCTTCACAGTCTTTCCATAGTTGTCGATCTTGTCCTGCTCCTTCTCGTCGATGTAGAGCACTGATGTGTGTCCGAATCCTCCGAGTGCGATCAGCTGTGCTGCCATCATGCATCCCTCTCCATAGTTCTCGCATGAGTACATTCCAAGGACAGGAGAGAGCTTTTCATGTGCGAACGGCTCGTCTGCGGCAACCCTCTTCACTTCCCCGATGAGGACCTTTGTGTTCTTTGGAACGCTGAAGCCTGCGATCTCTGCAATCTTATATGCGGGCTGACCTACGATCTTCGGGTTTACAGATCCCCTTGCCGGATCGAGGATGATCGGGCTGAGCTTTGCCATCTCTTCCTTGTTCAGGAAGTGTGCACCCTGTTCTTTGAGCTCCTTCTTCACTTCGCTGTAGATATCCTTATGTGCGATGATGCACTGCTCGGAGGCACATACGACACCGTTGTCGAATGTCTTACTCATCAGGATCGATGCTACCGCCATCTTTACATTGCAGCTCTTATCGAGGAGGGCAGGGGTGTTTCCAGCTCCTACGCCGATTGCAGGTTTACCTGAGGAGTATGCGGATTTGACCATTCCAGGACCACCTGTTGCAAGTATGAGATTCACATGCGGGTGGTGCATCAGATAGTTCGTCTTCTCCATGCTCGGCTCTTCGATCCATCCTATGATGTCCTCCGGTGCTCCTGCATTGACTGCCGCTTCAAGAACGATGCGTGCAGCATCGCATGTGCACTTCTTGGCCCTTGGATGCGGGCTGAAGATGATTGCGTTCCTTGTCTTGAGTGCGATGAGGGATTTGAAGATTGCCGTACTTGTCGGGTTTGTCGTCGGGATGATTCCGCAGATTACACCTTTCGGCTCTGCGATCTTCTTGATTCCGAATCCCGGATCGTCCTCGATGATGCCGCAAGTCTTGTCGTCCTTATATTTATGGAAGATGTATTCGGCTGCGAAGTGGTTCTTGATGACCTTGTCTTCGATGATACCCATTCCGGTTTCCTCTACTGCATCCTGTGCAAGTGAGATCCTTGCGTTGTTGGCTGCGATACTGGCTGCGCGGAAGATTTCGTCAACTTTTTCCTGAGGGAAATTTGCATAGATTAGCTGAGCTCTTTTTACTCTTTCAATCAGGTCCTGGAGTTCTTTCTCACCAGGGAACTGCTCATTGACTTCTGCCATTTCTTTGTCTCCTTATATTATCGATAAAAATTTATATATAATTAATTATCGAATGTCAATAGAACCTGATATAATTTTAAATATTGTTCTTATAATATTTTCCAATCTATTAATTTAAGTAAAATAAAACAGCATAACATAGTTATTGATGTGAAATATGGTACTTTTATTATGCTATCTTTCATTTCTTTTGCCTCTGTTTCATTTAATGCAGAGATGAATCTCTCTTTCAAACTGCCTTTTGAATCATAGAAGATGCTTTCCATAGAGAAGAATCTTCTCAGAATCGAGGATATCATACCACCTGAGAACATGTATCGGGAGAATGTCAGGCTGATTATCATGATAAGTGAGAGCCTGAGGCCCATTCTCAGTCCGATCTCAATCGACAGCTGTGAGATTGGAAAGCCGAAGATGGAGAACAGCACGAGCCCCCTTGGGATGATTATGGATGTAAAGAGGGTGATGGCTATCAGGGCGATGTAGTTAAGCGGTTTGAATCTCCTTCCCTCTTTCAGACTTATAATAATCATGAGGATGAATGCGATTGCAAGGATTTCCACATGATCGAATGTTGTGATTATCAGAGAGGAGGAAAGGAGTACGATTGTAAAGCTTTTCCTCATTCTCAGATGCTCTGTTCCTTCATCCATCTTCCTATCCATATCAAATGGTATGCGGTATGAGATGTATGCAGTGATAAGGGCAGAGAAGAATGAAAAGATAAGCATAAGCGGCAGCAGGGAAAATATTCCAATGCCGATGATAAGGGAGGCGATGGCTATCTGTGCGAATGCGGATGCAGCTGCACCTGAGAGGGATATGCCGTAGAGGCTCACATGCTTATCAAGCATGATGGAGACCATGTACATGATGGTGGCGCTTGCCATGCTCTGCCCCAGTGATATGAGGAAGAATGGGGAGAAGAGGGTTCCTGAGAGGTAGGAGGTGCTGACCGCCTTGAAAAGCGCCAGAGTAAGATAATCCTTTCCTCCCAGCTTCCCTATGGCAAGGAGCATAGGGATGTTTGCCAGTCCGATTCTGAAGAATGGCAGAGGCCGGGGTATGAAGGTCTCTGCAAGGGATAACAACAGGGAGAGGGCTGTGAGGTTGATTATCCTAGTACGCATAGCTGTCAACCTCGTCTTTTTGATTGATGATGGTGATGAGCACATGGTTGGGTAGGCAGCAGATGCTGTTTGAAGCAAGCCTCATGCTCAGGCATGTCTTGTTTGGACAGGGGGAATCGATTATCCTCACATCCCCGTCCTTTATCTCTATCGTGGTCTCTCCCAGTGGGCCGTTTACGCTGAGAGTCCTCTCCTCAGAGAGGGGATAGATGTATTTTCCCCCATCTGTGTCAATCATGACCTCATCTCCTCCTGCTATGAAGGAAAAGGTGGAGATGAGGATTAGAAGGATGAATAATATGGCGATGAATATGTCTGCTGTTTTCAATTCCAGCTGATAGAGAAGCTCATCGGCTTCGACAGAAGCAGGAAGTCTATGAGAGGGAAGCTGTATGAGCAGCTGTTTTTACCCGTCACAGTGACACCTTCTGCCTTTGTAAGCTCGCCTGGCAGTGTGAAATTGATTGTTATCAGGCTTGTCTGAAGGGCCTCAGGGGCCTCCTCTCCCAGGAGGTAGAAGATCATGTCTGAATAATCTGCTTCGCTCATGCCCTGGTTGAACTCAGGTCCGTATACTTCGAAGTTGGGGTCGGCGAGGAACGGAATCATCTCCTTGAGCTCAGAATAGTTGTTTATGTCCAGATAGAACGAGAGGGAGTGGTCATCTCCTTTCAGGACGGAAAAGTTCTCGACTCCACCGAGGGCGGAGAGGGCTTCTGTGATATCCTCGAAATCGAATGAGAGCGTATACTGGTTCCCTTCACCCTTTGAGAAGAGGACGTTGCTGTTGTTCTCATTCGACGAAAGTCCGTTTGCAAAATCCCTGACAGCCGAATCCATTATGCTTTCATCGCTGTCCGATGTGGCCATGAACTGGGAGAAGTCGTTCAGGACATCGATGAAGAAATCGGAGACTATGATCTCTCCTTCGCTTGTATTTCCTGCATCAGATAATGTAATGTTTTCTGTAACCTGGCAGGATGGAAAAACTATTAATAATAGGAAAGTGAAAAAAATTAACAATTTATTCATAAACAGAGGATACAATTAATTTAAGGAAGGAGCAAGCGAAGTGAGAGGAAGAGCACTGTTTTCATTCATCTTGATTTTCATTCTTTCGTCATTAGATGCAGTATCCCTGGCACCGACGCCGTATGGAGCAAGACTGAAGATCTCTTCTCCTTCCGATACCGTATATACTGATATCTATGTGGATAACGGCTTCATCGCGCGGCTGGATGGATCTGAGTCTTCCTATGAGATAACAGGACTTGAGTCGGACAGGGAGTACCTTCTCTCTATTGCATACAGAGATGCATATAACAGCGACCTTGATGCTGAGTTCGTATACTTTGAGACTGGGAACTGGGACGGCGAGTATCTGTGGAAGAATATGACGGATGATGACAACAAGGGCAGGGTAAGGGAGCTGAGGCTCTCGGTGAAGACCGTGCACGATGAGAAATACGGGCAGTACAACGAGGTGTACTACGACATAGACGGGACAGCCTACCGCATATTCCCTCTCTTTGATTTCGGACAGCCTGTCTCATGGGTCGATTATGATGCCGACACCCCTCAGGCGATCTGTTACAGGACGAATGCCGAGAAGTTCAATAAAAGCGGGATCAACCCAAGCCGTTGGAGGCTTACACGGATGGAGGTCTCTCCTCTGAATGCAGTCTCCCATGTGGAGACGGTTGCGTTCGGTATCTCGATCGATTGCACGATAGACTTCTCCTTCTTCCTCGATGACGAGGGGAAAAAGCATGTTTCATTCCTTTTCGAGGGACCTTCGATCCTCCGCACCTTCCTATTCTATTCCCCTAACGGGGAATCGGAGGACGGGGCCTTCATTCTTGACGAGATATCCTCCCTCTAAACGGTTTTTTGAGGTTGACAAACTGATTTTATGCCTTTATTTTCCTTAAAAGTAATAAAGGGAAAATCTAGGCACATATGAAAGCTGATCCGAGTAAGAAGAGTCTTATTATAGTAGAGTCGCCGACAAAGGCAAGGACTATTAAGCGGTATTTAGGGCCTAACTGCACAGTTATGGCGAGTCTTGGTCATATAGAGGACCTTGCCATCCAGCCTAAAAAAGGCGTCCATGGTGTCATGGTTGATGATGGCTATGAGCTTGAATACGAGATGAGCGATGAGAAGAAGAAACTCCTTTCAGAGATGAAGAAGGAGCTTAAGAAGGCTGACCAGCTCATCCTTGCAAGTGATGAGGACCGTGAAGGGGAGTCGATAGCCTGGCATCTGTATAACAATCTAAAGCCGACATGCCCGTGCTACAGGATGGTCTTCCATGAGATTACAAAGCAGGCGATAACAGAAGCTTTCAACAACTGTCGGAAGATAGATATGAACCTCGTCTCCGCCCAGGAGGCCCGTCGTGCCATCGACCGCCTTCAAGGGTATGAGATAAGCCCGATCCTCGCACGCAAGATCGGCTTTACAAAGGCATCGGCAGGGCGTGTCCAGTCCCCTGGATTGAAACTGATTGTCGACAGGGAGAAGGAAAGGCGTGCCTTCGTATCGAATGATTATACCACAGTCAACGTGTTCTTCGATGATTTCAAAGCCAAGCTCGATGCCATCGGTGAAAAAATCATAGCAGGGAAATCAAGTTTTGATGGAGCAACCGGTAGGATAAAGAGCGGACATATAGCTTTAACCGCAGCTGATGCAGCCGTTCTCATCAAAGAACTCAGGGGAAAGGATGCCTCCGTGGTCTCCGTTGTGAGGCAGGAGAAGAAGACGATGCCTTCATATCCTTTCACAACAAGCACATTGCAGCAGGATGCCTCGCGCAAGCTCAATAAGAGTGTAAGGGAGATCATGAGCATAGCCCAGAGCCTGTATGAGAAGGGCTTCATCACATATATGCGTACGGACAGCCCGAATCTCTCCAGCGAATGCATCAAGGCCTCAAGGGCCCAGATAAAGGCTCTCTTCGGCGAGGGCTATCTTTCCGCCAGGGAGAGAAACTACAAGGCAAAGAGTGAATCAGCACAGGAGGCGCATGAGGCTATAAGGCCGGCAGGGGATGTTTTCCGCACCCCTAAGGATACTGGGCTGAGCGGGGACGAGCTGAAACTGTATACCCTGATATGGAAGAGGACCCTTGCCACACAGATGAAGGATGCACTCAAGGCGGTAACCTCTGTCAAGCTTGAGAGCGGAGAGTACAAGCTCTCCGCAAGCGGCACTGAGATCCTTTTCGACGGATTCCTAAAGCTTTATTCGGAGTCGATGGATGAGAGTGCAAAGGATGAGGATGAGGGGGAGAACTCCAAGCTTCTTCCGCCGCTTAAAGAGGGGGATGTCAGACGTATCATAGATGCCGCAGAGGTCTCGCACACAACAGAGCCTCCTTTCAGATATAATGAGGCCAGCCTTGTCAAGACGCTTGAAGAGAAAGGCATCGGGAGGCCAAGCACATATGCCCAGATAATCTCGACGATCCTTACAAAAGGATATGCCGTCAAACTTAAGTCATCGCTTGTCCCCACTTTCCTCGGCTTCTTCGTCGCAGACTTCCTCGATTCCGCATTCCCCCTATATGTAGGTTATGATTTCACATCCCGTATGGAGGAAGGGCTGGATGAGATTGCAAGCGGCAGAGAGGATAAGAACACCTATCTTGACATGTTCTGGAAGGGAAGGGACGGTTTTGAAGGCCTGAGAAGCGATGTCTCTGCCGTCAGCAGGGGAGTAAGGATAAGTGAAGCGAAGACGCTTCATCTTAAAAACCTGAAGTATTCGTTCTCTGCAGGTGGAGAGGATTATCGATATTCAATCAAGAATGGAAAGTACGGACCGTATCTCGAGATAAGGAGAGAAGGGGATGATGCTGTCGAATATGCATCCATAGACCAGAGCCGGTACTATCCGGGGACGTTCAGCGACAATGATGCTGCTAGGATCTTTGAGGATAAGAATAAGAAGGCCGACCTTGTCGATGGCACGGATGTCGAGATAAGGTCATCCCGCAGCGGCTCATACCTCTATCGCGAAAGTGATGGGAAGAGCGTCGGCATCCCTCGCACGATGAAAGCCGAAAGCCTTACAAAGGATGATGTCGATTTCCTCTTCTCCCTGCCAAGGACACTTGGTGAGGATGAGAAGGGCAAGGCGGAGCTCAGGCTCGGCCCATATGGCTTCTATGTCTCCTATGATGGTAGGAACACAGGGGTGAAGAACCCTAAGGATGTGACATTCGAATCCTTCAAGGATGAGCTTGAGAAGAGCAGCATGAAGCAGGAGAAGACAGTCATAAAGACATTTGGAGAGCTTGAGGGAAAGAGTCTTGAAATCCTCTCCGGGCGGTATGGAGCATACCTCAAGTGGGGGGATAGGAACATTGCCCTTTCAAAGGAAGATAAGGAGAATCCCGACATCATGAGTGAAGAGAGGGCAAAGGAGCTTGCCCTCTCCGCCCCTGAGAAGAAGAGGTCGTTCCATAGGAGAAAGAGCTGATGGAGCTGCTTTTCGTCGATGCATTGGAGCATAAGGAGGAGATTGCGGACCTGCTTGAGGAATATACCGGCCTCCTGGTCTCTTTGAATCCTGGATTCTCAAAGTATCTTGATGAGCAGGACTTCTCTCATGAGTTGGAAGATCCAGGGCTCAAATATGGGCATGAGGGGAGACTTTTTGCGGTCCTTTGTGATGGTGAGGTCGCAGGCTGTGTAGGTTTCAAACACCTTGATGCCTCCTCATGCGAGCTTAAGAGGATGTATCTGCGCCCTGCATTCAGGAAAAAGCATCTCGGCACGCTCATGCTTGAAAAGTGCATCAAGGAAGCAGAAGAGATGGGGTATGAATTTATGTATCTCGATACCCTTAAAGTCCTGGAAAGCGCAATCAACCTATATAGGAAGCATGGATTTGTGGAAATAAGGCCGTACAACAGCAATCCAGTGAAAGACGACATGCTCTATTTTCGCAGAAAGCTTCAGGAGTCATGAAATGTTCCGACCGATGAGAAGAAAAGCACAGAGCCTCATACAGGAAGAGATTATCTCAATTCTGCAAAGGCAGACATATGGTACCCTGTCTCTTTGTGGAGATGACGGCTACCCGTATTCCGTTCCTATGAACTATGCATATGATGGGGATAGGATAATATTCCACTCCGCGCTCTCCGGTCATAAGATCGACAGCATCAGAAGGTGCCCGAAGGCATCGTTTTCCGTTGTCGATAGCTCTGATGTCATAGCAGAGGAATACACTACGGCATATAGGAGTGTCATCCTTTTCGGATGCATCTCCTTTTTGGAAGGGGATGAGAAGAGGGAAGCTGCAAAGACCCTCGCCATGAAATTCTTTCCTTCGGACGACCCTCTCTCGAGAGATGCCTATATCGATTCCCATTGGCCTCACCTATGTGTTTTCGTCCTCGAGGTCGAACATATGAGCGGAAAGCAGGGACTTGAGCTCATGAAAGAGAAACCCCAAGAGAAATAAGACTCCTGGGGTAAGAGGGAATAGGCGTATTCGCATTGCCTATGAGATGTAAAACAAGGTAGGAAGTCACCCTCTTTTTCAATGCATAATATAATATTTTTGCGGGTTTAGGCCATAATTTTTTGATGAAGAATTGTTGAATTTGATTCCCTTGCAATATCATATTTCCTAATCAAGCAAAGAAATCTGTATCCACCGTGGTTGAAAATACGCTGAGAGAGTATTTTTTTTAGAGCAATTCATATGATTTTGGGGTATATTATTAGAGGCATCCTTTTTCATCGACTGATTTCAGGGGCAGTTGATCCAATTGGATGCTTTTTCTTTTCTTTCATCTTGACAGATAGGGAGAGAGAAAGTATGATTGATTTATCATTTAAGCAAATGTTCATATGTTTAAATGAAGGAGGCTTTATATGAAGAAGACATATGGTATATCGGTCGACTGTGCAGCATGCGCCAACAAGATGGAGGCGGCAGCGAAGAAGACTTTTGGGGTAAAGGACTGCATAGTGAACTTCATGATGCAGAAGATGATAGTTGAATTCAACGATGATGCAGACAGGTCGAGTGTGATGGAGAGTGTCAGAAAGAACTGCAAGAGGGTTGAGAGCGATTGCGAGGTATATATCTGAGATGAACAGGAAACAGAAGCTTATGCTGGCAAGGATCCTGCTCTCTGCTGCACTGACGGTCATACTATCCATTGTACAGGTGCAGGGCATCCCCGGATTCGCACTTTACATGCTCTCATATCTCATTGTCGGATACGACATCCTCTTGAAGGCTATAAAGGGTATCGTGCGTGGACAGGTCTTTGATGAGTGTTTCCTAATGGCCATCGCCACCGTCGGTGCAATAGCATTGGCAATCTATGAGAGAAGCGGGGATTATACAGAGGCTGTGGCGGTAATGCTTTTCTACCAGACAGGGGAGCTGTTCCAGAGCTATGCGGTCGGCAAGAGCAGGAGGAACATCACGCAGCTGATGGACATACGCCCCGATTATGCGAATATCGAGGAAGGGGGGAAGCTCGTAAAGGTCGACCCCGATGATGTCGAAATAGGCTCCATGATAGTCGTCCAGCCCGGAGAGAAGGTCCCCCTTGACGGTGTGGTCGTTGAAGGCTCTTCCTCTCTCGATACCAGTGCCCTTACAGGTGAGAGCCTTCCAAGGAGCATCAGTGCAGGGGATGGGATCATCTCGGGTTCGATAAACATGAGCGGGGTCTTGAAGGTGAGGACCACAAAGGAGTTCGGCGCCTCGACAGTCTCGAAAATACTGGACCTTGTGGAGAACGCAAGTTCGAGGAAGTCCAAATCCGAGGATTTCATCTCCCGGTTCGCCAGGGTATATACTCCTGCAGTCTGTTTTGCCGCCCTCGCACTCTGCATCCTACCCCCTGTTTTCAATCTGATATCAGGCAATGCTCCTTCATGGAGTACGTGGATATACAGGGCCCTGACATTCCTTGTAATATCGTGCCCTTGCGCCCTTGTGATATCAATCCCTCTTTCATTCTTCGCAGGGATAGGTGGGGCAAGCAACGCAGGTGTGCTTGTAAAGGGATCGAACTATCTTGAAACCCTTTCGAAAGTGAAAACGGTCGTCTTTGATAAGACGGGGACGCTTACCCAGGGTGTTTTCGAAGTGATTGGAATCCATCACAACATCCTCGAAGAGGAGAAGATACTGGAATATGCCGCTCTTGCGGAGAGCTCTTCCAGCCATCCTATAAGCAGGAGCATTCAGAGGGCATGGGCAAAGGATATCGACAGAAGCAGGGTCTCGGAAACAGAGGAGATAGGAGGAAACGGCATTATCTCAAAAGTGGACGGGATAGCTGTTGCATGCGGTAATGACAAGCTCATGCACCACATAGGCATAGAGCCTGTACCATGTCACTCCATCGGCACGATAATCCATGTCGCCATTGATGGAAGGTACGCGGGGCATATCGTAATTGCAGATGTTGAGAAGCCGAACTCCAAGGAGGCAGTGGCGCAGCTTAGGAAAGCTGGAATAGAAAAGATCGTCATGCTTACAGGGGACTCGAGACGTGTTGCCGCCAGTGTCGCATCCTCACTTGGTATCGACACCGTCTACTCCGAGCTGCTGCCTTCAGATAAGGTGGACAAGGTGGAGCAACTGCTTAGTGCTGAAGGAAGGAATGCGAAGCTTGCGTTCGTCGGGGATGGCATAAACGACGCTCCCGTACTCGGCAGAGCTGATATCGGAATTGCGATGGGTGCGATGGGATCCGATGCTGCAATAGAAGCTGCCGATGTCGTATTGATGGACGATGACCCTCTGAAAATCCCAAAGGCGATAAAGATATCGAAGAAATGCCTCGGCATAGTCTATCAGAACATAGTGTTCGCAATCGGCATAAAGCTCTTGTGCCTCCTTCTAGGAGCACTTGGAATAGCGAATATGTGGCTGGCGATCTTTGCCGATGTCGGTGTCATGATGATAGCTGTGCTTAATGCGATAAGAGCGCTTTTCGTGAAAAATCTTTAGCCATCTTTGTGCCTCTACCTGATGAGGCACTTTTTTTGCATAATTGTTGCGAGGTGTTTATGAGATTCCTAGTTCTTGGCTCGATGAATATAGACAATACATTCTCTGTGAATCACATAGTGAGGGAAGGGGAGACCATCTCTTCAAATGGCTGCAGCCGCAGTGCCGGTGGAAAGGGTGCCAATCAGGCGGCATCCCTTGCAAAAGCGGGTGCGGAGGTGTTTTTTGCAGGCAAATGCGGTGATGATGGCAGATGGATTCTTTCCTTGCTCGAATCATATGGTGTGGATACCTCTCTTTCCATCATAGGAGAGGAGAGTACGGGTGCGGCGATGATACAGGTTGATTCTTCCGGGCAGAACTCCATTGTCCTCTATGCAGGAGGCAACAGGCAGTGGAGAGAGGATGAGGCTCTCTTTGTGCTATCTCATTTTGGAAAAGGTGATGTCATAGTCCTCCAGAACGAAGTCAATCTTCTTTCTTTCATAATGGAGAAGGCAAAGGAAAGGGGGATGCTCATCGCATTCAACCCTTCTCCTTTTGATGATGAGATAGCCGATCTTCCTCTTTCATATGTGGACTGGTTCTTTCTCAACGAGATCGAGGGGGAGTGCCTGACAGGGGAGAATCGTTTCCCTCTGATTTTAGATGAGATGAGAAGACTATATTCTGCGGCCTCTGTCGTCCTGACCTGTGGAAAGAGTGGAGCATATGCCATGCATGAAGGGAATGTCTATTATCAGGAGATAGTGGACTACCCTGTTGTCGATACGACAGGTGCAGGAGATACGTTTTCAGGATACTTCCTGTCTTCTATCTATAACAATGGAAAAAGTGTCGAAGATAGTCTGTTCTATGCATCGAAGGCATCAGGTATTGCAGTATCCAGGAATGGAGCGATGGATGCCATTCCTTTTTCTTCTGAGGTTATGTAAAAAAGAAAAGCGGCATCTTTCCTTCATGCCGCTTTGCTAGGTGACCCTGAGCAGATTCGAACTGCTGACCTTCCGCTTAGGAGGCGGACGCTCTATCCAGCTGAGCTACAGGATCACGACCTATGGTAGTTTATAGAATTTTCAACTTTCAATCAAGTTGTTTTTTCTTCATTCTCATTCTCCGGGCTTCCTTCCACATGGTCTATCGGCAGGGAGATCCTGGTAGGCTTGCCCAGTATCATGATCTCCACATCCGCCCTCTCCCTCTTCATATCTATTTTCAATATCTTCCCTTTCAGCGTAGTGAACGCCCCTCTTGTGACGATTACCACCTCTCCGGCCTTTATGAATACATTCTTCTGCCTGATGACCTGAGGGAAATCAAAAAGCTGAGAGCAGTAGCGCTCATCATCTCCCCTCATCTCATAGGATTTATCGCTGTAGGTGAGGAAATAGAAGAAATCGTTTGCACCTGTGAGGATTGAAAGGGTCTCAGGGGATATGCTCTCTGGAGAGCGTGCAAAGATGTAGCCTGGAATCAAGGTGTATTTCCTAGTGACCCTGCCTGTCCTGGAATGGTTCACCATCTCTTTCTCCTGAAGACGGAATTCAATGTCGATATCGTTCTTCTTTGCGATTCTCTTCAGGCTTTTGACTGTCTGGTGCTCCTTTGCACTTTTGCTGAAAATGATGTAATACGGCATCTAGGTATCAAGATATCAATTTTTTCTCTTTCACTCAATGATTATTGAAAATCAGGTGATTTAAGGCTATATTTTTCTAACAGACATTGCATGGTCTGATAGGGAGACTTTTTATGATAATAGCAAGAAGAATGACAAAGCATCCTGTGGTGGCGAACCAGCATATGAGCACTCTTGACGCTCTTGACCTGATGAAGAGGAAAGGGGTGGCGAAACTTCCGGTGCTGGATGACAATATGAATCTTGTCGGCATTCTTACTGAGAAAGACATCCTCAGGGCGAATCTTCCCGAGGTCAAGCAGCTCTCCCTTCTTGAGATGGCATACCAGGTCGGAATAACCAGCATAGAGAGCATCATGACACGTGATGTGATTTCCATCACCCCCGATACAGGCATAGAGGAAGCGGCCCGTATAATGGTCATGCAGGACCTATCCTTCCTTCCCGTAGTCAAGGACGGAAAACTTGAAGGGGTCGTATCCAAATCGGATATGTTCAAGACGATGATGGACCTCTTCGGTGCAAGGGTGTATGGAGCAAGAATCACACTTGCACTTGACGACAAGGTCGGAATGATCGCAAAGATCTCCAAAATCCTTGCAGACAACAACCTCTCCATCATAAGCTTCTGTAATTTCAGTGATGATGAGAGCGGTAAGGTCATCTGTACGCTTAAAGTGGAAGGAACGGATGAAGATACTCTCAGAAAGCTTTTAAGCCCTCTCGCAGTTGCAATTGTCGATGAGGGAGAAGTGTAATGGGGAAAAAGGTAAGGAAATACGCGAAAGTACAGGATTTCTCAAAACGAAGGGAGGAAGAGGAGGCTCAGAAGGAGAGCCCGTTTTCTTCCATAGTCCTGAAAGAGAAGAGGGAAGAGACTCAGAAGAAGGCGGTAAAGAACACAGGAAGGAGGAAAGCCTCTGATGTCGTACAGGGGTATGACCCTAATGCATCCTTTGCCGACATCCTTTCGAATTTCGAGCGTACGGGCAATCCATATGCCATGCCGAAGAAGAAGGATGCTCCCTCCAGCCCCATCTCTTTCGGGGATATCCTTGACAAATGGGAAGGCAAGGATAAGAAGAAAAGTCTGCAGAAAGAGCAGAAGAAAAGCACATACAAGGCTACAAGGTCGTTTGCCGATATCCTTTCTGAGTACGAGGGAGTGCCTGGCAAAGAGGTGCGGAGAGCTGTACTCGATGAGGATCTCTCCATCTCCATTGAAAAGGAAGAGGATAAGAAGGATGAAAGCCCTCTTTTCAAGAAAGAAAGCATAGATGAGGCAAGGAGTCCCGAGGCCTCATGGTCGATCTATGGAAACAACGAGAGCTTTGTGAGGAAGGAAGAGGAGCTGAGTCCTCCAGAGCAGGGGATTCAAGAGGAGAAAAGGGAGAAAACATCCCAGAAAAGAAGCACATATAAGGCTACCAGGGATTTCGGTGAGATCCTGAAAGGATTCTATGAGAGCCATGATGAGCTCTCCAGTGAGAGTATCGCCAGAGAAGTCGAGAGCGCAGAGGAGGCTCTCATGGAGGGAAGCGAGCCTTCTTTCTTCAAAGAGGAGAGTGGGAAGGAAACAAGGAATCCTGAGGCATCATGGTCTGTGTATGGCAGGAATGACAGCTTTATAAGGAAAGAGGAAAAGAAGACGCCTTTAGAGGAAGTGCCGGCAAAGGACGCTGGAAACAGTCATAAGAAGAGCGGGTATAAGGGAAAAAAGGAGTTTGCAAAGATTCTCGATTCCTATGATACAAAGAAAAAAGAGAAGGCTGATGTGAAGACCTTTGAGGACATAATCAAGGAAAAGGGTGATGTTCCTTCAAAGAGGGAGTATACGGTAAGCCAGCTCAGGACGATGATGCCGCAGGCGACCCTGGATCTCCATGGAAAGACACAGGAGGAGGCAGAAGAGGCGGTTAGTGTCTTCCTTAAAGACTGCAGGGCTCACAAGATCAGGAAGATAAGCATAATAACAGGAAAAGGACTGCATTCCGAGGGAGGTGTGGGAGTCCTTCGCGATGTCGTCTCGGACCTGCTTGAGAAGGATGGAGGAATCTCTGAAAAGAGTAATGCCCCTCTCCAGTACGGAGGATCCGGCGCATTCTGGGTGATACTGAAGAAAGAGGACTAGATGATGCTCTTTTCCTTCCACTTCCCGCTTTTGTATCGGAGGTAGTAAAGAGTGCCGCGGCAGGTCCAGTCGGCATACATCGAGTACCATATGGCCTCGACTCCCATATGAAAGAGCCTGACAAGAATATAGGAGAGGACCACGCGGAACGCCCACATCGAGAAGAAAGATGAGAGCATTATGAATTTCACGTCTCCGACGGCTTTGAGTGTATTCGGCATTGTGAATGCGAACGGCCATATTACAAGGCAGGCTATCAGGCAGCCTCTGGCAATCGGAACCGCAAGGGCTGCACTTACATCCTCAAGCCCATAGAGATGGACTACCAGCGGGGTCAGTATGTATAGCGGTATGGTTATCAGAAGCGTCGAGAGGTATACTGCCAGCATCATCAGCCTTGTATAGTAGTAGATGTCCTTGAAATTGTTCTTGCCCCTGCACTGCCCTACGATTGTGATGAGTGCAAGGTTTATCCCGTTTCCAGGAATGTTAGAGTATGAATTGAAGTTCCCGACTACTGCATTGATTGCTATGCTTGCAGTTCCGAGGGTTGCGATAAGGCTCTGTACCAGGATCTTCCCGATGTGGAATACGGTACTCTCTATTCCTGCGGGGATTGCAATCCTCAGTATTCTTTTAATCATGGCGGGGGAGATAGGCCCTTTTGCTATTCCGATCATGCTGAGCTCCTCGCTCCTCCTGTACATCAGGGCGAACATCATCATGCATCCAAGGACCCTTGAAGAGAGTGATGCGATCCCTGCTCCTCTCGGACCGAGGCCGAAGGCATAGATCAGTATTGCGTTCCCAGAGATGTTCACGACATTCATCAGTACTGCCGCCCCCATTGTCCTGCCTGTCTTACCTTCGCTTCTTGAGATGGCTGTAAGTGATTCAAAGAGTGCAAGTGCAGGGTATGAGATGAGGATGGGGACGAAATAATCATCGGTGTAGGCACGTACATCCTCTGCGATGTCTCCGAATATGATGTCTATGACAAAGCCTCTGAAAAGAAGCATCAGAAGGCTCAGGACAAGTGCAATCAATACTGAGATGTAGATGAGGTTCCTGACACTGAGGATCGCACTTGCCTTGTCTTTCCTGCCCAGATACTGGGAAACGACAACCGCTCCACCTGTGGAGAAGGCTGTGAAAAGCTGGATTAGGAGGACTGAGACGGAGTCCACCAGAGACACTGCCGATACCGCCGCCTCTCCGCAGTTCGAGACCATTATGGTATCTGCCATTCCGATCATCATGTTCAGAAGCGACTCGAAGATGAGTGGAATGATAAGAGTGAGAAGATATCTTGCGCTGAACTGGTGTTCCATCATCGACCTCAGAGAGGCACTATAGAACCTTTATGGAAAAAAGACAATAAAAAAAACAGGGAGACCTCAGCGCTCCCTGTATACTATCCTTCCTTTTGTAAGATCATATGGAGAAAGTTCTACTTTTACCGTATCCCCTGGGACGATCCTGATGTAGTGCTTTCTCATCTTACCGGAAAGATGAGCAAGGATTACGAGCTTGTTCTGAAGCTCGACGCGGAACATTGTATTGGGAAGAGCTTCCTTTACAACTCCTTCTACTTCAATTGCTTCTTCTTTTGCCATTGTATCTCCTAAATAAAACGTTAGAAAGTATAGGGATATAGGGAAAATTTGTCAATTCTGGGCTTTTAGTGGAAAAAGAAGGGAAATCGATTGTCTAAATTTTGATAAACACTCATACTGCTAACAGCTAACTTAAAAAAAGAGGTTTTTCATGGACGCAGTAGATAGATACCTTGAAAGCGGTAATGTGAATAAGAAGATGATCCAGTATGTCTCATCCCTCTCCCTTGTGAAGGATGTCTCTCCTTTCATAGCAGATAGGATCGTACGTGAGCTCAGGGACCAGAGGAGCAATCTCAAGCTTATAGCCAGCGAGAACTATTCATCCCTTTCCGTGCAATCTGCAATGGGGAATCTGATGACAGACAAATATGCAGAGGGCTATCCGATGCACCGCTTCTACGCCGGCTGTGACAATGTGGATGCCATAGAGGATTACGGGGCGAGGAAGGCCGAGGAGCTCTTCGGGGCCGAGCATGCATACATCCAGCCTCATTCAGGGGCGGATGCAAACCTCTGTGCCTATTGGGCGGTCCTGAATCACAAGGTCCAGGTCCCTTCCCTTGAGGAGATCGGCATAAGCAATGTAAGTGCTCTCAGCAGGGAGGATTGGGAGAAGATAAGGTCAGCCTGTCATAACCAGAGGCTGCTTGGGCTCGACTACTACTCAGGTGGACATCTTACACATGGCTACAGGCAGAATATCTCTGCGCAGATGTTCGATGCATATTCATATTCTGTCGATGAGAAGACAAGTCTTCTCGACTATGACGAGATAGAGCGCCTTGCGAGAAAGATAAAGCCTCTTATCCTCCTTGCAGGATACTCGGCATATCCGAGGAAGATAGACTTCAAGAGGATGAGTGAAATCGCACATTCAGTCGGGGCTGTCTTCATGGTCGATATGGCACATTTCGCAGGTCTTGTCGCAGGCAAGGTCTTCACGGGTGACTATGACCCCGTCAGATGGGCGGACATCGTGACGAGCACCACACATAAGACCCTCAGAGGGCCGAGAGGTGGTCTCATACTATGTAAGAAGGAGTTTGCAGAGAGTGTCGACAAGGGCTGTCCTCTCGTAATCGGCGGACCTCTTCCACATGTGCTTGCTGCAAAGGCTGTGGCATTTACAGAAGCACTCAGGCCTGAGTTCAAGGAGTATGCTGCAAGGATTGTCGAGAATGCGAAAGCCCTCTCCTCATATCTTATTGAAGAAGGTGTCCCTGTCCTTACAGGAGGAACGGATAACCATCTGATGCTTATCGATGTGACACCATTCGGCCTTAACGGAAGGATGGCGGAGAGTCTGATGAGGGATGCCGGGATAACCCTTAACAGGAATGCGCTTCCATTCGACCCGAACGGTCCGTGGTACACATCGGGCTTGAGAATCGGAACCCCTGCCGTTACGACCCTCGGCATGGGGGACGAAGATATGAGGGAGATAGCCTCGATAATAGCTGATGTCCTGAAGAACGCCCATCCTCTCATCCTTACAAAAGGGGAGAATGCAGGCAAGCCTTCAAAGAACAGGGCGAAAGTAGGGAAAGAGATTCTTGATGATGCAAGAGATAGGGTGGAAAAGCTTCTTGGGAAGCATCTGCTGTACCCTGAACTCGATCTGGATTTCCTGGAAAGGGAATTCCTCATTGAAGAATGATTTCATCTCAAGGCTCTCAGTAATGGGAGCCTTTAGTTTTAGGAGAGGAAATGAACAATGATGAAAGACGGGAGAGAAATCGTCGGATACTGAATGAAACACTGGATTACATACACTCTGATGAGTATTTGAGTGCGAGTGTACGCACTTCAATGGCTCATCTCGAGTTTTTCCCCTCTGAAAAGATAGTGGAGTGCGAGCGGGGGAAGTTTGAGCATCCTGCAACTGTAGTTGTCTCCAGGAAAAGGACAGCAAGTGCGCTCTATGAGAGTGGGTATGGGAGCGTGATGCTTCTGGATTTTGCTTCCGCTACGAGTCCAGGAGGTGGAGTGAGGAAAGGCTCTAATGCGCAGGAGGTGTCGCTTTGCAGGGTCTCTACACTCCTATTATCCTTGGAAAGCAGGAAAGCCCGTCCTTTCTATGAGCGCCATAGGAAAAGCGGGGATGCCTACTACTCTGATTCCCTCCTGCTCGTTCCTGATGTCGTATTCTTCCGCTCTGATGATGAGAGTGCGGAAATCCTGGCAAGAAAGAAGTGGAGGAAGGCCTCCGTCATAGTCTCCGCCGCTCCGAACCTGAGACGGATAGGGGAGTGGGAATGTTTTTCCAATGAAGAGAAAGAGAGGTACTTCGAGCTGATGAGAAGCCGTGTGGACTCTGTTTTCAGGGCTGCTGCCAAAAAAGGTGCGGACCACCTTATCCTCGGCGCCTTCGGATGCGGGGCTTTCAAGAATCCTGCAGGTATTGCAGCCGGTATCTTCAGGGATGTACAGCAGGATTACCTGAGGTCGTTCAAAGTGATTGAATATGCCATAGGTGGGGGAAACGAGAGGGATGAGAACCACCAGGCGTTCAGGAGGGCACTTTCATGAAGGATTATGAACTTGTAAGACTGTCTAAAAGGATGTCATATGCACTGCGCCATCACCCTGATGAGTTCGGACTTGAGCTTTCTTCTGACGGGTCGGTCGAAATAGGGAGGCTTATCGAGGGCATCAACAGGGCCACATCATCTGAGTATACCCTTGATTCTGTCATTGCTGTCTTGAGGATGCCTGGCAAGAAACGATTCTTCCTGAAGGATGGAAGGATTGCAGCATACTATGGTCATACGACAGAGCGCAAGGTTGTAAGGATGGAGATTGCTCCTCCATCAGTCCTTTACCATGCAACGAGCCACAAGGCGATTGGATGCATAAGGAAGGAGGGGCTTCTTCCTATGAGAAGGCAGCATGTGCATCTCTCTGCAACCAAGGAGACAGCCCTGGTTGCAGGCAGGAGAAGGGATGGGCATCCTGTGCTGCTGAAGGTCGATGCAAAGCGGGCATATGAGGATGGGGTGAGGTTCTACCAAGGTAACGAGGATATCTATCTGGCGGACCCTATTGGTGCAGGATATCTTACAGAGGTGGAGTACTGAGGTTTTTCTTTCCTCTTGAAAGCTCTTTTTCGAGGGATTATCATTTGACTATGGCTAAGATACTTATAAAAGACGGACTGCTTGTGGATACTGAATGGAAAAGACATCAGGATATCCTTGTCGACGGCTCGAAGATAGTGAGAATCGCTCCCCATATCGATGAGAATGAAATCGGAGAGGATGTGAATATAATCAGTGCCGATGGGCTTTGTGTCCTTCCCGGCCTTATCGACGCCCATACGCATTATCATCTGGTGAGCAGGGGCACGGTCACTGCGGACAGCTTCCCTGAAGGCTCCCGCCTTGCGTCCTTCGGTGGGGTGACGACGGTTGTAGATTTCGCAGACGATGATAAGAAAAGCCTCCTTGGGAGTTTTGACAATCGGCGTAAGGAGATGAGGGGCATGGCAATAGACTATGCGCTTCATCAGGGGGTCTATGCCTACCGAAGCGATATAAAGAAGGAGCTGGAAGAGGTAAAGAAGAAAGGAATCGGCACGATAAAGATCTTCACGACCTATAAGAATGTGGGATACCTGGTGGAGAAACGCGATGAGCTCAAGGCGATCTTCAAAGCATCAAAAGAGCTTGGAATCATGGTCTCCATACATTGCGAGGATGATGGGATGATCACGAGGATCGAGGATGGCTGGAAGGGGACCTATCTTCCAAAGGACCATGCCGACATGCGCCCCTCCGAGGCCGAAGCCGAGGCTATAAGATATGTCTCTTCAATCGCAGAAGAACTCGATATGCCGATCTATATCGTACATCTTTCATCTGCATCTGGGCTTGAAGAGGTGAGAAGGCAGAGAAGCAGGGGTGTGCATCTCATCGTTGAGACGACGCCGCACTATCTTTTCCTCGAGAGAAGCAAGCTTGAAGGGGATGATGGTCCGCTTTATGTGATGACACCTCCTCTGAGGACGAAGGATGACAATGAGGCTCTTCAGGAGGCGCTGCTGGATGGAGAGATACAGGTTGTGGCGACAGACCACTGCTCATTCACCAGGGAGCAGAAGCTTTCAAGCCATGACTGCCGCACCATCTACCCGGGAATCCCCGGGACGGAGGAGATGCTTCCGCTTCTAAATACATTTGCAATCAGCAGCGGACGTCTATCCCTCTCGCAGATAGTCAACCTCACATCCACAGGTCCTGCAAAGGCATTCGGACTTTACCCTGCAAAAGGTACGCTTGCAGAGGGAAGCGATGCAGATATCGTGCTCTTTAATCCCGACCTCTCATGGACGATCGGCAGTGATACGATCCATAGTGCCGCAGGATACAGCGCATATGAAGGGATGACAGTGACGGGAAAGGTCATGATGACCATTCTCAGAGGCAGGATCATCATGGGGGACGGCATCTACCTCGGACTTGAAGGGGATGGACAGTATTTGAAGGCTGAGAGATGATTAAAGCGGTATTGTTTGATATGGATGGAGTCCTCGTCGACAGCGAGGACCTTTCCATCGGAATAGGAATCAGATATTTTGAAAAGAAGGGATATAAGGCTGATAAGAAGAATTTCCTCTCCCATCTCGGGACGGGAATGGCCGATTTCGTCCTGGGTACGGCATCGGAGCTAGGTGCTCTTGATGTGACAGTTGAGGATGCTGATGAGTTCTATCACTCGGTATATGCCCAGGAGTTGAAAAAGCATGATATCGCAATGCCGGGAGCAAGGGAAGCGCTGGAGAACTTCAAGAAGGCAGGACTCAAGATTGCAATCTGTTCTTCCGCTCAGCGCTGGAAGGTTGAGGCGAACATAAAAGCACTCGGCCTTGAGCCCTCTTTCTTCGATGTCGTCATAGCAGAGGATATGATAAAGAGGAACAAGAGCAATCCCGATATCTATCTTCTCGGCGCTGCGATGACTGGAGTCGACCTTTCTGATGCGATCGTCATTGAAGACAGCCCGGGAGGCGTCCTCGCAGGAGTCAATGCAGGGATAAGGACGGTGGCTGTATCTACGACCATGACACGAAAGGAAGCGCTCTCCTGTGGCGCCGACAGGGTGATAAGCGATGTGAAGGAAATCTCCTCATTCACATCAGCAGAGGCTCTGGAGGAATATCTCTTCGGCATTGCAGATAAAGAGGTTCTTTATGGTGCCTCCTATGTGAAGGCTACAGGACTTCCTTTGAGAGAGGAGGTTGTCGACAAATGCATCAAGGCGGCCTTGAGCGCCCGCATGAATGCATACACCCCGTATTCGGAGTACAAGGTGGGTGCTGCAGTCCTTAGTGCCTCCAGCGGGAGGATCTATAAAGGCTGCAACATAGAAAACTCTTCCTATGGAGCGACAATATGTGCAGAGCGCAATGCAGTCACCACTGCTTTGGCAGCGGAGGGGGCGCTGGGCATAGATCTCCTGGTCGTTGCAAGTGAGGACTATCCACCGGCACCTCCGTGTGCTGTATGCCTGCAGGTGCTCTCAGAGTTCGCAAAGGCGGATACAAAGGTCATACTGGTCTCAACCTCGGGTGAGAAAGTTGAATATTCCTTCTCAGAGCTATTGCCAAAACCATTTGTTTTTCCGACTATGAGAAAATCATGATTAGATACATCTCTCTCTTCATCTCCATTATCCTGATCTCCTTCACATCCTGTGTGAATACAGATGTGTACTCTTCTGAATTCACGATGAGAAGCGATTTAAGCGTCGAGGAGAAGCTTGAAGGTTTTGGAGCGAAGAAGATCTATGTCGATGAGCCTGAGACATATTTTGCAGGGGAGCTTTGGCTGGAAAAGCTGATAGAGCTCACAAAAGAGAGCGAGGACTACATCCTGATATCGACATTCCTCGGCTCCTCAAGCGAGAGGACCGAGCCTTTTTACGACCTTCTCTGCGAGAAGGCGGAGAGCGGGGTCGATGTCTATCTGATAATAGACGGGGTCTCCAGTTACGACATGACTGCATCCAAGGACTTCCTCACACCTCTTTATTTCCTCCGCGAGAGCGGTGTGCACCTGATTGAGTATTCCCCGATTACATTCACCCACCTTCTATCTCCCCATGAACTTATGGTCAGGGAGCATAGGAAGATGTTCGTCTTCGATGGAAGGAAATGCGCCATAGGAGGAATGAACATAAACTACATCTCCATCGGATCGGGGGAGGGTGGAAACCAGAGGGACAGCATGTATCTCTTCTCTTCCTCTGCCTTGAGCAGCGCACTGACGGATGAGTTTGTGAATATATGGAACGAGATGAGTGTTGAGCCTCTTGATAGGAATGATTTCGCTTCCTATCCTGAATCGGATACGGGCTCGATTCCATCATACCTTTTCAATCAGGGGCCGGGAGGGAAGACGACGATCGGAGAACTCTATGCTACTCTGATAAACAGTGCTCAGAATGAGATCGACCTCATAGCATTCCTTCCCGTCTATGATGATAACATGGGAGATGCTCTCAGACGTGCGAAAGAGCGCGGTGTCTATATAAAGGTCGTGGTCTCTACAGAGGCAAGGTCGTTTGCGGGGGTCACATACATGCTTCCTGACCTGCTTGAGATAGCTGATGAGGTCTATCTTACATCCGATGACAAGGAGCCTCTTCTCCACGAGAAGCTCATGATTGTGGATGATATGTATACGGTGATAGGATCTGTGAACTTCAACTACCGCTCGATGGGGCTTAGCAACGAGATTGCACTTGTCCTTGTAAGTGATGAGTTCGCATTAAAGGAGAAGGCGCATCTTGATGAGCGCATCGCAGACGGTTCTGAGAGGATCTGCCTTGAAGATGCCATTGCCCTTAAAAAGGAGCATGGCTCTGCGTTTGCATATTTCTTGAATTTCTACGGAGGTTGATTTTGAAAAAGAAGATATTGGTAATATCGCTTCTATTCTTTCTTCTTTCTCCTCTGTATTCATTCTCCTTCTTCTACAGCATAGGAGGAGAGGGGGAGGGACTTGATGGGGAGAGCCACTATGCCGGGATGAACTTCGATGTAGGGCTTTCTTTCTTTAACGAGCCGTATCTCATGGCTGATGCCTCTGTGGTCCTTTCACCTCTTTTTGAATCGGTCTCCATGAACATCTCTTCAGAGCCTTTCTCGGTGCCTGTGCACATGTATTTCCTTTTTGCGAATCCTGTACTCTATTCTCCGAAGATAAAGGTCGGTGCGGAATATGTCTATCAGGATGGATGGTATTACAGGGCGGAGGTCGCCTTGTTGAATTTCCGTGACAAGTCTTTTGAATATGAGTTCCTCACTCCGATGCTGACTGTCGATGCCGAGGACTATTCGCTGGGTTATGGGATCAGGATAATGGAATTCACATATTTCATGTAGGAGGATGGGGTGAAGAGGATAGCTGCTTTCTTACTTGTCATGTTTTCGCTGTTCTCCGTTTCTGCCGGGGATTATCAGGATATCGCAATGTCTTTTGCTCCGTCATCGACATACGGCTATTACGGGGCGATGGGGCTTGAAGATTCACTGAGAGCCGACATCTCTGTCTCGCTCGGTCTTTCGTCCCGTTTTGAGGCGATTGCGGGAATTGTCACGGAGCTTACACCCGATATCGTGGATGAGAATACATTCTACCTTGAATTCGATTACGCCCTCCTTGGAAAGAGAAGTACTGCAAGCAAGGTTGCAGGAAGCGGGATAAACATGCTCCTTGGAATAGGGGGCTTTTATAGCAGGACGTTCTCTTCAAGAGAGCAGGGGGCGGGGGCATACCTCTCGATAACCCCTCTTACGGTAGGCAGTCCCGTCACAGGAAGAAGGGAGAAGTTCATGAAGACCAATGTCGGCTATGACTTCATCAACAACCGCATGGTTGTATCCTTTTCCATTCTTACATTCGATCTGTATGTGAGGGGGACATACCGGGATTATCTATGATTCTCAAGTGCCGTTATCTTGTCGATCCTTCTCTGATGGCGGCCCCCTTCGAACTCTGCATCTATGAAGGCATCGAGGATTTTCTCCGGCTCCTCCTTGTATTCGATCCTTCCTCCGAATGAGAGCATGTTCGCATTGTTGTGCCTCTTCGCCATCTCTGCGGAATATGAGTCCTGTACAAGGGCGCATCGTATTCCTTTGATCTTGTTTGCTGCGATTGAGATCCCTATGCCTGTCCCGCAGAGGACGAGTGCGAAATCATAACCGCCTTTAAGAAACTCCTTTGCGCATTTTTCAGCCTGGTCGGGATAATCCACGCTCTCCTCTTTATCCGTACCAAGATAGTTCACATCGATTCCTCTTTCTTTCAGGTGGGCTGTCAGCCTCCTTGCGAGGGAGACGGCTCCATGGTCATTTGCAACTACACATCTCATGCTATGGATTATGGTTGAAAAAAAGACTTTACACAACGAGTTGAAATCAGTTTTTATTTTCACCCTTTTCATGTAACATTATGTTCATGGCTGAAATATTTGTTTTGGGACATAGAAATCCCGATATGGACTCAGTATGCTCGGCATGGGCTTATGCCAAGCTGAAGAACAGTGTTGATAAAGAGAACAGGTATGTTCCTGTCCGGTTGGGAAATGTCAGTGACAGCGTCAAATACCTTTTCCAGCGTGCGGGTGCTGACATCCCGGCCCTTCTGAAGGATGTGAAAGCAAAAAGCAGGGATATCGTGAAATCTCCTACTTTCACCGTCACAGGAAAAGATCCCGTCTATGAGCTGATCAGCCTTTTGAACACTTATCATCCATCGGTTGTCCCTGTGATAGACGACGGGGTCTACAAGGGCCTTGTAAGTGTTGATGATATCAACAGGTTCTTTTTAATGGAGAACCATAAGGGCAGGCCGTTCTATACGATAAACCAGAACAACATCCCGCGCATCATAGAAGGACATTTCCTGAAAAGATGCGCTCAGAACACTTTCGATGCCCAGATTGTCGTCGGTGCCATGGACTACGATGTCTTCTGCCAGAGGGTCAATGCATGCGAGAAACCGCCACTGCTCGTAGTCGGAAACCGCAAGCGTCATATAGAATATGCCATAAAGCATGAGCTTGCCGGTATCATCCTGACCGGTATTACGGATATTGAGAGTGTTGATGCCGATTTCTCCTCCTTCAGAGGCATGGTATACCTTTCAGAGGAGGATACTGCGGAGACACTCAGGCTGCTAAGGCTCTCAACCCCGATCAGTCAGCTGATGGGGGATAAGGATGCACCTTCTGTTGAGATGGACACCCTTTATGATGAGGTCAAAGCCATACTCACCAATGGAGAGAACAGAGGTGTCAGTGTCTTCGAGAACGGGGTATGGAAGGGGTTCATAACCAGGCGATGCTTTCTCAACCGCCCAAGGGCCAGGATAATCATGATGGACCATAATGAGGCAGAGCAGTCGGTAATAGGGATAGAGGAGGCCGATATCGTCGAGATAATCGACCATCACCGCCTTGCAGCTCCTAAGATGAAGAATCCCATATTCATCTGCTCAGAGCCTGTAGGAAGCACCTGTACGATAGTCTTCGAGCAGTATGCAAAGTGGCAGACCCCGATAGACAAGGTCACTGCGACAGTACTTCTGGGAGGACTTGTTGCAGATACTGTCATGCTTAAGAGCCCGACTACCACAGAATATGACAAGGTCGTTGCCGAAGCACTCAAGAAAGCGGCGGAGATAGAGGACTTCGATGAGTTCTGCCACGCTCTCTTCTCATCATCGGCATCCCTCAGGGAAAAAGACCCGAAGACCGTAATCCTCTCTGATTTCAAGAAGTACACGGAGCATGGCGTGCATTTCGGAATAGGGCAGGTCGAGGTTGGAAGCCTTGATGAGATCAAGGAGATGAAGGAGATATACCTTGAGAGCCTGAAGAGCGTACGGGACAAGGAAGGTCTTTCAATCGCAATGCTGCTGGTCACCGATGTCTTCAAAGAGGAGTCGATCCTCCTTAATACACAGTTCGATAAGGAATATAAGATCCCATATGAGAGGCTTGATAAGGGGATGTACTACCTTCCCGGTGTGCTCTCTAGGAAGAAGCAGCTCCTGCCTGAGACGCTGAAAGTGCTTGAAGACTGAAAAAAGATGGTTTTAGGGGGTATGCTTCACACTCCTGCGACTTTCTTTATAGATGGAATCGCCCTTATCGCGGCCGTGGTCCTTCTCAGGGCCTCCTCATCATCACAAGAGATGGTGAAGATCCCCTCAAGGTCCTGACCGTTGGCCTTGAGCTCCCCGCTGATAAGATGCCCACCGTGTTTTCTTGTGGCATTGTCGATTTCCCCGAAGAGTTCGGAGTTCATCTTCGCAATGACCTTGAACCTTCTTACAAGTTCTTTTCCATCCCATTCGACGGGTACGAGGCGTACATCCTTTTCCGGCATGTTCCTGAGATTCGGACAGTCCTTCCTGTGTATTACATATCCTCTTCCCCTGGAGATGTATGCGACTATCTCATCCCCATGTACGGGGTTGCAGCATTTTGCGAAATCGAAAAGGATGTTGGAGTTGTTTCCAATGATGACAGTCCCTTTCTTTTCCTTGCTCAGGAATTTTATACCTCCGTTCTGAGGGATTATGGTTTTTGGCTTTTCCGGTGGCAGCGGCGCCTTCTCCTCTTTCTTCTGAGGTGCGATAGGGATGTTTGTGTTCTCGTTCTTGTTGAGCCATGCCCTTATCTTCTTCTTTGCATTAGGAGTGTATGCATAGTCCAGCCATGCCTGGGTCGGATGTGCGTTCGGGCTTGTGAGGATTTCGACTATCTGTGTGTTCTGAAGGGGCTTGTTGAGAGGGATTATCGAGTTGTCGGCCCGCGCACCTGAGCAGTGTATTCCGACCTCAGAGTGGACTTTGAATGCGAAATCAAGCGGGGTAGAGCCAACAGGAAGTTCGATGACATGTCCCTGAGGGGTGAAGACTATGATCGAGTCCTTCAAGAGCTCGTTCTTGATCTCGTCCATGAAATCATCTTCGTTCTTCTCAATCTCCTGCTGCCAGGTCTTCAGCTTCGCTATTATCTTGTTGTAGTTTATGCTGTCGACTGTCTTCCAGACTCCGCTCTCGCTTCCACTTGCCGCTTTATAGGACCAGTGTGCAGCGACACCTTCTTCTGCTGTCTTGTGCATCTCGAAGGTTCTTATCTGTATCTCCAGATGTTTCGCCCCCGGGCCTAGCACCGTGGTGTGCAGACTCTGGTAGTTGTTCGGCTTAGGCATTGCGATATAGTCTTTGAACCTTCCCTCGATAGGAACCCAGATCGAGTGGATGAGGCCGAGGATCGTATAGCATTCGACCTGTGTTTCACAGATTACACGGACGCCGAGGATGTCATAGATCTCATCGATCTCCTTTTTCCTCTTCTTTATCTTCTGGTAGATGGAGTAGGCGTGCTTCACCCTGCCGGATATCTGCACATTCTTCAGTCCCGCTTTCCTGCATGCCTCCGCAAGGGTCCTTGAGACCCCCTTTATGTATGCGGTGTACTCCCCCTTCCTCTCAAGAAGGTATTCGTTTATGTAGTTGTAGCTCTCAGGTTTCAATGCCCTTAATGAGAGGTCTTCCAGCTCACATTTTATCGTAGCCATACCGAGACTGTCCGCTATCGGAGCGAAGATATCCAGACAATCCTCTGCAAAGGCCTTCCTCCTCTCTGGTGGAAGGTATTCGGCGGTCCTCATGTTGTGAAGCTTGTCCGCAAGCTTTATGAGTATCACCCTGACATCCTTGCTCATCGCAAAGAACATCTTCTTTATCGTCTCGGCTTCCTGAATGCTCTTGTTGTCGGTGATGTGGCTTATCTTTGTGACACCTTCGACCATTATCGCCACTTCTTTTCCAAAGAGGTTCTCTATCTCCTCCCTGGTGGTATCCGTATCTTCAAGGGTGTCGTGCAGTAGTCCTGCACAGATTGTGTCTGCATCCATCCCAAGGCTCATCAGTATCTCGGCCACAGAAAGCGGGTGTATGATATAAGGCTCACCGCTCTTTCTTTTCTGGTCGCCATGTTTTTTCGCCGCGTATATGGCGGCAGAGGAGATCTTGTCCTTTTCCTCCGCGTGGAATCTGATGATGTTCGTTATGAACTTGTCGACAAGTTCTTTGTTCGGGATGTCGTCCATAGAATAGATTATAATCAGAAAGTGAAATTAGGCAAGAAAAGGATGCTCTTTCAGCCTTTCTTTGTTGCGAAAGTGACCCGCTCAAGACCACTGAGGTCTTTTTTCGTCATGATGTTGGAAAAGCCATGTCCGCTGAGAAGAGACCTTATTGCAGCATGCTGCCTGTAGTCGGCCTCCAGGACCAGGCTTCCATCTGTTTCAAGATGCATGCCTGCCTCCTCTATTATGCTGCGGGTTATATCAAGTCCGTCCGCGCCATGATCTATCAGTGCGATATACGGCTCCCTCTTAACTTCCATGCTCACACTCTCATACCATTCTTTTGTGACATATGGGGGGTTTGCTGTTATCAGGTTGAATCTCATGCCCCTCCATGGCTTGAAGAGGTCGCCCTCCCTTGCCTCTGCTTTTTCCCCCACTATATACTCGTAGTTCCTTACAGCGATTGAAAGGGCCTTCCCGCTTATATCTGAGAAGAAAGCTTCTATATCTGGCCTCTCCATCTTCAGTGCCGTTATGACAGCCCCGCTTCCCGTGCATATGTCCAGGACCTTGGGGCATCTGCTTCCATTTAGAAGGGAGAGTGCGTTCTCTACGAGGGTCTCGGTATCAGGCTGGGGGATGAGGACATCTTCGGATACGAAGAATGTATGGCCGTAGAACTCTTTTTTCCCTGTGATGTATGCCATCGGACGCCCCGAGAGGCGCTCGGATGCGGCATCGAGGATTTCCTTCTCCTTGTCTTTTTCGACTTCCATCGAATCTTTCAGGATAAGCTCTGATACACTTAATGAGAGGAAATGGGAAAGGAGTATGCGTGCCTCGAGGGCGGGGTTGTCTAAAGGAGCGAGCCTTTTTACAAGCTCGCTCCTCAGTTCTCTTATCTTCATACTTCCTTAAGTGCTTCTTCGCCTGCTGCGATCTTGAGCGGTTCGATCAGGTCGTCAAGCTCTCCGTTCATTATCGCATCGAGCTTATAGAGGGTGAGGTTGATCCTGTGGTCCGTCACCCTTCCCTGTGGGAAGTTGTATGTCCTGATCCTCTCAGAGCGGTCTCCTGAGCCTACCTGACTCTTCCTCTGCTCACTCCGCTCCTTCCTCTTCTTCTCCTCCTCCATCTCATAAAGACGGCTTCTGAGGACCCTGAGGGCCTTTGCCTTGTTCTTTATCTGGCTCTTCTCATCCTGGCAGATCACCACAAGACCTGTCGGAAGGTGTGTAAGGCGCACTGCGCTGTCGGTTGTGTTTACACACTGTCCTCCAGGGCCTCCTGCCCTCATCACATCGACCTTGAGGTCTTCAGGTTTTATCTCGATGTCTGTCTCTTCCGCTTCAGGCAGAACGGCGACCGTGATTGCGGAGGTATGGATCCTTCCACCTGATTCGGTCTCAGGAACACGCTGTACGCGATGCACACCCGACTCGTATCTTAAAGATGCGTAGACATCCTTGCCCGTGATTGAGAATACGATCTCCTTGAGGCCTCCGATACCGGTTTCGTTGCTGTTCATGACCTCTATCTTCCAATGCTTGGACTCCGCATAGTGGGAATACATGCGGTAGACATCGGCTGCAAAGAGCGCCGCCTCATCTCCTCCTGTTCCCGCTCTTATCTCCATGATGATGTTCTTTCCATCAAGGGGGTCCGGTGGTATGAGGAGCATCTTGACTTCCTTCTCAGCCTTTTCAAGCTTCTTCTCTGTCTCGCTTATCTCCTCCTTCGCCATCTCCACAATCTCACTGTCGCTTTCTTTGAGCATCTCCTCAGCTTCCTTCTTGTTCTCAAGAAGGGAGGCCATCTCCTCGAGTTTCTCCACTATCGGGGCGATATGTGAGCGCTCAACCATGAGCTCTTTATATTTCTTCATATCAGACATGACCTCTGGAGAGGATATCCTTTTGTCCAGATCCTCAAGCTGCTGTCTGTATCCTGGAAGTTTTTCCAACATGATTTTTCTCCTGAATCGTTATTATATATTAATTTTTTTCTTTTTGGATAGGTGGAGAAACATCCCTATACTCTCTTATAAAAATTTTGAATTTAGATTAACATGGTCAGAGATGAGCACGTTTAAAAGGAACATAATTTTTTCTGCAGTCATAATCTTCCTGCTTTTTCTCGCCTTCCGATATTATGGGTATATCGAAGACTTCATCCATTCCTTTTTGGAAAGCATCTATGCGATAGTCATCGGTGCTGTCATGGCGTATATACTGAATCTTCCCATGACGTTCCTGGAGGAGAAGGTGTTCTACAGGGTGAAAAAAGGCAGGCGTGTGCTTTCAATAATCTCATCCATCGTGATAGTCGTATTCGTAGTGGCTCTCGTCTTCTCCTACATAATCCCGAGATTCATAGAGTCATTGACACTCCTGATAAACAGCTTCCCGCTCTTTTTGTCCGACCTTGCCGATCTCGCTTCAGACAGACTCGATCCGTATATTGAGAGCCTGAGTGAATACCTGAGGCCTCTTGAGAACCTCAGGGCATTCCTCACAGAGCGAAGGGATGTCATTGTCGATGAGATCTTCAGCCTGGTAGGCTCTCTGGTAGGACTCATCGTATCCCTTGTCCTTGCCCTTGCATTCTCAATATACATGCTCGGGGGGAAGGAGAAGATAATGAAGGGGATGCAGAGGCTTATGAATGCCTACCTTGGCAGGAAGAAGAGCGACAGTGTGCTTGCTGTGCTTTCAAAGGCGAACTCCATATTCAAGAAATTCTTCGTAGGACAGCTGACCGAGGCTGTGATCCTCGGCTCCCTTGCCTCACTCGGGATGTTCATCCTCCGTCTTCCGTATGCGCCTGCGATCGGAGCCCTTATCGGAGTGACTGCATTGATTCCTATTGCAGGTGCCTGGATCGGCGCAATAGTAGGGGCGATCATGATCTTCCCTCTCAGCCCGGTGAAGGCGGTCGTCTTCCTTGTTTTCATCCTCATCCTTCAGCAGACGGAGAATAATTTCATCTACCCCCGTGTGGTAGGCTCATCCATAGGACTGCCTGGGATCTGGGTGCTTGCTGCAATCACAATCGGAGGAGGGCTCGGCGGTGTCATAGGAATGCTCGTCGCAGTTCCTACGGTCGCCCTCATAGTCGCACTAATCTCTGAAGATGCGGAAAAGAGGCTCAACAGGAGGGAGTCGAGTTTCACCGACTCCATCTTATAGTCTCAGGCAAGGATTCTTTTTTCCAGGTCGATGCCGTAGTCATAGAGCGCCTTGTATATGAGCTTGTCCTTGGCATTTGTCTCTATGCTGTCCATATGCTCCCTGCACTCCCTGAGATAGAGCTCTAGAGGGCGGGCATATTTGCTTGGCGGGTTTATGAGCCTGGATGCACAGAAGTTCCTCCATTGCACCTTCTCCTTACCGTTCATGCTCTCAGGCCAGTTCCGTGCCACCATGCGCCATAAGAGCTTATGGTACTTCTCATCCTCGAAATTGTATTCCCCCGCCTTGAGCTTGTCCTGAGGCTGCAGCCTTGATATCTCCTTCAGCTTAGCCTTGTCTGCCTCGCTCATGAACCTGTCATAGATTGTATAGTCGGCATCGCTTTCCGCCTCATAGTCTTTTTTCACATTCAGAGCCTCCCTCAGGTCGAATAGATATCGATGGCTGCGCCTGATCTTTTCCGCCTTTTCCTCAACCTCACTTCTTGTGAAGCCCAGGCGTTTCTCACATGATTCGTTCATTACGCTCATCGGTGCCACAAATGGGCATTTGTTTGCCATGATCCTTATGATGCCTGCCTCCCTGAGGTCCTCGATTCCCTCAAGGGTTTCAGGGATGGGGAATGTGAGGTCGAAGCAGTAGATCTCATTTCCTCTCTCCTTGTTCGCCATCAGTGGAAGGACGGGGTGGGTGTTCCCTCTCTCTGAAACATAGGCGGCGCTTGTATGGAGTATAGCCTGATGCCTTATCGGGTCGAGGACTGCCCACACTTCATTCTTGAATCTGTGCGAGAATGCATAATTGAAGAGCTTCGGCTGCTTATCCCTGATGAGGCGTGCTACATCTATCGTCGCCCTTACATCCACAAGTGCATCGTGCGCTCCTTCCTGCTCGATATGGTTGACCCTTGTTATGTCTGTAAGCTTGAAGCTTGTGAATCCAGTATCAGGATTGACAGCTGAGAAATCTATGCCGTCGGGTCTGAGGTCCTTTGTGGCCCTTACAAGATTCATTATGTCCCAGCGGCTTCTGCCTTCCTTGTACTCCCTTTCGAACGGGTCGAAGAGGTTGCGGTATAATGTGGAGCGGATGCATTCATCATCGAAATTCACATTATTGAATCCCGCTGCGACAGTCCCGGGGACAAGGAACATGTCGTTTATCTTCTTTATGAAATCATATTCCCTGATTCCCTTCTCATTCACCTCCTGCGGTGTCAGTCCTGTGACGATGCAGCTTTCAGGATTCGGCAGATAGTCGTCTGTCAGACGGCAATAAAGGAGCACCGGTTCTTCTATTATGTTCAGCTGGAGGTCTGTTCTGATCAAGGCCGCCTGGGCTATCCTGTCGACTCTAGGATTGAGTCCGAATGTCTCAAGGTCGTACCAGAGTATGGATTTTGCGTAGTTCATATACTGAATCATAGCATAAAAGCAGAGTTTTTTCAGAAAATCGGGAGTTTTGTAATGAAGTTTTCACACCGATTGTTTATTCTGGACTATGGGAGATTTTATGCAGGATTCAAAAAAAGAGATAATATCATGGGCCCTTTACGACTGGGCGAACTCCGCTTTCGCCACGACTGTTATGGCGGCTTTCTTTCCAATCTTCTTTTCTCAGTACTGGGCTTATGGCTCGGAGAGTGCGACCAGCACGTTCTATCTAGGGCTTGCAAACAGTTTTGCGAGCATCCTGGTAGCGGCCATGGCTCCGGTGATCGGTGCGATCGCAGACCGTGGAAGCTATAGGAAGAAGCTTCTGATATTCTTTTCATTCCTTGGTGCTGTCATGACGGGAGCGCTCTGGTTCGTGTCGATGGGCTCATGGCCTCTTGCGGTCATCTTGTATGTCTTTGCAAACATAGGTTTTGCAAGTGCGAACTCGTTCTATGACAGTCTTCTGACGACGGTCGCAAGCCCGAAGAAGGTCGATTTCGTATCTTCCCTGGGTTATGGCCTCGGCTATATAGGGGGAGGGCTTCTATTCCTTTTGAACGTCCTGATGTATCTGATGCCCCAGGGTTTCGGCATCCCCGACGGACCGACTGCCATCAGGATAAGCTTTGTCATGGTCGCCATCTGGTGGGCGGTCTTCTCACTTCCCCTTGCCTTTTTCGTGAAAGAGGAGAAGGGGGACCGCGTCTCACTGAAAGAGGCGGTTCACGATGGCTTTTCCCAGATTGCATCGACACTCAGAAGTCTGAGGAATCTGAAGAACACGGCCATATTCCTCGTTGCATACTGGTGCTACATAGATGGTGTCGATACGATCATAAGGATGGCTACAGATTACGGGACGGCACTCGGTTTTCCCTCAGAGAGCCTGATAGTTGCACTTTTGATCACACAGTTCGTCGCATTCCCTTCTGCAATACTATACAACATACTTGGAAAGAGGATCGGGGTGCGTCGTGCAATTCTGATTGCAATCGGCGCATATGCCGTTATAGCCGTCATTGGCTTCTTCATGACGGATGTGAGCCAGTTCTACATCCTGGCCTGCTGCATAGGCCTCTTCCAGGGAGGTATACAGGCCCTTTCCAGAAGCTACTATACCAGGTTGATACCGAAAGAGAACACCTCTGAGTTCTATGGGTTCTTCAACATGCTTGGAAAGTTCGCAGCCATCATAGGGCCGTTCCTTGTGGGAATAGTCACCTTGATTACAGGTGAGCAGAGATATGGAATCGTATCCCTTGTGATACTCTTTGTGCTCGGGTTTGTCCTTTTAAGGAGGGTCGATGAGAAGAAAGCATCTGAAGAGATAGAGGCTTTCTCAAAAAGATAAGCCTGAAAAGGCTGTTGTCCCTTACTCGAAAATTGTTTTCATCTACTCCTTCCGTCATGCTATCATTGCATGTAAAGGAGATGTCTTTAGATGGATGCTGAGAAGATAGTACAAGAGCTGAGTCTTGAAGAGAAGGCGGCTTTGACAGTCGGAGCCGCCTTTTGGTTCTTTGAGGGTAATGAGAGGCTTTGCGTCCCCAGGACGCTTGTCACCGATGGTCCTCATGGCATAAGGAAGCAGAAGGTGATCGATTCCCTTATGGGCTCAGGGGAGAGTGTGGAGGCAACCTGCTTCCCTCCAGCCTGCCTGAGCGCAGCGAGCTGGGACCCTGATTTGATTGAAGAGGAAGGGTCTGCCATCGCCGCGGAGGCATCAAGTGAAGGCGTCTCCATAGTCCTCGGACCCGGGACGAATATAAAGAGAAGTCCCTTGTGCGGCAGGAATTTCGAGTATTTCAGCGAGGATCCGTTTCTCTCAGGTGAGATCGCCAGTGCATGGATCAAGGGTGTTCAGAAGAACGGCATAGGAACATCTCTCAAGCATTTTGCAGCAAACAGCCAGGAGAAGAAGAGGCTTGTAAGCAATTCTGTAGTGGATGAGAGGGCGCTCAGGGAGATATATCTATCTGCCTTTGAGAAGGCCGTAAGGGAGAGTCAGCCCTGGACTGTGATGTGCTCCTACAACATGATAAACGGCACATACTCTTCGGATAACAGATGGCTTCTGACTGATGTGCTGAGAGAAGAATGGGGCTTTGAAGGGCTTGTCGTCACCGACTGGGGTGCGATGAACGACAGGGTTGCGGGCATCAAGGCAGGTCTGGACGTGGAGATGCCGGGGCCTGATGATGCGAATGTGAACGCAGTTGTAAAAGCCGTAAAAGAAAAGAGGCTCAGCCAAGAAGAGCTGGACAAGGTGGTCCTGAGGATAGTTGGCACCGCACTTGAAGCAGAGAAGAATAGGAAAAGAGGTTCCTCTTACGATAAGATAAGCCATCATGAGCTGGTCAGGAGGATAGCATCGGAGTCTTTTGTACTGCTGAAGAATGAATCCCTTCTTCCGCTTGATGGAAGCAAAAGCTATGCCGTTCTGGGTGAGTTTGCTGAAAAACCGAGGATCCAGGGGAATGGAAGCAGTCAGATAAACAGCAACTATGTGGATACCCCATTGGAGATGCTCAAGAAGGCCGGTTATGATATCTCCTACGCCCCTGGATATTCCCTCGAAAGAATCGATGATGATTCCCTTTTAAAAGAAGCGGTTGCATTGGCAAAGGAGAAAGACGCCGTAATAGTATTCGCAGGTCTTACTAGGGAAAGCGAGAGTGAGGGCTTTGACAGGACTGATCTTTCTCTTCCTGGAATCCATGATGAGTTGATAGAAAAGGTTGCTGCAGTCAACGAGAGCGTAATTGTGGTCCTTTATGGTGGTTCCCCATTCCTCATGCCGTGGCTTGAGCGTGTCAAGAGCGTCGTCCTGGGCTATCTGCCGGGAGATGCTGCAGGTAGTGCGACAGTCGATGTGCTCAGCGGAAGGGTCAATCCATCTGGAAAGCTCCCTGAGACCTTCCCCCTCTCCATTGAGGACACCCCTTCGTATGGGAATTTCGCTACAGAGGAAAAGAATGTCCTCTACAAGGAGTCCCTGCTGGTAGGATACAGGTATTACGACTACATGAAGAAGAGCGTCCTGTTTCCTTTCGGTTTCGGTCTGAGCTATACGACTTTCAGCTATGAGGATATCAAGGCGGAATATGATGATGAGCTTGGAAAGGGGTGCGTCACCGTAAAGGTAAGGAACACAGGAAGCCGGGATGGTGCTGAGACTGTCGAGATTTATCTGGAGAAGCTTGAGAGTCTGATCTTCCGTCCTCTGAGGGAGCTTAAAGGGTTCAAGAAGGTATTTTTGAAGAAGGGGGAGGCAAAAGAGGTTGTCATTCCGCTTTCAGAGAGGTCTTTCGCATATTATTCCGTCCCCCTTGGACGCTATGATGTCGAGGATGGAAAATACAGGATATATGCAGCCTCCTCTTCCCGTGATCTGCGTCTGAGCGTTGATGTTACGGTAAGGGGAAATAAGAGCCCTCAGGTGATGAAATGGCGTCCTGGTGATGATTTTGCACTGCTTTTCAAGGATGGCAAGCTCCCTCTTTCTCCTGAAAGCAGCGGTATAACAATGAACTCCACCCTTTCAGAGGTCCTTGAGGATGAAAAGGCTTCCCTGGTGTTCAAACCCCTTGTAGATGCCTTCATAACCCCGTTCCAGGGAAAAAGTGATGGAATGAGCAGGATGCAGGTCGCTATGGCAGCCGATATGCCTCTCAGGGCAGCTGCTGTCCTTACAGGTGCGATAAGCCTGGATGAAATAAGGGAGAAACTTGAAGAACTGACTTGAATGAAGAAAAAAGCATGATATCATTTTGTTTATGAGTGGAGGACAAATGAAAAAGATAGTTCTTTCTGTGTCTGTTCTGTTTGTCTTCTGTTGTTCTGTTTGTGCCGCTATTAGTGTGAGGGAGACCAATATAGCGCTTTCGTCTGCTCTTGACGGGACGATTTCTGCGGTGGCTTCGGTCACCTCCAACCCCACAATATCCCTGCAGGGGATATCTTTTGAATATGACGAGGAGGGGCTGCCATGGCGAGTGGTGTTCACACGCTCCGATCTCTCTTCTTATCTCGAGGCCCTCAGCTTCAATGGATCAGGCTGGCGCAGTTGGTATGAGACGTTGTTGAATCAGAGTTCATCAACATCCTCTCAGTCGCCTTTTGCCGCCAAGGCGATCGAGTATCTGGTCTCCTCCGGATATGGTAAAGGCGATGTCGTCCTGGATGGCACGATTACTCTCGAAAAGGGAAATGCGGCAGATCTTGGATTGCTTGCCTCCGACACCTCCTGGTCAGGTCTTGTCCTGCCGCTTTCGATAAGCCTTATGATAAGCGGCAGCGAGCTTTCCTCCTCCCTGATCGTCGAGGGAAGTGTTGAAATAATCGGTGGAGAAGATTTCAAGATTACAGTATACTCTGATAACCTGAAGATAAACGGAGAGACGGTAAGCTTCTCTCCGTTTGAGATATCATATTGAAAAAAGGAGATATGGATATATGGATAGGGTTGATGATTTTCTGATCCGCCATAAGATCAAGGCTGAGACGATAGATGATGCTGCTGTGCTCTCTTCATTCCTCAGTGAGATGGAGAAAGGGCTCAATGGGGAGAAAAGCAGCCTTCAGATGATTCCGACATACTGCTCCCTTGAGGGGAATATCAAGCCGGGGGACAAGGTCATTGTCCTTGATGCCGGCGGGACGAACTTCAGGACATGTCTTGTCACTTTCAATGACGAACTTGAGCCTGAGATCAGCGATTTCAAAAAAGTCGGTATGCCCGGGGTGAAGAGCGAGGTGAGTGCGAAGGAGTTCTTTTCCACCCTTGCCGATAATGTCGAGCGTCTCATAGACAAGGCCGACAAGATAGGTTTCTGCTTCTCTTATGCTGCAACCATCACAGAAGACCATGACGGAATTCCTATCATGTTCTCAAAGGAGATAAAAGCCCCTGAGGTCATCGGCATGCCGATCGGTGCATCTTTACTAAAGGAGCTTGAGTCGAGGGGGCATGATGTATCGAAGAAGAAGGTGTCTGTCGTAAACGATACTGTTGCAACCCTCCTTGCAACAAAGGCGAAATGCTCTTTCCCTTGCTCCGGATATATCGGATTCATCCTTGGAACCGGTACGAATACAGCTTATGCTGAGCTTAACAGCAATATCGGTAAGATCAGGATGGGAGACGGGGCTCAGAGACAGATCATAAATGTCGAATCGGGTGATATGCATCTTACCCTCGGGGATATCGACAAGGCGTTTGTCGCAGGAACGAAGGACCCCGGGAGCTATTTCTTTGAAAAGGCCATAAGCGGGGCTTATCTCGGGCCGTTCAGTCATCTTGTAATCAGCGTGGCTATTAAGGAAGGAGTACTGACTAAGGGCTTTGGAGAAAGATTTGCTCTCATTCCGACACTCTCTACGACCTATATGTCCAATTATCTTGAGATGCCGAACAACAGGGACTATGTCCTCGTCTCCCTCATCGATAATGAAGAGGATGCATCTGCATTGTACAGGATACTGGATGCTGTCATAGAGAGGGCTGCGAAGCTTACTGCGATTAATCTTACCGCTGCTGTCTTGAAAAGCGGATTGGGAACTAGCCCTAGGCTTCCTGTCATCATAAATGCAGATGGCACGACGTTCTACAAGACCGAGGGCCTTGAGTTCTACACAAGGAAATACCTGTTCGATATCCTTCAGAAGAAGCATGGCAGATATGTGAAGATCGTAAATGTTCCTGACAGCCCCGTCTATGGAGCTGCTATTGCGGGATGTTCTGTTTAAATGAGCAGTGTTGTCGCAATACATGATCTGAGCCTCTGGTCCAAGTCGAGCCTTTCCGTGGTCCTGCCTGTGCTGGAGGCGATGAATCATGAGGTCTTCATGCTTCCTACGATGATCCTGAGCACTCAGAGCGACGGCTATCCGATTCTGGTCAAGAAGGACCTCTCTGCTGATATCTACTCATTCTACGAGCAGGTCAAGGAATATGGATATAGCTTTGATGCCGTCTATTCAGGATATCTGGGAAATGCCGAGATAATCGAATCGGTGGACCGGATCATGAAGGAAGAAGACGCTCTGACTCTTGTGGATCCCGTGCTCGGTGATAACGGTGAGCTTTATCAGGGGATGGTCGAGGAGAACATAGCATCATCCAGAAAACTGGTGGAGCATGCTGATATCATAACACCGAATATCACAGAGGCATCGATACTTACTGGTATGAGTATATTGAATAGTTATTCAAATGAAGATATCCGCTCAGTCGTGTCGTCTCTGAGGAAAATCGGACCGGAGAAAGGGATAATAACATCCGTCCCTCTTTCCATCGGAAAGCTTGGAAATGTTGCATATGAGGCTGATGATATGAGGATCTTCGCTTATGAGGACCTCTGTGTCTCATACCCGGGAAGCGGGGATCTCTTCGCATCCCTTTTCCTTTCCCTCCATCTTGCGGGGTATTCCTATTTCCCATCCGTCAGGATGAGCGGTGAGATGACTACAAGGGCAATCAGGTATGCAAAGGAGACGAAAAGGGAGAGACGGATGGGCATAAGCCTTGTTCCTGTGATGAACGACATCAGGGAGGTGCTATGAAAGCCCTGATAGCAGCAAGCAGCAGAGAGGAGCTTTCTGCATTCAAAGATGAAAGGTACATCAAAGTAGTGACAGGGGTGGGGCTTTCTCTTGCTGCTGTGAACACCGTAAAGGCGATAATCGAGTTTGACCCTGATATCGTTATAAACATCGGCAGTGCAGGAAGCCTCAAAAGCTGTCATCCCGTAGGCTCGGTGCTCTCTTTTTCCTCTGTCTACTGCAAGGACCAGGATCTGAGTCTTTACCATCTTGCCCCATACGCGACAATCATGAGCGACGGCTCGACAGTAAGGGAGATGAAGCTCATCGGAGATGAGAACATCCTCCTCTCTTCATCTTCCTTCTCCTCTGAGAAAGATGACCTGGTGAATGCCGATGCCGCTGATATGGAGTGCTATTCCGTGGCACTTGCCTCATATCTCTGCCGGAAGAGGTGTGCATCGTTCAAGCTCATAACCGACATCGTAGGCGAGAGGCCTTTGATCTCTGATTACAAGAGGATACTCCGCGAGGGGCGGATTCATCTGGAAGAGGAAGTTAGAATGTTTTTAGATAATATTAGATAATTATATTATTCCGAATTTGGATTTTTATTTTTAGAATAGAATTTATTTCTGATAATAATAAAAGGCAGGAAACCCTGCCTTGTTTCATTTAAAGATATGTGATCTGCATCGTATCTGCATACTGATATCCTGTCATGCTTCCGGATATGATCACAGCAAGCTCTCCTTTCTCGATGATGTTCGTGCTTAGTGCGAGCTTGATGGAGTTCTTCTTCATCTCCGAAGTATCTTCCGTGTATGGAGCATGGATTGGATAGACTCCGAAATAGAGCCTGAGCTGTCTGCATGCCTTTTCGTCCGTCACACAGGCGATGATCGGCGCCTCTGGTCTGTAGAACGAGGTGAGCAGTGCTGTCCTTCCCGTTGCGGACATGCAGATTATGGCCTTTGCATCCAGGAAGTAGGATGCATCGACACTTGCACTTGCAATCGTGTTCGGGATATCCTCGTTGAGCTTGAGCTGGTTGGATAAGAACCTCTCCTTGTTGTCTATCTGGTCCTCGGTGTACTCTGCAATCGCCGCCATCGCCTTTACAGCCTCAACAGGGTATTTCCCTGCTGCGGTCTCCCCGCTTAGCATGAGGCATGTGGTTCCATCATAAATTGCGTTCGCAACGTCGGAGACCTCTGCTCTTGTCGGCCTGGGATGCTCCGTCATGCTCTCGAGCATCTGGGTTGCAGTCACGACGAGCTTTCCTCGTTTATAGCATTTGGCGATTATGCTCTTCTGGATGCTCGGCAGTTCCCTGAATGGAATCTCTACTCCCATATCCCCTCGGGCTACCATGACACCATCTGCGATATCTATTATGGAATCGAGGTTCTGTACACCGCTCTGGTTCTCGATCTTTGCGATGATCTTTATCCTCTCTCCGCCGTTGACGTTCAAAAGCTTCCTCAGCTTCTTAACATCCTCCACCGTCCTTACGAAACTTGCAGCGATGTAGTCGACATCCATCTCTATTCCGAATAGTATGTCCTTCCTGTCGCGCTCGGAGATATAGCTCTGGTCGATTTCGACCCCCGGGATGTTTATGCTCTTATGGTTGCTTATCCTTCCGCCGTTCTTTACACGGCAGACGACATCGGTTCCCTTCACCTCTTCGACAGTCATGGAGACAAGACCGTCGTCAATCAGGATCTCATCGCCTTTTCTCACATCTTCCGATAGATACGGGAATGTGACGCTGACGCCATCCTGATTCCCGATTGCATTCTCATCTGCATAGAGAGTGAAGACCTGTCCTTCCTCAAGTATTACAAAACCGTTCTCAAAATCCCTTACCCTGATTTCAGGCCCTTTCGTGTCAAGGATGAGAGGTATCTCCATCTTGAGTTCTTTCGCAACTCTCTTGACCCTGTCCATCCTTGCTTTGTGTTCTTCATGGGAGCCATGGGAGAAATTGAACCTTGCAGCATCCATTCCAGCAAGCATCAGGTCCTTGATTTTCTCATCATTGTCCACACTGGGACCCATTGTGCAAATTATCTTTGTCTGTCTCATATATTTCCTCAACAACATGCTAGCACAAATAATACAAACAAGTTAAGGAATCTGAGGTGAAATTGTATGATAATCCACCTTGTTATGAAATATAGGGGAGCTTGTATCCTCCTCTCTCATGGGCTTTGGAAAAGTCTGACAGAGTCCCTCGTACTGCTTTCTGCGAGCGCCTGTGCAAAACCCTCGATTTCCGCCCTCTGGTTCTCATAGGCTTTCTCAGCTCCTCTTTGCAGCAGGGCAAGGCTTTCTTTTGATGTGTCATCGAGTGCTATCCTCCTTTCAAGGACATCGGAATATATCCTGAGATATCTCACATCCTTCATGCTTGCTATCTCCTCGTTCACGAGGTTCTCCTGTGCGTTTGAGTACACCCGGGTTATGTTCGATGCCCATGAGGCCGCACCTCCGCTTATCCTGCTGGGGTCGAATGAGAAGGCTCTCTTGCATGTGGAGAGTGAGAGGATTCTGAATTCATCAGCATCCGGATAGAGCCTCTTCGCCTCGATATATGCGATCATAGCCGGGTTGTTTGCGACAAGTCCTCCATCGGAGAGGATGAGCTTTTCACCTGTTTGCCTGTCGCTTATTATCGCAGGAGGGAAATAGAGCGGGGCTGCGGTAGAGGCCCTTGCCGCCTCTCTGGATAGGTATCCGTGGCTGTCATAGCTTCTGAATACGTACGGCCTTGCGTTCGGACAGTCGTATGCGACTGCCAGAGTAGGTGAGAGTGCCTCGTCAAGCCTTATATGACCAAGCTGTTCGAGAAGAAACGCTTCAAGAGGTTTCTCATCATACTTCACCTGGAAGAGCTGACTGAGTGCATTCAGTGTCGTCCGGGGGAAGATTCTCGATCCGTGCCTGAGATAGAAGTCGCTCAAAGAGTCAGGTGCGGTGGAGGGAAGGATGTAGCCTTTGAACCTTTCTTCTTTCCTAAGCAGCCCTTTTCTGTATGTTTCAAATACCTTGAACGGTTCGAGGGAATCTGTTCTCAGTGCCGACTTTCCCGCAGGGGCTGTAAGGCCGAGTGCGAGAAGGGCGCCGGTACTTGTCCCTGCTACAAGGTCGAAATGGGCATACAGCGGTCTCTTGTCCCCTCTTTCCTTAACCAAGGCGTCGATCTTCGAGAGTATGTAGGCGGGGATGATTCCGCGCATTCCCCCTCCGTCGATGGAGAGGATGTATCTGATGTCTTTCCCTTCTCTTCTGCTTGTGAAGAAGTCTGTGAGTTTACCCATTTCGGATTAATTGATAATATCTTTTCCTGCGAGGGTCAATAAGGTGGATTATACAAGGTGTGTTCTATGTCCCAACATGTGCGCTGTCGACAGGACAAGGGGGGAAAGAGGAGTATGCATGATGTCCGACAGGGCGAAAGTCGCATGGTCGGGGCTTCATAAGGGAGAGGAGCCTCCTCTTGTCGGCAGATATGGATCGGGGATGATCTTCTTCACGGGATGCCCTCTTCATTGCGCATATTGCCAGAACAGGCAGATCAGCGGCTCCGATGGTATGAACATGGGCTATGATGTCACTGATGAAGAGCTTGCGGATCTGATGCTCTCCCTTCAGGATATGAAAGCCGAGACGATCAACCTGGTCACAGGGACGCATTTCATCCCCTCGATCAAAAATGCTGTGGAAACAGCCAGGAAAAAGGGGCTGGATAGACCTATCGTATGGAATTCATCCGGCTATGAGAATGTCGATGCCTTGAAAGAAATCGATGATTTCATAGATGTCTATCTTCTGGATTGCAAAAGCCTTTCCAGGAATGTGAGCAGGGTTTTCTGTGGTCGCTCGAAGTATGCCGATGTGATCATACCTGTCATGGATTATATAAAGGAGAAACATCCTAGGACCGATCTGGAGCATCTCAAGGGTACGATCCTCAGACACTTGGTCTTCCCGGGGACGATCGAGGCGACAAGGAAGTTCCTCAGGTATTATGCGGCGCATTACAAGGACAGCTTCTATCTGTCGCTGATGGTCCAGTTCGTTCCGCCGCTTGGAAATGTAGATTTCCCGAAGATGAGCGATGATGAATATGACAGCTTGATAGAGCTCTTGGAGGAGCTTGAGATAGATGACGGGTTCATGCAGGAAAGAGGGGATGAGATCCTCTGGATACCTGATTTCAACAGAGATGTCCCATTCCCTTCTTCCTTTGCCGAAGCAAACCCGTATTTCCTTTCAATCAAAGGGAGATCGTAGTTCCTTCAAAAGGCCTATCAGAAAGCATTGCCATCAGGTTCTCTATGTTCCTTCCATCCATGCATATGACTCTCATGCCTTCTTTTCTCGCAATCTGTGATGCAATCGGATCAAAGGGGGTGTTCTTCCCCGGTGTCCATGTCTCGCCTACCATTGCGATGAAGTCATCCCATGAGATGTGGTCCAGAGGTTTTGCATCGGGGTTCTTCCTAGGGTCGTCCGTATAGACTTTCTTTATGTTGCTGAGGTTCACGACCGTCTTTGCACCGAATTTCCTGGCAAGATAGACAGCATCGGTGTCTGTAGAGAATCCCGGCTTCCATCCAGCTGCCACAAGGATCCTTCCATCGAATGAGAAATCGCCGGTGGGATCTGTGACGAGTTCATTCTCCACATATTCCGAGAACACTGCACGTACCAGGGCTCCGTTGAGATGGGTTGCCCTGATACCGAGCCAATCGAGTTCTTCAGCTGAGGAGGAAGGGGATATCTTCCTTGCCGCCTCCTGATAGATTCTTGCCGGGGCTCCCCCTCCTACGGTGAGGATGAGTCTTGCATCCTTCCTCTCTTCAAGGTATCCGGCAATGGAGGCCTTGAATCTGGTCAAGAACTCCACATCTACTTTTTCAGGGGCTACAATCGAGCCTCCAAGAGATAAAACTGTTGTTTTCATGAAAATAATTTTTACACATTTTGGACTTTTTTGCACTAATAGATAGGAGGAATGATAAATGAATCATTTGAACAGTATCCTATTGGAGGGGAATCTGCTTTCAGATCCCAAGGTAGTTGTAACTGCACCCTCAGGTGAGAGCTGGGGATGCATGGTGAAATTCGATATCGCCAGTCACAAGGTCTACAGGAATTCGGATGGCGAGACGAAGGATGATGTGCTCATAATCTCCTGCATAGCATTCGGGGAGCTTGCAGAGCGCATACAGCCTCTTTTAAAGAGCGGTATGCAGGTGCGCGTGCTCGGACGTCTGAGAAGCACCAGGTGGCAGACTAGGGAAGGGGAGGACAGGAAGAGCTTCGAGATAGTCGCACAGCATATCGAATTCAGAAGGAGGAAGAAAGGAAAGAAGACGGAGGAGGAGATTTCCCTCTCGGATGACGAGAAGGCGAATGAGAAGGTTTCAGAGAACGTCTTCCGCTACGAATTCTATTGAGCGCACATTTTCATCCGGCTGGACTTCAGAGCCGGATGAAAACAGACAAGATGAAAGAAAAATCTCGCATTCAGACAGATTCTGCTTATAATTATTGTAAGGGGAAACGAATGGAAACGATAAAAGATCTCGATTTGAAAGAAAAGGTTCTTGAAGAGAAAAGTCCTGTGCTTCTTTATTTCTACTCCCCTCTGCAGGTTCCATGCCTCCTTGTAGAGGCCCCGCTGGAGAATCTGGAGAAGGAGTATGAGGGCAGGGTGAGATTCTACAAGATGAACATAAGCGAAGGGGTAGATACCTGTCTTAAATACGGGGTTCTCTCCGTGCCCAAGATGCTCATATTCAAGGATGGTCATGTGGTTGCCCAGAGGGTGGGCAGCGCCTCAAGTGCGGTCCTTGCCTCCTTCATCAAGGCTCATATATGACATTTGTGTTCGGATAGCCGAATGTGCTCATCCTTGGAGCTGTGACATAGAAGTCCGATGCGCTGTCCGTATCCTGGTAGGGATAGTACCGGGCGGCGACCCTGCTGGATGTGACATAGTCGCTTCTGAAGGTCTCCCCGCTCCATTCCCCGATTGATGAAAGATACTTCACACTCTCCTCGCTTGCCTCATTCCCATAGCCGTTATTGTTTGTCGCATCACTCGTGTTGTACAAAAAGGCGTCCTCGACCTTGCCCTTTCCGTTCGTATGGCTGTAGAGTATGACGCCTCCGTTTGTCCCGATAAGTGTCTCATCGCTTTCTGCAAATAGGTAGTATGTCTTTTCCATGTCCCTTATGAGGGTCGGGGGAAGGGCGTCGCACTTGTCCCAGTATATGACTATGATGTCGTTTTTGTTCATCATGATGTCGGGCAGATGGAATGCATGGTTCTCATATCCTATTATCCCGTCAAGTACTGCATACCCTCCTGTGGAGCCGCTCCCTGTTGCCGTGAGCTCAATCCTGTCGGGAGCCTGGCTTGTCCCTTTCATGGACACCTCGGTTATGATCAAAGGCGCCTGAGTGAGGTTTATTCCAACAAGCTTGAGTGCGAATCTGCTTGTGTTCCCGGCTTTGTCTTCTGCTGAGAAGAACAGTGTCTCTGCCTTTCCAGGCTGGATCTCCCTGCTCAGGGTGAGCATCGCCATGCGCGTCATACTCCCGCTTCTGTAGACGGTGCACCCATCCATCCTTGCATCGGTGATGGATACCGTCTCGTCGAATGTGAGTATGCATATCCTGTTTTCCTTCAGATCGTAGTCTAGTAGCCGAGGGGCTTTCCTGTCCCTTTCAAGAAACAGGTTGACGTAGCCGTAGGATTCGGCAGGGCATGATGTAAGAAGCAGTGCTATCAAGAGCAGGGACAATATTTTTTTCATACCTATAAAAGCAGAAAAGTCCCACAGGTGTAAAAATCTCCTTTAAAAACCATTGCGGATTTGCTATTTTACTCTTATGGCGAAGAAACTGTGGCAGAAGAATTATGAGGTGGATTCCATGCTGGAATCATTCACGGTCGGAAACGACTACATACTGGACCAGGACCTGGTGCTCCCCGATGCGTTTGCATCCCTTGCCCATGCCATGGGACTTAATAAGATCGGGATTCTTTCCGATGGTGAGCTTGCCTCTCTGAAAGAAGGGCTGCTGGATATTGTGGCGTTGAAAGAGAGAGGGGAGTTTGCAATCAGAGCTCAGGATGAGGACTGCCATACGGCAATCGAGGGATACCTGACAGATAAATACGGTGATGTGGGAAAGAAGATCCATACGGGAAGAAGCCGCAACGACCAGGTGCAGACTGCACTGAGGCTGTATATGAGGGAGGCTCTGGTAAAGACACTCGATGCTCTTCTTGATACAGTTTCCGCTTTAATCGGTTTTGCAAGGGATAATGCCTGGGTTCCAATGCCCGGGCGTACGCATATGCAGATCGCCATGCCCTCCAGCGTAGGACTCTGGGCGCTTTCTTTTGCCGAGGAGATGCTCGACACGGCATCTTATTCAGACTCCCTTTACTCGATTCTCGACCAGAGCCCGCTCGGCTCTGCCGCCTCATACGGCGTACCCCTTCCTCTGGACAGGGAGTATACGGCACTTCTGATGGGCTTTGGCAAAGTCCAGAACAATGTTCTTTATGCGAACAACAGCAGGGGCAGGTTTGAGGCGATGATGCTGGATTTCTTCTCATACATCGCACTCACAATAAGCAAGATCAGCCAGGACCTCATGATATTCACACTTCCAGAACTCGGTTATTTCTCCCTGCCGAAGGAACTTACTACGGGCTCTTCGATAATGCCTCAGAAGAAGAACCCTGACGGGCTTGAGCTTGCCAGGAGCAGAACGGCATTGATCCTCTCCCTTTCCGAGAGGGTGAAGAGCATAATAAAATGCCTTCCCTCGGGGTATAACAGGGATTTCCAGGACACGAAGGAGCCTCTTATCGAGGGCTATAAGGCTGTAATGGAGCTTATAAGGATAACAGAGCATATGGTAAAGGGGCTTGTCGTGCATCCCGATGCGCTTGAGAAGGGCTGTACAAGCGAGCTATATGCAACCGACAGGGTCATGGAGAAGGTTCTTGAAGGGGGGAATTTCAGGGACAGCTATCTCTCGGTAGGGCTCAACCTCGACAAGGTCGGCAAGGACACAGATCCGGTAGCCTCTCTCAGAAAGAGGGTCAGCACGGGAACAAGCGGGTGCCTCAATATTGGATATTCAGAGGATATGGAGAAGCATCTGAGAAAAAAGAACGATGAGAGGATGAGATCTCTTAGAAGCTCATATGAGAACCTCCTGGGCATAGATGAGCTTCTGCTCTGAGCAAATTATGATTGAGTTCCTTTTCTGCTAAGAAAATATTGAGGGAAAGTAATCACATCCATGCTGTTCTTCAGGGTGCAAGGCAGTGAAGGGACTCTGCCTCAGGTATTGTCATTTTAGACTTCATTATTCCATAATTCCTTGAATTATATTGCATAATCTCTTGTTTTTGGTATAACCTGAAGTCACTATGAGCATCATCAAACCACATAAATTAGGTATTATTGCAGGACCTGGTTCAGAGTATTTCACAGGTAGGGTAGTCAAACATCTGAGAAGGCTTTACATCGACCGCTATGCAAAACTCAGCGAGGCGCTGACAAAGAGGCATGGAATGAGCGATGAGGAGCTGTTGAAGATGGTGACTCTTCTTGACGATCTCGATTCAAAGAAGATCCCGACAGGAAAGCTTCCGACACAGTTCCACTGTCCCGATGTCGCAATCAACGTGAAGTATACGCGTTTTGCCAACGGAGAGGTGAAGGCCGAGATAATCGATCCTGTAAGAGGCTTGAATGTATATATCGTTTATGATGTGTCGAACATGTTCCCGATAAAGGTTGCGGGCCTTGAGGAGGCGAGGCCGTTTTCAGTGAACGACCATCTGATGTTCCTCTTTACTACGATTGACGCCGTACGTCTTGCAGGGGCCGAATCAATCACATTGGTGCTTCCTACATACCCGTATGCACGTCAGCACAAGAAGGCGGGAAGGGAGGCGCTCACCGCAAGTCTTTTCGCCCGTTTCTGCGAGGAGCTCGGAGTGGCGAGGATCATCACGCTCGACATCCATTCAAGGGAGATCGAGAATGCATTCTCCACATGTCATCTTGAGAACCTCCATGGCTCATACCAGACATTGATCGCACTGCGCAAGCTTATAGATTTCTCCGACCCCGACCTCGTCGTCGTCTCCCCCGATACTGGAGCTGTCAACAGGAACAAGTTCTATGCCCAGGGGCTGCACAGGCCGCTTGCAATCCTTTATAAGGAGAGGGACTATTCGGTCGTCAGCAAGGATGCGAAGAACACCAACATCAAGAGCATAAACCTTCTTGGAGATGTAAAGGGTAAGACTGTTCTTATGGCAGATGACATGATCGCAACCGGTGGTACGCTCATCATAGCCATGAAGGAGCTTATGAAGAGGGGAGCAAAGAAGATCATCTGCATCGTCTCTCTTCCATTCTTCAATGGAAACGCCATCGAGAATTTCGATGCGGCATACAAGGAAGGCACGTTCTGGCGTGTAATCGGTACAAATGCGGTCTTCCAGGGTAAGGAGCTCCTTGAGAAGGAGTGGTTCGTACAGGCCGATGTCACAGAGCTTTTTGCTCGTACGATCAGCCGTCTTCATCACGGCCGTCCAATCAGCCCGCTGCTTGACAACAGGAAGTTCATCCAGCGTCTTATCGATTCATCCCAGGCCAATCCGAATGCGGCGATTCCTGCCGATCATGACACTTTCATGGACTGAGGATTGGGAAAGAGCAGATATACCACCCCTCAGTGCGAGGGGTTCTTTTTTTAGGAGAACAGAATTATGCAGATGTCAAACAGGATTTCATCATTCCAGGCTTCGCCTATCAGGAGGCTGGTCCCTTATGCGCGGGATGCAAAGAGCAAAGGCATCCATGTGATACACCTCAACATCGGTCAGCCGGATATCCTTACTCCTAAAGAGGCCCTCGAGGCTATCAGGGGCTATGATGAGAAGATTATCGAATACGGACTTTCTGAGGGGGAGGTGGCCCTCCGAAAGAGCCTTCTCTCATACTACAGGAATTTCGGGATCGAAGGTCTTGATGAGGACAACATACTCATCACAACAGGTGGAAGCGAGGCGATCCAGTTCTCTTTGATGACACTCTGCGACCCTTATGATGAATTCATAATCCCCGAGCCTTTCTATACGAATGTTGCGACATTCGCGAATATCGCGATGATCAATCTCGTTCCTGTCACAAGCAGGATGGAGGACGGCTTCAAGCTTCCGGAGATTTCTGAGTTCGAAAGGAAGATAAACAAGAAGACCATGGGCATCCTCCTCTGCTCTCCGAACAATCCGACAGGACATGTGTATTCTGAGGTGGAGCTCAGGGAGATACTTGAGCTGTGCAGGAGGCATGATATCTTCCTTGTGGTCGACGAGGTGTACAGGGAGTTCTGCTATGATGGAAAGAGTTTTACAAGTGTCCTCTCCTTCCCTGAATATGCCGACAGGGTCATATGCATCGACTCCTTCTCCAAGCGCTTCAGCATGTGCGGAGCACGTGTGGGTGCGATAGTGACAAGGAACAAGGATGTGCTTGAGAGCGCACTCAAGCTTGCCCAGGCCAGGCTCTGCCCTCCGATGGTCGAGCAGGTTGCGGCTACTGCGGCGCTTACAGCTCCAGCTGAATATGTGGAGAATGTAAGGGAGATGTATGAGAAGAGGAGGAACACCTTCATCAAGGAGATGCAGAGGATCCCCGGGGTGAAGTGCTCGATGCCTAAGGGAGCCTTCTATTTTGTCGCCGACCTTCCTGTCGATGATGCCGAGAAGTTCGCACTCTTCATGCTCCGTGATTTCAACTGGAACGGGAATACCGTCATGTTCGCCCCCGCTGAGGATTTCTATGTCACAAAGGGACTTGGCCGCACAGAGGCACGTTTTGCATATGTGATAAACGAGGATGAGCTCAAGCTGGCTGCGAAATGCCTCGAGGAAGGGCTGAAGGCATACAGGAAGGACGTGATGCATGTTTAATAATGGAAAAAGGTACTCATCCCGCAGTACCTTTTTCTTTTCCCTCCTTCCTTCACTTATGAGGAGTTTTCGAATATAATTCAGAGCAAGGAGTTTTCCCGTGGATAACAACAATTCCGATTTTCTGCCGATGCTTTCCATCTCCAAGGAAAAGGCACATAAGAATCTTGAAGACGCCAAGAACTACATCACCATCGATTTGAAGAACATCGCATCGATTCTCTCACAGTACCATCCTCTCGAGATAGCACGGCTGTCGGTATGGGAATCAAGGAAGGTTGAAAGCCAGAGCAAGGACCCTTTCGTGAGGAGCACATACCGTCTGCTTCCCATACTCATTCAATCAGTGCTTGTATCGAACCTATTTGTTCCATCCAGCAACAATCGTGATGTGAAGAACAAGGACTGGCAGAGGATTCTCTCCCTAAGTGAGGATGTGGCGAGGAAGCTAAGCAGATACATAGACAACCTTGTGATTCTCAACCTCAATGACGGCCTGGTCTGCAGGGAAGACATAATGGATTACCGTGCGAATGTATATCAGCAGTTCTTCCCATCAGAGAAGACGCATGACATCATAAACAGGGAAAAGGCGATTGCAGAGGCAAGCTTCGAATGGGACAGCAGGAAGGTTGAGGAGACGTTCTCCATCCCTCCCCAGCGTCTGGTTAAAGACCTTTATGATATCTCCGACAAGGCTTTGACCGTCATCGACGACCTTGTAAGGGATGTCTCCATCTTCAAGGATACCGTAGAGACGAAGATGGCGAAGATAAGGCTGAACGACCCATCCCTTTCAGAAGACGGGGCAAGGCATATGGTCTACATGGAGCCGGAGGTGAGGGCTGAGAACCAGCGTCTTACAGGGCTCAGGGATGATTTCGACCTCTTCAGGCCCGAGTTCCTCTCTGCCATAACCAATCAGACGATGGATGTTCTTTCCAGCGAGCTTGGCAAGGTCGATATCCTCTCCCTTCTTTTCGAGAAAGGCCTATGGAGCGCCACATGCTATCCTTTCATCAAGCTCAGCGGGATGTATTTCACATTCGTGGCAAGATATCTTCTTGCAATCTACCAGAGGTTCTCCTCTGCTGTGATGCAGCTTGATTCAAGGGAGAGCGCCTGTGCCGATAATGCGCTTTCCTCAATCTTTACGGCAACGGATGTCGTAGGCGTGTATTCGATAAACGGGAAGAAGATCGATGTCGAGGTGCTTTCACCCCTTGGAGAGATAAACCTTGTAAGCGAGCCTGAGCTATGGCAGCAGAGGATGAAGAGGAGAAGCTCTGAGATGGAGGCCCGTCCCCAGCTGGGGCATAAGATGCTCATAGTCAACACTGATGGGGAGGAGGAGCTGGAGAGGCTGGATGATGAGATCTACCTTACTTCAGTCCTCTACCTGCTGAAGATCAAGGATGAGAGCAGCTTGCGCACTGCATTCTATGAAACCATTTTCGGACCGCTTAGCGAGAGTGTAGTGGAAGGCACGGTCTTTGATGACGATGTCTATGATGATGAGCAGTTCAATGTCGAGGAGATCGAAAATGATTCCGATGAGCTCATGCTCGATGAGCTTGAAGATGATGAGTACACATTCGACCCGGATAAGGAAGAAGAGGACGATGAGGACTATCCCGATCCGATGGAGATTACAAGGAGCGAGATGACGGAAGAGGAAAGGGCTGAAAATGAGAGGATGTATGAATCCAATCATGAACGTGTCGTCTCTGAGCTTGAGAAGGATGTGGACAACAGCCAGTACACGGTGGTCGATGAGGATGATGTGGTATCTGAAGATGAGGTGAGGGAGGACGATGACTACGAAGACCCCGACCAGCTCGATTTTCTGGACCTCCTTGATGAGTTTGATGAGGACGATGATGAAGAAGAGGAGGTAGAGGAGGAAGAGAGTGCCGAGGATGATGCCTCCCCGTTGGTAGATGAAGATGATGTCATCCTTGATGAAGATGATGAGGAGGCAGAGAGTACTCTATCGGATGAGAGTGAAGAAGAGCGTGGTGAAGAGATTTATCAGGAGAGTATAG
>DVIF01000075.1 GCA_018711525.1 Candidatus Ornithospirochaeta stercorigallinarum
ATCTATCCTTATTTCTCAAGGACAGCTTTTATCCTTCTGACTCCTGCAGAAGAGGACTGCTCCTTGAGAATCCTGAAATGCCCCATGTCTCCTGTGTGTGTCACATGAGGGCCGCCACAGACTTCCTTTGAGAAATCCCCGATTGTGTATACTGTGACCTTCTCACCGTATTTCGAATCGAAGAATGCAATCGCTCCGCTCTCTCTGGCCTCTTCAAGGGTCATAGTCTCTACCGTCACGGGAAGATCCCTCTTGATCTGCTCATTCACAAGGTCCTCAACTTCCTTCACCTGCTCCTTCGTCATCGGCTCAGGATGGGTGAAGTCGAATCTCAGACGCTCTGCTGTGATATTGCTGCCCTTCTGCCCTACATGCGTTCCAAGAACCTTTCTAAGGGCTGCATGCAACAGGTGTGTCGCAGTATGCAGTGCCGTAGTCTGCTCGCTATGGTCGGCCAAGCCACCCTTGAACTGCTGTTCTGCTCCCGCACGTGAGAGTTCCTGATGCTTCTGGAATGCTGCATTGAACCCTTCAACATCGACTGTGAAGCCATTCTCTTTTGCCAGTTCCTCTGTAAGTTCAATCGGGAATCCATAAGTATCATAAAGCTTGAAGGCAAGACGACCAGAGATCACCCTGCTGTTTCCCTTCATAAGATTTGGAAGCATCTTATCGAACTCCCTCTCGCCTTTTACGAGGGTATCGGAGAACTTCTCCTCCTCCTTTATCAGTTCATGGTCGATGAAATCCTTGTGCTCCCTCAGCTCCGGGTAAGGTGCTTCATACTGTGCGATGACTATCTTGGAAAGCTCTGAGAGGAACGGTCTGTCGATTCCAAGTTTCTTGGCATGGCGCACTGCCCTTCTGATAAGGCGGCGGAGGATATAGCCCTGCCCGACATTGGAAGGGGCCACCCCTTTCTGGTCTCCAAGGATGAAGACACTCGTCCTGGTATGGTCTGCGATGATGCGCATCGACTTGTCATTCTCCTCATCATCCCCGTATTTCTTGCCGCAGAGGGCTTCGATACCCCTTAAGAGCCCGGAGAAGATCTCTGTCTCATATACGCTCTTCTTCCCGTTGAGCACGGCGACAGTACGCTCGATCCCCATCCCGGTGTCTATGCACTTTCTATCCATCTCATGATAAGTTCCATCGGCTTCCTTCCTGTAGCCCATGAATACATCATTCCAGATTTCAAAGTATTTTCCGCAGGAGCACCCAGGGCCGCAGTCGGGACCGCACTTCGGACGCCCTGTATCATAGAACATCTCACTGTCAGGGCCGCAAGGACCGGTCTCACCTGCAGGGCCCCACCAGTTGTCCTCCCTTCCCTTGTAGTGGATCCTCTCCTCAGGGATTCCAAGGCTCTTCCACTTTGCAGCAGCAATCTCATCACGGGGAACCTCATCATCTCCGGCGAAAACCGTGACACTGATCTTCTCAGGGTCGATTCCGAGGACCTTTGTGAGGAATTCGTAGGAATACTCGATTGCCTCCTCTTTGAAATAATCTCCGAGGGACCAGTTCCCGAGCATCTCAAAGAAAGTGAGGTGATGCGGATCTCCTACACTGTCGATATCTCCAGTGCGGATGCACTTCTGATAATCTGTAAGCCTTCTGCCCTGAGGATGCTCTGCTCCCAGGATATATGGTACAAGCGGATGCATTCCCGCTGTTGTGAAAAGTACTGTCGGATCGTTTTCCGGAATCAGGGAGGCGCCACTTATCTGCTTATGTCCCTTTGACACGAAAAAATCGATATACATCTTTCTTAATTCATCTGCTGTAATGTTTTTCATAGCGTGCATTATCCTATATCTTTTATATTCACATGGTCAATCAGAAAAGGTCGGGAGTAAGGCTCAAGTCGGTCTTGATCCTCGCCCTGCCCTCCCTCTTATTCAGAAGCTGTTTCAAATCCCTTCCATCCCTGTATTCCAGTGCTCCATTCCTGATGCGGCTTTCGATAAAGGAATATCCCTCCTTGCCCCGGTTATGAGTGCCGACCATCTTCTTAACGGCATTCCCGTCTCCATCGAAAATCTTCCATGCAGGACCGCCATCCTTCTCCTCGATGAGGAAAATTGAATCTGAAAGTGCGGAAATCGCACGGTTTCTTATCACCTGATGCCATTTGTCCTCCTTTCTGGAGGGCCCTGTGGCACTTATGATCAGGCCGCCTCTCTTGTATATGTCCACCATCTGGTTCTTAAGCCTCTCGTTCGGAGCCTTGGTGACGAAAGAGGATGAGAATGCGATTACGTTGCCGCTATCCCGGATGATGTCTGCAATCATCATGCTGGAGATTCCAAGACGAAGAGGTGTGAGCAGGACAAGCCTGTTGTTCTTGATGAAAGCAGAAGCATCTCTTACGATACCCTCAGCCTCCAGCCCCGGGCTCAGGCTTCCAATCACAGTAAGACTCTCCTTCTCAAGAAGCCTGAGATTTCCAAGTGCATACAAAAACGGTGTAGGATATTCGCTCTTCAGAAGTTCCTTAGGGAACAGGGGACTGCCGTCATCAATGATTTCATAGCCACCTCTTATGTGTTGATAGCGCTCTCGGATTCCACGCCATATGGCATCGATCTCCTCCTCCCTTCTTCCAATCAGCTCTCCAAGCCTTTCTGCATAAGAGGGAAGAGGATATGAGATATCCACCTCTCTCTTCAGCTGCATATACACCTCGAAAGCTTTTCCATAGTTCTCTCCGAAAAGGCTTAGAAGTGTCTCAAAACTCATGCTCTCTTCAACGTTTAGCAAGGACCGACCTCCGTGCTTCAAGGAGTATGTAGAGGAAATCTATGTTCGGAGTCGGGATGTCATGCTGCTTGCCGAGACGGGAGATGGTACCTGCGAAATAATCATTCTCAGTCTCTCTTCCCGCATCCACATCCTGAAGCATGCTCGTCCTGCCATGGTCACGAAGAGCACATACCCTTCTGATCATCTCCTCTATATCACCCTGGGTTATCTTCACACCTTCTGCCGATGCCACCCTCTGTACTTCCTTTGCTATGATCCTTACAGCCCTTATGAACTCTGCGTTGTCACAGATTGAATAGTAGTCGGCATCCAGAATCGCAGATAATGTGTTGAAACATGTATTGAGCATGAACTTCCACCATTTCTCGTGGATTATGTCATCTGGTATCTCATATCGCTGACCTGCATTATCGAAGAGCTCCTTTATCCTGAGTATCCTCTCACTCCTTTCGCCGTTCTTCTCTCCAAAGAGTATGTTACCACCATTTGAGAAACACACGGTCTCTATTCCGTTATGATTGCTGGAGAGGTCCGTTATGAATGAGTATATGATCTTATCGGCACCGAAGCGCTCAGAGAGGATACGCTCGGCATCTATGCCGTTTAAAAGGCTCATGATGACAGTATTCTCCCCGACAAAAGGTGCGATCTCATCAAGGGATGAATAAAGGTTGAAATTCTTGAGAGCGACTATTATGAGGTCTGCCTTTTCCGCATCAGCACCACCTTCCATCTTGAAGATGTGTTTTCTTGAGTTGACATACACCCCGTCACTGTATCTCCTTCTTCTTTCATCGTCGACAATCAAAGCGAAATCAGATACGGCATCAAGTTTCTCAGCAACTACGGCACCCACGGCACCGCAACCAATCAGACGAACAATCATAATGATGATTATAACCATCAGAAATCAGTAGGAAAAGGGATGTAATCGGTCATTTTTTGAAGAATGCTTCTAGAAATTTTCTCTTCATACGGTCTACTATACTTGGCATGAAAGAGAGAAACGCAGTTCTTCTATTACTTTTGACATCATTCATCTGGGGACTGAGCTTTGTCGCTCAGAGCGTATCGACAGAGAGCATCGGAGCTTTCACATTCAACGGAATAAGGATGATTCTTGGTGCAATAGTCCTTATCCCGTTCGCAGCTAAAACACTTAAGGTGCATATCAAAGATAAGGTCTATATGAAAAAGATGCTCAAAGGAGGATTCCTTATGGGACTTTTTCTTGGGGCGGCATCGATGACACAGCAGATTGGAATCGAGACCACCGATGCGGGAAAAGCGGCATTCATAACCAGCCTCTACATGATAATAGTGCCTTTCATATCCAGGATATTCGGCAAGAAGATAGAAAAGAAGATATGGTTCTGTGCCATGATAGCACTTATCGGAATGTACATGCTCTGCCTTTCCGGAGGCATGAGCATCGGACGGGGAGATATATTCCTCGTTCTCTGTGCAATACTCTTTTCATGCCATATCCTTGTAATAGAGAAAGTCTCGAAAGATTCGGATGGGGTCGAACTCTCGCTCTTCCAGTTCCTCTTTGGAGGAATAATGTGCAGCATAGGAATGCTTGTCTTTGAAAGACCTGATTTTCAAAGCATCAAAGAAGCATCCCTTCCGCTTGCATATGCAGGCTTCTTATCCTGCGGAGTCGCATATACCCTTCAGACGGTTGCACAGAAATATGTGCAGGCGACAAAAGCGACCCTCGCACTCTCACTTGAAAGCGTGTGGGCCGCCATCGGAGGAGCACTCATCCTTTCAGAAAGACTGAGCGTGAATGAAATCATAGGATGTGCGCTTGTATTCCTGGCAGTGCTCCTTGCACAGCTCGATGTCCACCTTCCTAATACCTCTTCTCAATCAGATTAGCCTTCTCAAGAGCAAACACTATTGCAGGAATTATTGCAAGCTGGATGATTATGGCAGGCCATGTGGATACGAAATACGATGTGAACCATGCATTGAACGAGTAAGAGCCGGAGGAGAAAAACACGGCCCTGCATACCCCTGCGGCAATGCGTCCTGCAATCATGCTCAGGAGCAAGGAGATGTAAAGATCCGCCATGTAGTTGTATGTATGGACAAGACGCATTAGAAGACCTGAGAAGAAAGCATAGGAAGCAAGTTCAATCATCATCTGCGGCATATAGGAGAAAGCGGGCATGCCGGTGAGTATCGATGAAAGAAAAGGTCCAAGAAGACCTACGACAAGACCATAGAATGGTCCGATTGTGAGACCTGCGATGAATGCGGGGATATGCATCGGCGAGATAAGCACACCAGCATTCGGAACGGCATGGAACGCCATTGGAAGAATCACACAAAGCGCAGACAGGGCTGCTGTGATTATGATTTTCTTGATATCAGTCATCATCTTATACCTCCTGAGACTAATAGGACAAAAACAGACAATATTGAAAGAACTGCTACGAGTTCCCTGATTCCGATTTTCAAATACTCCCTTCTAACGCTCATCTGGGCGCTGTAGCCACGGGACTCAAGGGCGAACGAGAGCTCATCAGCTCTTTTGAATGCCATGATGAAGATCGGTATCACGATGGCCTTGTAATCAAGGATCCTCTCCTTGAATGTATTATCTGGCATGCCTGTCCTCCTGAGTTTGCGGACCTTCCTCAGACGCTCGCTTTCACCGATGAACTCATCTATGAGGGATAATGATATCGAGATTGCCGATGATATCATATCTACTGGTATGAACAACAGTTTAAGTGGAAGCAGCAGTATATACAGGCTGTCGTTTATCTCACTGATTGTCGACTCTGATGTATACAGATAGGCTATCAAGGTAATGAGGGAGACCCTGTAGACAATAAGAAAAGCATTTATAAGCCCGTCCCAGGAGAGACGGAATATGAAGAATGAGAAAAGAGTGCCTTCCTGGGAGAAAAGCGCATTGAGAAGGAATATGAAGAGAAGGAAATAACGCAGTTTGAAAACGGGCATGAAGAGATCATCCAATCCGGTCTTTGAAAACATGAAGGCAGCGGAAACAATGAGCAGAACAATGAGATTCGAAAAAAAGGAATCTGCGTAGAACACGCTCAGCACCAGGAAAAGGAAGAACAGGAGACGATAAAATGGAGAGAGCCTACTCATTGCTCACCCTCCTGGCAATCTCCTTCAGGGAAAGGATAGGAGTACCGATAAGCTCCATCGACTTCATATACGAAAAGGACTTCTCCACATATCCCTTCTCCATTGCATCCAATGGAGTACCGCAAAAGATGATCTTCCCTCCCTTGATGACGATGAGGATATCCGCAAGGTCCAGGATATCAAGCTCGTGTGTGATGAAAACGACACCCCTTCCCTCTGCCTTCAACGCCCTAAGAAGAGCCCTCAATGCCTTATAGCCCTTATAATCCAGACCGGAGATACTCTCATCAAGGAGAAGGAAATCCGGATTCACAGCAAGAGCCAGAGCGATTGATAGAAGCCTCTTCTCTCCTCCGGAAAGAGAGAACGGGGACCTTTGGATGTATGCAGATGAGAGCCCGATGAGGGATAAAAGCTGTTCTGATCTCTTTTCCACCTCATCCTTTCTCTTTTCCCTGAGAGTATATGAGAACTCATCAAGCACAGTCGGTAGGAAGAAGGCGTTATCGCTCTCCTGTGGGGCATAAGAGATCCTGACATCTTTATAAACCACTCCCTCATCAGGGATTATCATACCGGAAAGGATATCCAGCAATGTCGTCTTCCCTGCACCGTTTTCCCCCATGACCATGTAGATCCTTCCATCATCGAATCTTTGAGAGACAGGGCCGAAAGTAAAGGATGGACGCTTGATAGTGACATCTTTCAGCTCAATCATCCGGCCTCTCCCATAAGGAAATCAAAGAAATCTGAGGACAATGGACGCACATCCGAGGAAATCAGAAGAGGTACATTCTTTAGGACATCCGCAGTTTTGTCGTCTTTTATTATCCTTCCCTCCTTCAACAGGATGATCCTGTCGGAAAAGGATGCGCTTTCAGCATCATGAGTCACGCTTATCACCCCTACCCCTTTCCTCTTCTTCTCCTCAAGGGCGGATGTCAGGAGAGCCTTTGAAGTGCTATCGAGAAAGGCGAAAGCCTCGTCAAGGATTATGATCTCAGGATCGAGAACGAATACGGATGCCAGCATCAGACGCTGTTTCTCCCCTCCAGAGAGCGCACCGATTGAGGCATTCTCATACTCGGAGAGATTGAAGACCTTCAAAGCAGAGAGAGCCCTGCCATAGGCCACATCCTTTGGGATATTGAAATTCAAAGGGGCGAACATCACCTCATCAATGACGGTCTTGGAGATGAACGAAGATTCAGGATTCTGGAATACAAGACCGATATGACGTCTTATCCTCCTCACATCTTTCACACTTCTGCCATCGCAGCCAAGTATCTCAAGCTTTCCACTCCTGTATGGAAGAACAAGGTCGAGAATCCTGAGCAGCGTACTCTTTCCAGAGCCGTTGGCACCTAGGACGGAGATGTACTCACCCCTTTCAAGGGTGAATGTGATGTCGGATAAAACATTACGCTTTCCATCATACGAGAAGGAAAGCTCATCAGCCTCTATTAACAGAAAGACCCCTCTCTTCAGCTTCTGCAGAAGACAATCAGTTCATCTGATTATTATTGTGGGATAATATGAAAGTGCCATCCATGACACACTGTCAGCTTCATGCGGACAGAACAAAAATAGCAGAAAAAAGGGAAAAAGAGAATAGCCTCACGAGAAAGTATATTCGATCACATCCTCTATGATCTCTTTCAGGGTAGCCCTCCTGCCCCCGGCGACATAATTATTGCAGCCTTTCGATGGAATTAAAACTTTCTTCGCATTGCTCCTGGCGATTGAAAGTGCCATTACCTCGGTGACTTCCCCAAGCATGCTGTCGGCGATGACAAGTCCTATCGGGCAGATGATGACATCAGCCTTTGCAGCACAGACCCTGACAGGATTTTCCCCGGTTGCACCTTCATCAGCCCCTGCCTTGAGCATCGCACTTGTCGCATTTGAATTCGTTCCGACCGCTATGATATGTAGATCCCTACGCTTCTCTTTCAAGGCCGAAATCACCTCACGACCTATTCCGCCACCCTGTGCATCTATCACCAAAACCTGCATAAGAAAATAATAGCAGATTAAGTGGTCTTGTGGATATGCTTTTTTAATTACTCATTAGAGGGGAAGGTCAAAAGTGAAATCAACCCTATCCGGTTCCAAAAACATGACCATGTGAAGTGGAATAGATAGGATACCATCTTTTTTTCTACATTGAGACGAAATTTTTTCTGACAAATATAACTAAAATGTATAAATTTCCGAAAACCCCAGCATAATAGTGCATAAATATTCACTATTTCGCATATTTATTTTGCCATAGCATTGACACACGCTCTTTTTTCCTTGATAGTTAACTTATATAATTTTGAAATTATATATATTTCCATATATGAAATGAGGAGGCTTATATGAAGAAATTAATTGCAATCGTTGCTCTCGTAGCTTTGGCCCTCACACCTCTCATGGCACAGGGTGGAACTGATTCAGGATCAGGAACACTACGCTTCGGAACAGGTGGTGACCAGGGAACCTATTATGGTTTCGGCAATGTTCTCGCACAGAGGATTTCATCTGAGACGGACACATCCGTTGTCGCTGTCGTCAGTGCAGGAAGCCAGGATAACATCGAGATGATGGATATGAACAGCTACCAGCTCGGCTTTGTACAGACAGACGTAATGAGCTATGCATATAATGGAACAAACCTGTTTGCAGAGACAGGAGCTATCTCCGATTTCTCTACAGTGGCAGCACTCTATATGGAGCAGGTTCAGATTGTCACACTCGATCCGAACATCAAGACAGTCGCAGACCTCAAGGGAAAGACAGTCTCAATCGGTTCATCCGGCTCCGGAGTATACTACAATGCTCTTGATATCCTTGGAGCATACGGCATTACTGAAAGCGATATCAAACCGACATATCAGAGCTTCGGTGACAGTGTAGATGCCCTTCAGGATGGAAAGATCGATGCTGCATTCGTTGTAGCAGGTGCCCCTACTGTCGCAGTATCGACACTCGCAACAACACACCAGGTATACCTTGTATCAATCGATCAGGAGCACCTGGACAACCTTCTTTCCTCATCCCCATATTACAGCCCGTACACAATCAAGGCTGACGTATACGGAACACCTGAAGACTGCCAGACAGTTGCAGTAGGTGCTGTCGTAATCGCACGTGATGATGTATCCGAAGATGCCGTCTATGACTTTGTTTCAACGGTATTCAACGATAAGGATGCCATTGCACAGAGTCATGACAAGGGACATGAGCTGGATCTGGCATTCGCAACTTCAATCACGACCGTTCCTTACCACCCGGGAGCTGCAAAGTATTTCGCAGAACAGGGGATAGAGGTACCAGTAAAATAAAAAACGGCTTAAATGACTGAGGGCTGTTGAAAGACAGCCCTTTTATCAATTTATAAGGAGTAGTTATTTGAAGGATAAGACAAACGAAAAACACTTTCATCATCACCATCACGACGATTCAGTCGGGACAATGGCTGATGTCGAAGCAGTAATGAAGAAGTATGACAGGGAATCCAATGTCAGGATCTGGGAGGGATTGCCTAAGAAAATCATACACTATGTCATGGCTGCATTCGCAATCTACTGTATAATCGACGCAATCTTTCTCACCACTCTTCAGGAGGTACGTTACTCTGTTTTCATGGGTATGATAATCTTCCTAGGTTTCCTAACATTCCCCGTGAAGAAAGGTTATGAAAGAGTGAACTACATGCCATGGTATGACATCATAATCATGCTTGTCGGTTCCGGTGCATATTTCTTCTATGCATTCAATGCGATGACAGTAATCAGGCTCTCTGCAAGAATCATGGCAAACCCTATGTTCATGGTTGTAGGAGCAATCGGAATACTCGCCCTTGTGGAGCTCTGCAGACGATGTGTAGGACTTCCAATCCTCTGCGTAGCAGGTGTTCTTGTGATCTACACTCTTGTAAGCGGGATATCCCTGCCCCAGTTGATAAGAACACTCTTCTATACAGCCAACGGTATTTTCTCAACCCCGGTCGGAGTATGTGTGAAGTACATCGTAATCTTCATCATCTTCGGAGCGTTCCTTGAGCGTACAGGAGTCGCCGATTTCTTCATCCGCTTTGCAAACGCAGCCGTAGGCCGTTTCACCGGAGGACCTGCAAAGGTTGCAGTTGTCGCATCCGCCCTTGAGGGAATGGCATCAGGCTCTTCTGTTGCAAACACCGTAGGATCAGGATCAATCACGATTCCAATGATGAAGAAGATGGGATACCGCCCTGAGTTTGCAGCCGCCGTCGAAGCAGCAGCCTCCACAGGAGGACAGATCATGCCTCCTATCATGGGAGCTGCAGCATTCCTCATGGCTGAGTTCACAGGTATTCCATATGGACGCATCGCAGTAATGGCAATCCTGCCGGCAGTCCTTTATTTCACAGGAATCTTCATCGCAGTACACCTCGAGGCGAAGAAGATGGGCATGAGCGGAATACCAAAGGAAGACCTACCGAAGCCGAAAGAACTTCTGAAGGAACTCTATCTGCTCCTTCCACTTGTCGCACTCATATATCTTGTTGGTTCGAACACATATACGATGGCCTACTCTGCAACCCTTTCAATCCTTGTTGCAATGATTGTAGGTGTAATCCACAAGATCATCCCTCATATCGGACTGTCAAAGGATGGAAAGGAGGAGGAAGAAGAAGGAGAGAAACCAATTCTCTCATTCAGATGGATCCTCGATGCATTTGAGAACGGTTCTAGAAGTTCAATCACAGTTGTCGTAGCATGTGGAATCGCAGGAATAATCTCAGGATGTATCACGGTAACAGGTCTTGCATCCATTCTTCTTGGAACAATCGTATCACTCTCACACGGTATCGTCATGATCGCACTCCTTCTCACGATGCTTTGCTGCATTGTCCTCGGAATGGGAGTTCCAACCACAGCCAACTACTGTATCATGGCAGGAGTATGCGCTCCGATCCTCATCGCCCTCAATGTTGAGACTGTTGCGGCGCACTTCTTCGTATTCTACTTCGGAATAGTCGCTGATATCACACCGCCTGTCGCACTTGCCGCATATGCAGGATCGGCAATAGCAAAGTCAGATCCGATGAAGACCGGAGTCGTGGCGACAAAGCTTGCAATAGCCGCATTCGTCGTACCATACGTATTCGCACTCAATCCTGCGATGCTCTTTGTGAACGTCACAAGCGTGTTCGAAGTCATCCAGATCTGTATCACATCACTGCTTGGTATCTTTGGCATCGCTGCAGCACTCAACGGATATCTGGGAAGGCATTTGAATCCGTTTGTAAGGATACTTATGGCAGTGGCAGGACTATGCATGGTAATCCCGGGAACGATCACAGACCTCATCGGTCTTGTAGTTCTCGTCCTGGTTGTAGTCTATGAATATGGCATGAAAAAGAAAGACAGTGAAATGAAGACTGCCTGAGAACAAAACTGATTATCTTGCCTCTGCTTCTGCGGAGGCATTTTTTCGTTTATAATCAATGGAAAAAAGGAGATGATGATGCTAATAGGTCAGTTCAGTGAATCATATCCACCTGTAATGGATGGTGTCGGAGAGGTAGTATACGATTACGTGCATGAGCTGAGGAGGCTCGGAGACGATTGCTATGCCATAGTATCGGGCGGGGAGGGGTCGCTTGAGTACGACAAAAAGGTAGGCGATGAGAAGGTCCTCAGGAGCATAATGCATGTCATCCCCATGATCTCCCCGTATGGTTATACGAAGATAAGGAAGGAAGTCAAAGACAAAGTCGCTTCGCTTGACTTCGACATAGTACACGCCCACTCCCCTTTCATGATGGGGCGCTATGCGATAAAGACCGCCAGGAAGAAGAACATACCCATCGTGATGACATTCCACTCACAGTTCAAGAAAGACATAAAAAGGGTCGTCAAAAGTGAATTCATCACAAACCTTGTCTTGAAATACGTCGTACACAGCTTTAAGATGGCCGACTATGTCTGGGCGGTAAGTGATGGGGCTGCAAAAATGCTTGAAAGCTATGGCTTTTCAGGAAAAGTGGAAACAGTAAGGAACTTTTGTAAATTCACTCTTCCCTCAGAAGAGGAAAGACTAAAGCTCAGAGAAGAAGGAAGAGCGTATTTAAAAGTTGATAATGGCCCTGTTGCTCTTTTTGTCGGACAGCAGAGAAAGGAAAAGAATCTGGATTTAGTTCTCTCCGCAATGAAAATCCTGAAGGAAGAAGGATTCTATTGTACCCTCGTTTCTGTAGGTTCCGGGCCGGATGCGGAAAAATACAACAGAATTGCTGACGAGTATAAGATCAAGGACAGAGTCATTTTCACTGGCTCAATAAAAGACAGGGATTTACTTAAAAGAATATATGCATCTTCAGACCTTTTCACTTTTCCATCAACTTACGATACAGCGGGGCTTGTCATAATGGAAGCTGCATCCTGCAGTGTTCCGTCCCTTCTGATAAAAAATGCAACTTGTGCTGAAGGAACAAGAAAAGATGAGAACGTATTCATTTCAGAAGAAAATCCTGAAAAATATGCCGCAGAGATGAAAAGGATATTCTCGGATGATGAGCTCAGGCTCAAAGTCGGCAGGAATGCACAAGAGAGCATCTACAGAAGCAAGGAAGATGCTGCAAGGGATGTCAGGGCAAGATATGAGAAGATAATCAAAGAATACAATGCGGGACATTGACTCTTTTCATTTCATACCATGAAGCATTAACATCTTTCATATGAGAAACATTTATGGCAGCAACGTCCTTGTCACAGGTGCATCCAGCGGGATAGGAAGGGAAATCTCCACATTATTTGCAAGTGAAGGATATAACGTATTCGCAACAAGCAGGCATATTGAAGAGAAAGAAGAGGTTCTTGGAAAGGGGCGGATCATCTCTTATCGTGCCGATGTCACAGATCCGGACTCCTTATTGAAGCTGAGAGAGAAGATGGAATCACTTTCAATAATCATACATGCTGCGGGCTTCGGCATTGCCGGCAGTGCGGAGGATATGGAGATAGACCTCGCAAGGAAACAGCTTGATGTCAATTATTTCGGGCCGATGACTGTGAACAAGATCTTCCTTCCAATGCTGAGAGAGAACGAACGCTCCCTGATAATATTCATATCAAGCATAGCAGGACGTGTTCCAATACCATTCCAGAGCCATTATTCATCAAGCAAATACGCACTTGAGGCCTACTCGGAAGCCCTGGGAATGGAAGGAAGGAAATATGGCCTGAGAACGGTACTGCTCGAACCAGGAGACACGAAAACGGATTTCACAGCGAGAAGGAAGACTTTCATCCCAGAGGGGTCAATATACAAGGAGGATGCCATCCGGGCAATCAGGAAAATGGAAAAGGATGAGGAAAACGGTAAAAGTCCTCTGACTGTTGCCAAAGCGGCACTGAAAGTCGCAGAAAGAAAGAATCCTCCTGTAAGGAAACCGATAGGAATCGAGTATTCCGCACTGATGCTTCTGCTGAGAATACTTCCGCAGAATCTAGTAGAAAAGATACTGATGAGGCTTTACTGAGATTGAATTTGTCAAGGGTAATTTCTGCGAATCGTTTTATAAATAGCAAATCAAAAAGAGAGCTAACTGACTGATCTGCTGGTGTGCCCTTTTGCTATGTGGAAGGGATAACTCCACATTGCTCACCCATTGCTCAACAATTTTAGGGCTCATCTCAAATAGTCGCTCTAAATTCGCACAAAATTGCGAAAATCTCTTGAAAAGGTCCAGATATTAATGATAAAATATAAATTAAAATGTCGTATTATGCATTATACATTTTTGAGAATTGCCTTACAAAATACATTTACTGCTTGAAAGAAGGAGAGAATGCATGGCTCTATCTTATAACCGTATGTGGAAGTTGCTTGTAGACAAGAAAATGAGCAAAGCGGATTTGAGAAAAGCTGCAGATATTGCGCCGAATACGATGACAAAGTTAAGGCGAGATGAAGCGGTAAATCTCGCTATTTTAGGTCGTATATGTGAGACCCTCGATTGTGATTTTGGCGATATTATGGAATATGTAAAAGAGCCAAAATAAAGCAATGCAATTAAGGAATCCGAACATCTTCAAAGGAGTAGTTATGTATGGTAGAGAGGCAACCGTCCTGGGATAAATATGAAGCAGTCATCCTATTAGAAGGGCTTCTTGCCTCTATGAAAGGCGAACTCACACGCTCGGACGCAATTAAGGCAGTATCTCGTGACTTAAGGGCAATGGCACTTCATCGAGGTATGGAAGTTGATGAAGTGTATCGCAATACAAATGGTATTTCATTTCAAATGAAAAGCATGGAGTCAGCGTATCTCGGTCGCACAGTTTTCAAACCAGCCACCAAACTTTTTGCAGATGTTGCAGGTTTGTATCATGAATCCTATGATGAGTACCAAAAATTACTGAAGGAGGCAAGGGCAATGATAAGCAATAGAAAAACCGTTGAAGGCGACTTTATGCGGTATCTTGCTGAACGAGTGTCTCCTTCACAGCTTTCGGAGCTTTATAGATGTTATTCTGAAATAGAAACTTTTTGTCTGAAAATAAAAGTCCTACAGAATCCACTGTTCGAGACAACAGATTTTGAAACCATTAAAAAAGTGCAACGCACTATTGAACAGAACAAGATCTTCAGAATAACCCGTAAACGGCAAATAAATAAGATTGTTGATGCGGGACGGCATTACTATAACTACATAAAAGAAGGTCTTTACGCTCGCATTACTGCTGGAAAGACCGTTGAAGATCGGAGCACCACAGATCATGAAATGTCGAATCAAAGCCCACCCGATGTAGAGATGGCCGAGGCAGAATCTCCTATTGCTACATACACAAAAACCGAGCAAGACGAAAGGTTGTTGCAAAAATACCCTGCTATATATAATCAAATCTATAATGCACTGAAAGCCTCTCCCGAAAGTCAGAAAGTCACAATTCGAGAGATATGTGAGACCATTAACCATACTGCTCGTCCCGCTATTGTTGAGGAGATTCTCGATAATGTGAGCTGGGCATCAAATATTGGAGATTCCTACATCTTTTCAGAAAACACTCCTGCAATCGAAGCAGATATCTCCAATACGGAAAGTTCACATAGTCAGGAGACAACTTTTGAAATTGATTTTCATGCGGACTTTGACTTGGCGTACACTAAGCCAGAGCGGTTCAGTTACTTTGGTGAGAGAAAAGCGTGTGGCGATTCGTGGACAGCTCTCTATGTTGCTGTGATGGCTTCTGTGATGGAAGATTATCCGCACACATTCAAGCCGGGAATGTCTTTTGCGCAAAAATCTGGCCGAATCGAACTTGCGAGTGATGATAATTACAGTTTTATGATTGCTCCTAAACCTATACCAGGAACCGCATATATGCTGGAAACCAATTTGAGTGCAAACGATATTGCGGCAAAAATCCGCTATGTCTTGGACTTGTGTAGTGTGGACTACGAAAATATTGCTATCACATATAGAAAAAAAGAGAAGGAAACTTTTGAACAAGTCCATCAAAGAAAGTCGTTTGAAAACGATGCGATTTGTGAGATAAATAGCAGAAGCTTCTCTCGCTATCTATCTGAAAAACTGAACATGGCTGATGCCACCTGCCGGAGCTATGCTTCTGCGATAAACAATTGTGAGGCATTTGCCCAAGAACACCAACTGGCCTCCTGGCAGCTTTACGCAACGGACAAACAAACGGCACAGGAGACAATTCAGTTGCTCTTAGGCAATGCGGATTTTCTTTCCTACAATGCAAGGCAGCACAACCGTTTCCGTGCAGCCATACAGAAATTTCTCGGATTTATTGGCTCAGACCTGACTTGGACTGCACCTGCAAAGGACGATTCGGAACCGGCAGAAATCTACAGAGATGAAGGCTATGAGGAGGTTCTTAGGCAATACTTTAAGAAGGGATTCCGCATGGATTCGCCACTTGAGATACGCAAATTCAAGAGATATTACACGGCAACCCATGATAGAGAGCTAACTGATCCTGATGATGACATTAGCAAAAAAATCAAGCAGCTCTGCATTATTTACGAGGGAAAAGCATTTCTCCCGGATGTCATGTTGAGCGAAGAACTAAAGGACGAATTGCTAAATTACAT
>DVIF01000076.1 GCA_018711525.1 Candidatus Ornithospirochaeta stercorigallinarum
TCATTTGAATATGATTCCCTCACCCTTTACTCAACGGCTATTGATGCAAGGCTTTTAAACAATCACGGCTCATATTCCTTTAACGGAGGATTCAAGTCCCTTGAGCTTGAGTATTCTGATTTTGGAGCACAGCTTGAGAATGTCGCACTTAAAGCATCGATTGCCGACATATTCAATCCAGATATCTCCACCCTCGACGCCCAGCTGTCATTCACAGGAGGAGACGTCTATTATTCAGATGAATTCTATTCCCGCTACTATCCTGCATATATCCGTCTGTATAATGGGATGGTCTATTCGGCTGTATCCCTTATCGTCGCCTCATATGAGAACTATGCAATAAGCATCTCCAACCTTTCTGCCAGCTACTCTCTTTCTGAGAAGAGCTTTTCCGTAGATAGTGTGAATACAGTCATATACGACGAGACAGAGCCACTTCTCAACATCGAAAACGCCCTTATCAACGGATTTGTAGAGAATAGGAGTGCTCATGTCTCTGTCAGAAGCATCGGCTCTGATTATATCAACGAATATATAAGTGCATTCTCATCTTCAACCCTTTCCGGCCTGAATATCGACATTACATATGATTCCATGTTGAATCTCTCCTTTGATTCATATCTTGAACTCAACAGCGAAGAGGCTATCCTCGATGGAATCAACATGAGACTCTCTGCTGCCCTTGTTTATGAAGATGAAATACAATCACTATCTCTTTCCCTTAACAATATAAAACTGACAGAAAACACAGCCCCGATGCATCTCAATCTGAGATATGTGGATGGCATGGCGGATCTTTATTTCATATATTCGGATTATGTCAGGCTTGATGCATCAATCGGTAATGAGGTTTCAGTTGATGCAACGATAGACGAGCTCAGTCTTTCAGAGTTCTCACCGTATATCAACAGATATATCCCGTTCCTGGAGAACTATATAGACCGCAACACCCTCCTCAACGGCATATTGAACGTCTCGCTCTCTTCTGATGACTCGTCGCTTTACGGATACAGCGGAGACATCAGCTATGCAATCGGAATATCGGGAATCAGGTTCAGCAGGTTCACCTTCAACACAGCATCAAGTCTCTCTTCCACGCTCAGTGGAAACACCCTCGATATATCATCATTCAATCTCACAACAGATCTCGTCAGGTTTGCATTCACAGGAGGCATAGACCTGGAAAGCTATCTTCCATCCGGACATCTCGTGATAGAGAACACTTCAAGCGGGAAGGACTATGCAACACTTGACCTGAGCCTGAACAGGGACAGGGAATACGAGTTCGATTTCCGTATCCCGAGGTATGAGCAGATGAGTCTGAACGGACTGTTCAATTTCGAGGATGCGACACATCTCTTCAGTGACGCAAGCCTCTACACGCAATCAAGAAGCTATGAGTTCTTTGTCGACTTTGATTTCATTCATCAGCGTTTTTCGATTGAGAATGAGATGGCGAGGCTCTATTTCTCGTACGGTGACAGGATCGTAAGCTATCTTGATTTCACCGACTTCGTCCTTCCAAGAAGGGAGGCCGGGCTTCCTCCTGCATCCTTAAGCGGACATATCGATTTCCTTTTCGACATCACAGAGCAGGATATAGACATCATCTCCAAGGATTTCAACATACATAACCTCTATCTGCTCGAAGGAAACCCCGATGTTTCATTCAGTATCTCAGGGGATAACGATAGCTTCCACATCTATGACGTATCCTTCCTCAGCGAGAACTTCATTCCTCTGACGGGGGAAGCGGTATACAGCTATGATGAGCATACATTTGCCTTGGCTCTGGAAAGCGAGAGTGAGAGCATTGGGCTTAGCATCATGCCTTATGAAGACTATATGACGGGTCTCTTTGTCGTCAATGATTTTAGCGCAGCGCGTCTCAGGCTCGGAAACAACCTCATAAACGCAACACTTTCCGGAATGGGGGCGGATTTCGACTCCCTCTCATTCTCTGGAGAATTCAGACTCAGCTCTATCGACCCCTCCGTCCCTATGACATCATCTGCAGGTGTTTTCATAAACAGCAGGGAGATAGTGATTTCAGATTTCATATATGAAACATCATCCCTCTCCCTTTCCATTGATGATGCATCGCTGAACAGCAATTCAGGACAGGCTGTGATTCCTCTCTCACTGACATATAAGCTTTCAAACAACGACAGGGATTATCCTGTAAGCCTTGCACTCGAGATCGAGGCTGAGGCGGATGAGGAGGAGAACCTCTATTCGTTCATACGCAGGATCTACGAGACTGATTTCACTACGGTAAGCGGAACGATAGTGCTCGATTATCTGAATATAGACGATGCTCTTGTCTCCAGAAATAGGAATTCAGCATTCAATTATCGTGATGGAAGTCTCTCTTTCAGCGGAGACTTCCTCTCCGGTACATATTCGATTCCTTTGAAAAAGCTTGATGTCGATGTTCAAATGCCACCTGTGGCGAAGATATCTGCACAAGGGGATTTCAACAACAACCTCGACCTTGTCCTCGATATCGAGGATTTCAGCCTCTATACTGCCAACATATTCTTGAAGTATCCGGTAATAACATTCACAGAGGATTCAAATGCAAACGGAAGTCTCAGCATCATAGGTTCCCCAGGGGATATCCACATGTTCGGTTCCCTGTGGTCGGAGAATATAGAGTTCGATGTCTTCTGGCTTCCCAATGAGCATATAATCGCCCATGACATGACATTCACAGTCTGGGACAACGACATTGAAAGCGCTATGACGAGCCTCACGACAATCAACACCAGAACAGGAGTGAGGCAGGCACATAAAGGACGGCTCTGCTTCTATCTCAATGAGAGTCTTGGAATCGACTATTATACTGTCGATGTATATGTCAAGGAAGGAAGGGAGATCGACTTCCGTCTGCCGATGGCCAATCAGAACATAGACATAGTCGGCAGAGTCAGCGGAGCATTCCATCTAAACCAGAGGGGGATGGAATATGTAAGCCTCTCTGGGGATATGAACATCATAGATACTCAGCTTTCGTTCGGAATGTATGAACTACCTGAATGGTTCCATCCGAGGATAAAGGTCGGCTATGATTTCAATCTAAACCTCAAGAAGAACAATACGTTCGTATTCCCGCTCGGACCAAATCCGATATTCAGTGCGACAGCCGCCGAGAACCAGTTCCTCCATTTCTACACCGCAGAGGACGGTGGGCTTGGGGCCAGCGGCGCAATCGACTTGAGGGCAGGGGAGATATATTACTTCCAGAGGTCTTTCTTCATAAGGGAGGGAAGCATCAATTTCAGGGAGAACGAGATGTACTCCATAGACCCGATCATAAACCTCAGGGCATCGCTGAGGGCGTTCGATTCACAAGGAGAGCAGGTCGACATCTATCTTGTGCTCAGGGAGGCAAGGCTGAATAATTTCACACCTACCTTCGAGAGCTCCCCGGCAAAGAGCCTTTCCGAGATAATGAGCATACTCGGACAGGCGATTGTGAACAATGAAGGGGAGAACAATCTCGGTTCTGTCGTGAGTCTGCTGACTACAGGTATGGATGTCCTTCAGCGTATAGGACTTGTACGCCAGAATGACAACGGTTTACAAATGTCCATAAGAAATTCACTTAATCTTGATACTTTCAGCCTCCATACGAATATAATTGGTAACCTGGTATATGATGCTGTCATCTCAAGCCAGAACAGTGCAAGCTGGAACATCTCTCCACTTGCACGATATCTGGACGGGACTGCACTGTATATCGGGAAGTATCTGACTCCTGAACTCTACTTTGAGGCGCTTGCCCACCTCAGTGCGCAGAGAAGGACGGATGATGAGGAGATATCTTCGTTCCTCTCGAGCGACCTCTCGCTCGATGTCGAGATATCTCTTGAATGGGAGAATCCGCTATGTACCATCTCTTTGTTCACAAGACCGAAGAGTCTGACGCTTGATGATACATTACGATATATGGGAATAACATTCACGAAGAGATTTGTCTTTTAACCTCGATTCTGTTATTCTCTTTGAAGGAGCTATGATGAACTACATAAAAAAGGCATTCTTGATTCTGCTTATCATGATATCAGGTACCTTATCCCTCTTCGCAGAAGATGCATCAGAGACATCTGGAAGCGGGGACGGTCAATGGTGGGTCGGCATGAGCATCTCTGATTTCGAGTATACAGGGCTGACCAATGTTGAAGAGCGTACTGTGGATGACGTGCTTTCCGAGTATCTTGGAGAGACGTTTTCCGATGAACTTTTCACAGAAATATACAACACCCTATATGCGCAGCAGTGGGTTGAATACATCTCCGCAGAGGCACTTCGTGGAGGAACTACTGGAACAAGCCTCGTAATCAGGTTCAATATCGTGGAGACCCCTATGATATCGAGCATAGAGATCGTTGGAAACGAAAATGCCAGCAACAGGGCGCTGCTTGACAGCCAGAACTATACAGTCGGCTCATTCCTCAGCAGCAATGATTTCAATGCCAACGCATCCCTTGTAAGGGATTACTACCTCTCAAGAGGCTATAAGGATGCAAGTGTGAGCTGCAGCGGGACCTTTGATGCGACGACGAACACCGAGTCGATCACATACACGGTTACAGAAGGAGAGCAGTATAAGATCAGGAGCATAGTCTTCGACGGTGCATCTGTTTTCACACAGAAGGAGCTTTCCAAAGAGATAGAAAGCCATCAGAAGAGCTTCTTCAACAGCGGCAACTTCGTCCAGGCGACACTCGATTCGGACCGTGATGCACTTTTGAACTTCTATTACTCCAACGGATACTCTGATGCAAAGATTACAGATGTTGAGGTCGTAGACAGCACCGAGGAAGGGGACAAGACCAGGTTTTTGAATATCATCTTCCACCTCGATGAGGGTGCCCAGTACTTCTTCGGAAACATCACATTCAACGGGAACACCGTCTTTGGAAACGACTACATCAAATCCATAATCGACATCAACCCTGGAGACGTACACGACACGGTCACACTCCAGGAGATGTATATGAACCTATACAGCATCTACCAGAACAACGGCTACTCCTCCTGCCAGATCATACCTGTTCCCACTGTGCATGAAGATACACATACAGTGGATTATGTGATCTACATCACGGAAGGGCGGCAGTCCCATATCGAGGAGATCAGGATAGAAGGACTGACAAAGACAAAGCCCTATGTCTTCGAGAGGGAGCTTACAATCCATGTCGGAGACATCTACAACCGGGATGCCATAATCAGAAGCCAGCAGAACATCTACAACACAGGTCTTGTGAAGAACATAAGGGTGGGGATGCAGCCGGGAAGCTCGGAAGACGGCATCATCCTGATTTTCGAGATAGAAGAGGGAAACCAGATGGAGCTGCAGTTCGGTGCGACATTCGGAGGAACACTAGACGAGTTCCCGATTTCCGGATTCCTCTCCTGGTCTGATACCAACCTCTTTGGGACAGGACGTGACCTTTCCATAAGCACAACCCTCAGTCCGAGTACACAGGCCCTCTCCCTTTCACTGAGTGACGGATGGGTCGGAAACCACAGATGGTCCAACGGTATTTCCTTTTCCATTGAAAGGTCGAACAGGACAAACGTGCTTCAGAGAGGAACAGGATCCGACTATTATGATGGCTGGGACCGCTATAAGGAGACATGGCCTCTCGGCTATGGCTCTGCAGACGAATGGTATGCCTCAGGTCAGGACTACCCAAGCAATGGAAACCTGATGGAGTACGACTACTACCGTTTTGCCATCGGATACAACACAGGTTATACATTCACATTCGATGCAGGGAACCTTACAATCGGAGGAGGTATTTCCATCGGATTGAATCATGCAGTCTATGATGACTCCCAGTATGACCCATATGAGGAGCTTATTGCTAAATATCATGACAGGTGGAGGTTCTCAAACCGCATATCCCTCTCTCTTACATGGGATGGCAGGGACCTGGTGCAGAATACGACAAAGGGTTATGTGATCTCAGGCTCGTTCACATATGCTGGAGGTTTCCTTTTCGGATTGTCGAACTACAACAGGGTCTCCCTCAGTGTAAGTGCCTACCACTCACTGTTCCATACAACAAATGAAGAGGAAAGGGAGAGCCACCTCGTACTCTCCGGCACTTCTTCTGTGAGCTTCATGCTCCCGCAGTTCTGGAATGACGGCGATGGCTGGAAATGGCATGAGGCAAGCAAGGGAGCAACTACATACGAGATGCTCTATATCGATGGAATGAACATCGGAAGGGGATTCGACCCGGTCACGCACCTCTCGTTCCTCTGGAACAACCAGATAGAGCTCAGCTATCCTCTTGTTCTCGACATACTGAATGCAGAGGTGTTTGCAAGTGCCTCTGCAGTCACAGAGACTCTTGAGGAACTTGCCAGCTTCGGTAACATCGACTGGTATTTCGCTTTCGGAGCGGGAGTGCGCCTCAGCATCCCGGGCTTCCCTCTGGGACTGTATCTTGTGAAGAATGCTACAATCATAGACAATTCTTTCGAATGGGATAACGACGGATTCATTTTCGGAGGCATTAAGCTGGTTCTTGCAATCTCAACCAGCATCTACTAAGGATATGGCAAAAGATAAAGATGAACTGACCCCGATGATGAGGCAGTATAACGAGATAAAAAAAGAGCACCAGGACAAGGTGCTCTTCTTCCGTCTTGGTGATTTCTATGAGATGTTCAAGGACGATGCCGTAGAAGTCTCGAAACTGTTGAATCTTACTCTGACACACAGGGCGAACGTCCCGATGTGCGGGATTCCATACCACGCTGCGAAGAACTATATCGCAAGACTTCTGGAGGCGGGAAAGAAGATTGCAATCTGCGAGCAGATGAATCTTCCTGACAACCCTCGTCAGCTTGCAGAGCGCAAGGTGATACAGATATATACTCCTGCAACAGTTGTAGAGGATGAATACCTTGATTCCCTCTCAGCTTCGTTCATTCTCTCCGTAAACAGGGATAAGAAGGACATCTGCCTTGCCTATGCGGATATCACAAGCGGGGATTTCTTCATCAGGAAGGTCGCAATAGACGATAACCTCTCTTCATTCAATGATGCGCTCTATACGGTCATGCCGAAGGAGGTGATCGTCCCCGACGACCTCTATTTCACCTTCAAACCCCTGAGGAACTTCCTGGATGAGAGCGGTGCGATAATCACAAAACTCCCAGGGTGGTACTTCACAATCAAGAGCGGGAGAAAAGAGATCATCAGGCAGTTCGGGCCTTCCGGGCTTGAAAACTTCAAGATTGGAGAAAAAGATCCCATCCTTTCTTCAATATCAGCACTTCTTCTCTACCTTGACGAGATGGTGAAATCATCCCTTCCTCAGCTGAGAAGCATCGAATGGATCAGCGACAGGAAGCTTTTGTACATGAACGCCGCCACAATCAAGAGCCTTGAACTGGTGGAGAGCATGAGGGACAGAAAGGGGGAGTACACACTCTTCAAAGCCATAAACAGGTCGGCCACAAGCAGTGGAGCAAGACTTCTTAAAAATGAAATACTCAACCCTCTTTCAGATATCGATGCGATAAACAGGAGACTCGACTGGGTGGAGCATTTCCATAAGAACAAGGATGAGATGAATGAAGTTCGTAATGCACTGAAGGAAGTAAGCGACCTTGAAAGGCTCTCCTCAAGGCTGAGTCTGTTGAAAACACTTCCAAAGGATTTCATCGCACTTTCCGAGAGCCTTGACGTCATGTTCTCACTTTTTGTGAAGCACCAGGAATATCTGAACCTCGCAAGAAGCGAGGTTGAACTTGATTACTCAGCCCTCATAGATTTTTCAGAGAAGATAAAGAGTGCGATAAACCCTGAATGCACGAACCTCAACAATGAGGGGACTATAATCCTTGACGGATTCGATGAGGCCCTAGATGAAGAGAGGAGGATCATCAGGGACAGTTCCGAAATACTTGCACAGTACATCGAAAGGGAAAAGGATAAGAGCGGACTTACAATCCTCAAGTCTGGAGAGAACAGGATTGTCGGCCACTACCTTGAAGTGCCGAAAGGTCAGCTCGACAAGGTTCCATCCTATTTCATCCGCAAGCAGACCCTTGTAGGAGGGGAGCGGTTCACAACCGATGAACTGATGGCGATTGAGGAGAAGATCACAAGTGCAGGAGAGCGTGCCGCCCTCAGGGAGAAGGAGATATACAAGGCATTTCTCAAGGAAGGACAGGACTTTTCTCTGCCTATTGAAAAGGTCGGAAGGATCCTCAGCAGGCTCGATTTCTACTCATCCCTTGCATTCCTTGCAGATGAAATGAACTACACACGTCCATCAATCAACAAAGAGAGGAGGATGGATATAAGGAAGGGCAGGCATCCGGTAGTCGAAAGATACATAGGAAGGAATGAATTCATTGAAAACGACTTTTCGACCTACTCTGGAAGATTTGCCCTTGTTACAGGACCGAACATGGCGGGAAAAAGCACATATCTGCGTCAGATCGCCCTGATAAGCATACTCGCACACATGGGCTCGTTCGTTCCTGCAGAGAAAGCAGACATCCCTCTGCTTGATAAGCTCTTCTGCCGTGTGGGTGCTCAGGATAATCTTGCTAAGGGGGAGTCGACATTCCTTGTGGAGATGAATGAAGCAAGCCAGATCCTGCGCTCATCTACAATCAACAGCCTGATCATCATGGACGAGATAGGACGGGGAACAAGCACCGAGGATGGAATGAGCATAGCATATGCCATCATAGAATACCTCAAGGACCTTGATGCGATCACACTCTTTTCCACACATTATCATGAGCTCACCCGGTTCGATACATATCAGATGCAGCTGATCACCCTTCAGGTGGAAGAGAACAAGGATGACATAGTCTTTTTGAGGAAAGCTGTCAACGGTGTTGCCACAAGCAGTTATGGAATACATGTTGCAAAGCTTGCGGGACTGCCGAAACAGGTTCTCAGGAGCGCCATTACATTCCAGAAGACGCATTTTGCTGATTATGAGATGAAGGACAGGCAAGGAGATCTCTTCATCGCCTCAGAGATAGAATTCAATGAGGAGAATGATGAAATACTTGAAGAGATAAGGGGCTACGACATAGACAACTCAACACCTGTGGACGCTCTGAATTTCATAATCGAGCTGAAGAAAAGACTTTCAGAGTAATATCTCCATCTCTATTGACTTACATCCTTTAAAACTATAAACTACATCTAGTTTCATTAAAGTAATTTAAGGGACCGACTATGGGTCCCTTTATTTATGACGGAGGACTATGTTAACTACAGATGCGTTTTCCAGCATGTTGTTTTTGGATCTTGCCTCTCTGATAGAGCCCATGGGCTATAAGCTGGTCGAGGCAAGCAGGAGCGAGCATAAGGGAACTGTCTCATTGAGGATGCTCTGCTACAAAGGAGGGGATGGCATCACCACCGAAGACCTGGAGGCGATCTATAATGTCGTCTATCCCCGCTATAGCGTCCTATGGACAAGGGACCTTGAACTTGAGGTCTCCAGCCCCGGGATAAACAGGAACATCAAGGACATAGGGGAGTTCAAGATCTTCTTAGGAAAGACTGTCAGGGTCTATACGCAGTCGAAATCCTCTTATGTTGTTGGAAAAATAGAAAAAGCTGATGACGACTATCTCTATCTTTCTTCCTATCTGATCGAGGATACGAAGGAGGAGGGAGAGGAAATCAGAATAGAATATTCAGACATATCAAAGGCAAAATTGGATTATGTAACGGAGGCCAAAGGAAAATGAGCTTAGATCTGACTAGCGAAATCAATGCGATGATATCAGACAGGAACATGAGTGAGGAGCAGGTCATATCCCTCATCCATGATATGATTAAGAGTGCATATAAGAAGAAGTATGGAACCGATGAGAACTGTCTCATAGAATTCGATGACACTATGAGGAAGATGAGCGTCTACCAGATCAGGAAGGTCGTCAAGGAGGAGAACTGGTATTCAGAGTTCACAGAGATTCCTGTCGAGGACGCAATCGAACTTACAGGAAGCGATGACATCGCAGAAGGGGATGAGGTGAAGATCCTCCTTGATCCTAAGAATTTCGAGTCGGCATCCGTCCAGTCCGCAAAACAGAGGGGCCAGCAGATTGTCAAGGAGTACTTCAACGACAAGCTTTATGCGGACAACAAGAGAAAGGAAGGAAAGCTCATCTACGGGGAAATCAAGAGAAAGAAGGACAATGGGGATTATGCGGTGAACATCGGCCTGGATATCGAGGCGAATTTCCCTCTTCGCGCCCAGAGCCCCAGGGAAAGCTATTCCATACAGCAGAAATACAAATTCCTTGTAGAAAGGGTGGAGAAGGCCGATGCAGCCGGAGAGCCCAGGAAGGGAAGGAAGGACAGGGAGAGAGGAGTCAGGATCTTCCTCACACGCTCAAGCAAGGACTTTGTCAGGGCGCTTGTCGAGAATGAGGTCCCGGAGATTGCATCAGGCGAGGTCGAGATCAGAAGCATCGCAAGACAGGCTGGAGTCAGGACTAAGATCGCTGTTGATACAAGAAAGAGCGACATCGATCCAGTAGGTGCTGTTGTCGGTGCAAAAGGTCTCAGGATACAGGCTGTCATGACAGAGTGCGAAGGTGAGAAGATCGATATCATACGCTATTCAGAGGATCCTCTTGTATTCATTGCAAACGCCCTCATTCCGGCACAGGTGCAGCGTGTTGTCGTAATGGACCCCAGAAGCAAGCACATCGTTGCGATAGTTGATGACAACCAGCTGGGAATCGCGATCGGACAGGGTGGAGTGAACGTAAAGCTTGCAAAGATGCTCTGTGACTGGAACATTGAAGTCAAGACCCCGTCTCAGTTTGCAGAGATGGAGCAGACCCAGAGAATATATGAGAATGTCGAAGGACTCTTCAAGAATGATGAAGAGAGCGAAAGCGTAGAAACTGATGCAGAGGAGCCGAAGTACTCCAACGAGGATATCGGAATCGCTCCCGATGATACACCTATCAGTGAGATCGGTCTTGATAATGCTCTCGTTGAAAAACTCCAGAAGAGGGATATCTGGTCTGTTGAGGAATTCTTTGAATATTCAGATGAGGAACTCAAGGACCTTGGATTCACAGATGAGGAGATCCAGGAAGTCAGAAGCGTCGTCGTCATTGAAGAGGACGATGAGTATTCCTTCGAGTGTCCTAATTGTCATAGTGTTCTTCCTGCAGGAACGACAAAATGTCCAAACTGTGGCGTAGAGTTCGAGTTCGAGTGATATTGTTTGATTAAGGGTGAACATGGCTGAAAATAAAAATGAAGAAATGAAAGCAACCGTCATCAAGAAAGCGCCGGTTGCTCAGGAAAAGACGGAAATAAAGGATGAGCCTGTAAAAAGGAAGATAGTCATCAAGAAAAAGCCGGTTGTGAAGATTAAGATGAAGGATGAAGCGCCACAGAGCGGTGCTTCTGAGCCTGAAATCCAGCAGGAGAAGGCCCAGAGTGAAGAAAAGATCTCGAGCGTTGTCCAGGAGAAGCCGGAGGTTGCAAAGCAAACCCCGGTGAAGGAGGAGTCTTCAGCTCAGAAAGCAAAAGAAGAGAAGAAGAATTACGGCACTGTCATAGGGCAGAACAGATTCACCTCCCATGCAAGTGAGCCGAAGAATCCTTCAACAAGGATCTCATCTCCTCTTCATCATGGACCTGTTATCATCAAAAGCACAAATCTTCCACCTGTTCCCGGGCAGAAGACCGATGCACCTGCAGCAGATCCGTCAAGACCAAGGGTCGCTGGAATTGTCGGAGGAAGGCCTGTAAACCAGAAGGGCGGCTATGTAAAGCGTGATGCCCATTCAGCACAGGGAGGATACAAGGATTTCCGCAAGAAGGATGGATCAAACCTCAAGGCTGGGCAGACATATACTCCGAACCGTGACGGGCAGAAAGGATTCAATCGTGATGGTGCAAGAGCTGGATTCAATAAGCCTCAGGGATTCGCAAGGCCGGGCTTTTCTTCCAAGGGAGCCGGCCAGGCTCCTGCCATGGACCTCAATCAGAAAGGACCGGGCAAGAGGACAGGGGTTCAGAACAGGAAGAAGGATTACGATAAGAATACAAGGGAGCAGGCTGAGATCGATTTCCAGCTCCAGAAGAAGAAAAAGGAGGAGGATAAGCTCGCATCCGTTCCTTCAAAGATCGATATAATGGAGAACATCACCGTCAGCGACCTGGCGAAGAAGATGAATCTCAAGGCAAGCGATATCATAAGCAAGCTCTTCATGATGGGGCAGATGGTCACCATCAACCAGATGATAGACTATGAGACCGCTGCAATCATCGCAAGCGAGTACAACTGTGAAGTACACCTTGTCTCCCTCTATGATGAGACCATCATCGAAAGTGAGGAGGACAGGGAGGAGGATATGCAGCCGAGAGCTCCGATTGTAACGATCATGGGACACGTAGACCATGGTAAGACGAAGCTGCTTGATGCAATAAGAAGCAGTGATGTGGCCTCCAGGGAATTCGGAGGAATCACACAGCACATCGGCGCTTACAAGGTATCTGTCGCAGGCAAAGGCAACATAGTGTTTTTAGATACTCCGGGTCACGCAGCATTCTCCATGATGAGGGCGCGTGGTGCACAGGTGACAGATATCGTAGTACTTGTCGTAGCTGCCAATGATGGAGTGATGCCTCAGACAAGAGAGGCTATCGACCATGCAAAGGCTGCGAATGTCCCGATCATTGTCGCCATCAACAAGTGCGATCTACCTGAAGCAAACCCTGAGCGTGTGATGCAGCAGCTCTCCGAGCTCGGTCTCATGCCTGAGGAATGGGGAGGTCAGACCCTCTACTGCAAGATCTCCGCTTTGAAGAAGGAAGGTATCGACGATCTTATGGATACAATCCTACTGCAGGCTGAAATGCTGGAGCTTAGGGCGAATCCGAACTGCCGTGCAGTCGGAAAGATCCTTGAGTCCAGGATCGACCAGGGAAGGGGAACTGTTGCAACCGTCATCATAGAAAAGGGTACGCTCCACCAGGGAGACTACTATGTAGCTGGAATCTACCCGGGAAGAGTCAGGGCGATGTTCGATGACAAAGGAAAGAAGATCCAGAGTGCAGGACCATCGGACCCTGTTGAAATCATCGGATTGAGCAACATCCCATCTGCCGGCGATCCGTTCCAGGTCACAGAGGACGAGAAGCAGGCCAGGATGGTAGGAACAAAGCGTCAGGAGCTTGAGAGGCTTGGAGAGGGAAGCGGAAGGAACAAGATCACACTCGAGAACCTCAATGAGAAGATCAAGGAAGGTGAGGTCACCGATTTCAATGTCATCATCAAAGGTGACGTGCAGGGTTCTGTTGAAGCACTTCAGGGAACACTTGAGAAACTGAGCACAGATGAGATCAAGCTTCATGTCCTCAGGGCAAGTGCCGGAGCAATCATTGAAAGCGATATCACACTTGCAAGTGCAAGTAACGCCATCGTAATCGGCTTCAATGTACGTCCGACTCCGAAGGCACAGGCTCTTGCTGAAAAAGAGAAGGTCGAAATCAAGAAGTACAATATCATCTATGATGTTGTCGATGATATCAAAAGTGCCATGGAGGGAATGCTCTCACCGGAGATCAAGGAAGTCGACATCGGCAAGGTCGAGGTACGCGAACTCTTCAAGGTACCGAAGATCGGAACAATCGCCGGCTCCTATGTTCTTGAAGGAAAGGTCAAGAGAAACAGCCTTGTACGCGTAATCAGGGATTCAATCCAGCTGAACAAGGAGCTTATCAAGATCAACAGCCTCAAGAGATTCAAGGACGATGCAAAAGAGGTAGCAGAAGGCTATGAGTGTGGTATCGGCCTTGAGAACTGGCAGGACCTTCAGGTTGGAGACATCCTTGAAATCGTCGAGACAGAAGAAGTTAGAAGGACGTTAGAGACAAATGAGTGAATTCAGTCAGGAAAGACTTGAGTCAAGGATTGCCGAGATCATTTCAACCTTGATCGTCACAGGCCAGATAAAGAACCATAATCTCAGCACCTTCACAAGCGTCACCGAGGTCCGCCTTGCAGAGGATAATGCAAATGCGACCGTGTATGTATCTTCCCTTCTTTCAGACAACAGCCTTGAAAAGTCCGTAAAGGCACTTAACGGGGCTGCCGCTTTCATCCAGTCCAGGATCTCCAAAAATCTCAGGACGAAGAACACTCCTCATCTCGTTTTCAAGGCGGACAGGAGCTATAGGGAAGCGGAGAGGATAAACAGCATAATCGATGATGTGATGAAGGAGATTCATGACTGAGTCCGATATAATCCTATTCGACAAGGAGGAGGGCATCACAAGCTTCTCCTCCCTCTATTCTATAAAAAGAAACTATCCTAAGAAGACAAAGTT
>DVIF01000077.1 GCA_018711525.1 Candidatus Ornithospirochaeta stercorigallinarum
AAAAGGATTGATAATAGTTAATTTTAACCTGTATATATTCCAGGTTTCTGAGCTATAATATCAATGATGAAAATACTAGTCTTAGGTTTTGGACCGCACGCCTCAGGCCTTGATGCGGCTGAATATTATAAAAGCTATGGCCATGATGTCACACTTCTCGATTCCAGCAACAGGGAGCTTGTCTCCAACCTGTACGGGAAGCTTGAGAAGCTTGGTGTCAAAGTCATCAATAATGAAATCACAGCATCAGAAATCAAAACCTATGACATAGTAGTCAAGGCCCCTACTGTTCCGATTGCTCCAAGCGTATTGAAGGCAGCGAATGAGATTACAAACGACCTTGCAGCCCTGCTTAAGGACGATATGGCTGAAAAGATGAAGAAGATCGTAATCGTCGGAAGTACGGGAAAGACGAATATAGCATCTGCGGTCGTACATTCCCTGAACCTCCTTGGAGCAAAAAGCGTGATGTGCGGCTCAATTGGAATGTCCGGATTCAACATACTTCAGGACATCAGAGAGAAAGGGAAATGCTGCTACACCCATCTTATAATAGAGATGACGACATGGCAGATCAACGACACATTCCATGCTCTGCATGACTCTTGGCCTGAGCTCGATATCGTATTCCTTACACGCAAAGCAAATGAGAGGCGTGCGGAGAAAAAAGAGACATACTCTATTTTCGGGCCATGGGTGAAGAAGGCCATCATCGAGAAGAAGGCGAAGGATGTCTTTCTCAAGAACATAAAGAGCCGACCAGAAAAGCTCATATACACCCCTACCTCGTTCAATCCAAACAGGAACATAGAACCGCTTGAATCGGCATATGAGATCCTGAAGGCCCTTGGCTATCATAAGAGGGATATAGAGAAGGCATTATCGACTTATAAGGGAATTCCAAACAGGACAGAGCAGGTTGCTTTCAAGGACAGCATACTTTATATCAACGACAGTGCGGCAACGATTCCCGAAGCTGTTGCATTCACAGTGAAGATGATCGGTCAGGCATCGATACATCTCATATGCGGGGGCTCGGATAAATCTGGAGAGATAGATCCTTCGGGAATGAAGATGCCATTCAAGATGGCTTCAAGCATCACACTGCTCTCAGGCTCTTTCACAGATAAGCTTATAGAATACCTGAAGAAGAACAATATTCCGTATTATGGACCGTTCGACAGTATGTCTGATGCCGTAGGTAAAGCGAAAGAGAGAGCTGAGGAGATGCTTTCAAGAGGAAGCAACACCCAGATAGTGCTTCTCTCCCCCGGCTCAGGCAGCCATGTCTATTTTGAAAACGAATTCGACAGAGGGGACAAATTCAAGGAGATTGTCTTTTCCTTGACAGGAGCAAAGCACTAGCAGATATAAAAGAAGGCCTCGAACACGAGGCCTTCAGCTTTTTAATTACTCAAGATTACTTGCAGAGCTTCTTGAACTCATCAGCGACAAACTGGACCTTTGGTCCGATTATGACCTGGACAGAGTTCTTTGCAGGGCGGAGAACACCCTTTACTCCAGCACTCTTGATCTTCTTCTCATCGACTGCCAAGCGGTCCTTGACCTCCAGGCGGAGACGAGTGATACAGTTATCGACAACTGCAACGTTTCCTGCACCGCCGACACCCTCGAGGATGATCCTGGCAATTTCAGTGTAGTCGTTGCTTGCAAGCTCGATTGTGAGCTCTGCATCCTGGTCGTCCTCTCTTCCCGGTGTCTTGAGATCGAACTTCTTGATGACGAAATAGAACACTACGAAGTAAATTGCAGCGAATACAAGTCCGATTGGGATGATGAGCCATGGATTTACAGCATTCGGTGCGTTGAAGGAAAGGAACCAGTCAACGAAACCTGCAGAGAAGTTGAATCCTGCCCTGACAGGGAGAACAGCACATACTGCGACTGAGATAGCAGTAAGGATTGCATGTACAAGATAGAGACCCGGTGCGAGGAACATGAATGAGAATTCGAAAGGCTCTGTGACACCTGTGAAGAATGAGGAAAGAGCTGCGGCAAGGAGGATACCTGCCGTTGCCTTTCTCTTGCTATCCTTTGCAGTGAAGTACATTGCAAGAGCTCCAGCTGGAAGACCGAACATCATTACAGGGAAGAATCCTGTCTGGTAGATACCTGTTACCTGGAAATCGCCGTTCCAGAGAACGTTCTCCGGGCTTCCCCAGAATCTTGCGATATCGTTGATTCCGGCTACATCGAACCAGAATACGCTGTTGAGAGCGTGGTGCAGGCCAACAGGGATCAAAAGTCTGTTGAAGAATGCATAGATACCTGCTCCGATCGGTCCGAGATTGATCATAGCCCTACCGAATGCTACGAGAGCTCCGTAGATGAACGGCCAGAGGAAGATCATCGGGATACAGATAACGAGAGTGACTCCTGCTGTTACAATAGCGACAGAACGGCGGCCTGAGAAGAATCCGAGGAACTCAGGAAGCTCTGTTTTTGAGAACCTGTTGTAGCAAAGAGCACCGATGATACCGGAAAGGATACCGATGAACTGGTTGTTGACCTTTGCAAATGCAGCAGTATCGAGCCAAGAGATATCACCGACGATTGTTGGAGCAACCTTTCCAAGAATCGTCTGGAAGATAAACCAAGCAACAAGACCGGCAAGACCTGATGTTCCCTCCTGATCCTTCGACATACCGACGGCAACACCGATTGCGAAAAGAACAGACATGTTATCGATAATGGAACTACCAGCTGAGTAGAGGATATTGGAAATGACATTGCTTCCAGCACCCCAACCACTTGGATCGATCCAGTATCCGATTCCAACGAGAATACCAGCTACAGGAAGACATGCTACAGGTAGCATGAGAGACTTACCAAGTCTCTGTAAAAATTTCATCATAGGATGACCTCCATTTATTAAGCGTCCATGACGCTGTTGGTAACAGTTTTAAAAGTTCTCCTTGAAGAACTGTTCGATTTCAGGAGCGGCACTCTCTTCGTCCTCCCCTTCAATTGTGACAGTGACCGTATCTCCTTGCTTGACAGCCATCTTCATCACTGCCATGAGACGCTTGGCATCTGCACTTTTTTCCTTCGCCTTAACAGCAATCATCACACTGCTCTTAACGCCCTGGAGTTTTTTCACAAGGATTCCAGCCGGACGTGCATGGATTCCGAGTTCATCTTTGATCACATAATCAAAACTTTTCATTTCAAACCTCACTTTCAATTACTTTCTTTCTTAATTCAAGAATCCTGGAAGGTGCGACAGATAGCTCGTCATACCCCATTCTAAGGAACTCATCCGTCAAGGAGAGGTCCCCGCCGAGCTCACCGCAGATTCCCGCCCATATGCCCTCCTTATGAGCATTACTTGCAATAAGGGCAAGAGAGCGGAGGATGGCCTCATGATGGGCATCATAGAATGAGTCCAGCTTCTCATTCTGTCTGTCTATTGCAAGGGTGTACTGTGTAAGGTCGTTCGTACCGACACTGAAGAAATCGACCTCTTTCGCAAGAAGATCGCTGATTATCGCCGCAGCAGGGGTCTCGATCATGATACCGAGCTCAACAGGAGAAGTCTTGATTCCTTCCTTCTCCAGTTCATCAACTACAGAAGCACAGAAGGTCTTGATCTCCCTCACCTCTTTTACTGATATGATCATCGGGAACATGATTGCGACCTTTCCATACGCACTTGCCCTGTATATCGCCCTCAGCTGTGTGCGGAAGATGTCATGCTGTGTAAGACATATCCTTATCCCCCTGTAACCGAGAGCGGGATTCTCCTCAGGAGCAAGATGGAAATACTCGACCTTCTTATCAGCCCCGATATCCAGGGTCCTGATTACGACCTTCTTACCCTTCATGGCCTCCACAACACTCTTATAAGCATTGAAGAGCTCATCCTCCGTCGGGAAATCATCACGTCCAAGGTATAGGAACTCGCTTCTTAAGAGCCCGATGCCCTCTGCATCACCATCGAGGACATATTTTATGTCATCCGGGCTGCCGATATTAGCAAAGAGACTGATGTGCCGACCTTTCCTGGTCACACTCTCAAGCCCCCTGTATTTCTCAAGTTCCGCCTTATACTCCCCTGCGCCCTTCTTCTTCTCGAGCATCTTCGCCATGGTCTCATCATCCGGATCGATGTAGTAGTTGCCGGCAAAACCGTCGACGATCATCGTCCTTCCATTCAATGCCTGATCGATATCTATATCAGTAAGAACAAGGGAAGGGATGTTCATCACTCTGGCGAGAATCGCCGTATGGGAGTTCGAAGAACCCTGCCTGATTACAAAAGCAAGTATCTTGTCCTTATCAAGGGCGACAGTCTCACTTGGAGTAAGGTCTTCTGCGACTACGATTCCTGGCTGATCCATCCTGAATCCCTGGTCGGCACCCGTAAGAATCCTTACGAGCCTGTCCGAGATATCCCTGATGTCTGTCGCACGGGCCTTCATATACTCATCATCAAGAGCGGCAAAGGCGCTTGCCTGTGCATCCCCTATCTCATGGACTGAGAATGCGGCATCACTGCCACCTTTGATCATATCCTCAATACCTTCGATGAAATCAAGGTCATCAAGGAACATGGACTGGACCTCGATTATGCCAGCCTGCTCCTCTCCGATCTCCCTCAGTGTCTTCTCATATAGGGCATCAAGCTCCCTCCGGGCCTCATCCTTGGCCTCATTGAATCGGACAAGCTCCTTTTCTATATCTGCACATTTTGTATTGACTATGGTATGGTCCTTTGAAAGCACATAGATGCGCCCGATGGCCACCCCTTCATAAACAGGTCTTCCATTACCTTTAATCATCTCAAAGCCTCATTTCCTGACAGTCAGGATCTTGTCACCGACCTTGACATCAATATCTGTCAGTGGTTTGACTTCCGAATAGGAATCGGTATTGCATATGATGATGGGGATGATTGTATCAAAACCTTCTTTTGCAATCTCATCCTTTTCGAACTCGATTAAAGGCTCCCCTTTCTTAACCTTATCACCAGTGTTTTTAAGTGTTTTGAAATGTTTTCCCTTCAGCGATACTGTATCAAGACCGATATGAATAAGGATTTCAATCCCGGAATCGGAAACAAGGTTTACAGCATGACCAGTATCAAACATCAGATCAATCGTCCCGTCGCAAGGACTGTATACTGTATTTGAAGACGGCTTGATTGCAAGGCCCTTTCCAAGAATCTCATCAGCGAATGTAGGATCAGATACCTGGGAAACAGAAACAGCCTTTCCATCTACTGGAGCAAACAGCGTATTAGCCGCATCCTCCTCTCCTTTAAATAGCTTACTGAAAAAACCCATTTGATTTCTTTAAAACCCCTTTTGCAGTGTTATTTTTAAATTATATCATAGATATCATCTAAAATAAAAGAAAATATTGTCCAAAAGGATAAAAAAATATCTATTAAGTCGATTGAAAATGTAAAAGCAACTCTTACCGAGTAGTCCAGTCGCACTTACTTTTTCAGGGCAGGGGTTGCACCAACATCGTATAAAATAAAGGCAGGCCGTCGGGTCAGGGCACTAATCCAAAATGAA
>DVIF01000078.1 GCA_018711525.1 Candidatus Ornithospirochaeta stercorigallinarum
AAAAGCTTCTGGACAACCTATTCCAGATGTCATTGTCCACACGACCCAGGGAACCATTGTCGAGATAGTCCTTCCTGAAAGCATCAGCAAGGAATATCTTGAGAGGAAAGGATTCAAAGAAAAGGAGGAGAAGAAGGAGTGAAAAAAAGCAGGGATTCGAAAAGAGTCCCTGCCTTTCAATTCATTTCAATTAAATCACTTTATTCTCTTCTTTCCTGCTTCAAGGAGTTCGGAAAGCTTGGCTGAAGGATCCTTGAACTTGGAAAGGAAGATCATGGCTGCGATGATGTACGGCTTGTAGGAAGCCTCCTTATAGAGAGGCACAAGGTAGCGGTCGAATACGGAGGCATCAACCTCGCCTTCCTTACAGCTTACACCTGTGATATCCGCAGGCAGGCAGTGCATGTAGAGGGCCTTACCATCCTTTGTAGTCTTCATGAGATCCTCAGAGCATGTCCAGTTCTTGAACTTTGCATTGTTCGCAAGACATCTCTGCTCAAGTTCTTTAAGGTCATCGAACCTATCCTCTTCCACGAGCTTCGTCCTCTCTTCCATAACTGCATATGGAGCCCATGACTTCGGATATACGATATCAGCATCCTTGAAGGCCTCTTCCATAGAACTCACCTTCTTATAGGAGCCACCTGACTTCTTTGCATTCTCTGCAGCAACATCCTCTACATCGCTCATCACATCATAGCCCTCTGGATGTGCAAGAACGACATCCATGCCGAATCTTGTGAAAAGCCCGATGATTCCCTGAGGAACGGATAGAGGCTTGCCATAGGAAGGGGAATATGCCCAAGTCATTGCAATCTTCTTGCCTTTGAGGTTCTCCACCCCTCCGAAATGGTTGATTACATGGAGCATGTCGGCCATGGCCTGAGTCGGATGGTCGATATCACACTGGAGGTTTACAAGCGTAGGCCTCTGCTCAAGAACTCCGTCCTTATACCCTTCCTGGACAGCCTCGCTTACAGTCTTCATGTACGTATGACCCTTTCCGATGTACATATCATCACGGATACCGATGACATCCGCCATGAAGGAGACCATGTTGGCTGTCTCCCTGACTGTCTCGCCATGAGCAATCTGGGAAAGTTTCTCATCAAGATCCTGAACTTCCAGTCCTAGAAGATTACAAGCGGATGCAAATGAGAAACGGGTACGTGTGGAGTTATCGCGGAAGATACTGATTCCAAGCCCGGAATCAAAGACCTTTGAAGAGATATTGTTCTCCCTCATTCCCCTTAAGATCTCTGCAACCGTGAATACCGCATCAATCTCATCATCACTCTTCTTCCATGTATGGAAGAAATCATCAAGATACATGTTCTCTGTTTTAAGAGATTTCAGTTTACTGATTAAAGCTTCGATATCGCTCTTGGTCTTTGCCATCGCAAGTCCTCCTATATCATGTTGAGCATATCATGGATAGGTAAAGTTCGCAAGGAAATGTTGCGTTTTGTTGCTTTCTTATCATTACAACCACAGATGGGAAATTAGGGGAAATTTTCTCATGTTTTCCCTTATTTTCCCTTAATTTCCGCTAATTTAAAGCCGTTAAAATCAGGACTGGCGGCATAACCGGAAAGTCGTTTGTTCTTAGCGATCCTTTCAAGAAACCCCAGAGCTACCAACCCTTCCAAATCAGCACGGACTGTCTTTTCTGTAACACCAAAAGAATTGACAAGCTCCTTTGCAGTAAAAACACTATTCGGCTTATCGACATATATTTTTATGATTCCAGCCTGGCGTTCATTTATGCCCTCTATCTCCTTGAATTCCAGAAGCGCGCTTTCCTCTTTCTGCTTCCGTTCCAGATAATCCTTCAAGTCGGTAAAAGACTTCTGCAGAGCAATAAGATTGTGATTTATGAAGTATCCCAGATCTCCATCATCAAGCTCCGTATGAATAAAGGCCTTCTCGTATTGCCCTTTCGTTTTATATATGTTTCTTGAAACAGACAGGAATTCAGTAAGCCAATAGCCTTCTTTCAACATGTACCAATAGAACAAAGAACGAGCGGTCCTTCCATTTCCGTCTACAAAAGGATGTAGATAGGAAAACATGAAATGAATTATTATCGCTTTGATTATTGGATGAATGAACCATTCTCCATCATTATTTGCAAAAGAACAAAGAATCTCTATGCTGTTTTCTATACAAGAACAGTCTGGTGGAATATGCACGATATCACCGGAAACACTGTCGGCCACAACAATTTTGTTGTCATCCCGGAATCTCCCCTCATCATCTTTGTTGTCAAGAGTGCCTTGCGTAATCCGCCTATGATTCTCCAAGATGAAGTCTTTTAATAAAGAGACGTTTTTGTTTGATCTGAGATATTCTATCGTCTCATAATTATTCAGAATCATCCTCTGGCTTTTATCCTTAGGCTTAGCCTGGGGGCGTATCATTTCCTTTGCTTTCTCCCGGGTAGTCGCAGCCCCTTCCATTTTACTGGAGGCTATCGCTTCCTCCGCTATTGAGCTAAGAAGATAGTATTCCCTCCTTTTTTCCGGGATGCTGCCCAAGGAAAGCAATGTTCCTCCAAAGTTCAGATCAAACTCATGAAGCATCTGCTGCATAAAGCTCGTTTCAGTAAAAGTAAAAGATCTACCTGCAAAATTCAAAATTCTTCCTTGCCTTGAGAATTTCACAGCAGACCAGAAGTCAGCTTCATCCAACTCTGCAGGAGTCTTATATTTGACCTTATCCCAATACAGATATTTCCTGTTGATATTCTCAATCAATTCCCTGTATTTTGGATTAAGTGACCTACTCTCCACCCTGTCTCACATTACTGTGAGTCTGAGGATGGAGCTTCTTCTCACTCAAGACACCCGATGGTGCCAGTATCAGTGAGCTATCCCCGTTAGTCCAACGGTTAAGGATGTCTTTTCCCTCATCCTGCAGGTTTTTTGTCGCGTTCCTGTCCCTGTCATGATGCATGCCACAATTGCTGCACGTCCATTCACGGTCGGAGAGCTTCAGGTCGCGGTTTATCTCATGGCAAGAAGAGCATCTTTTACTTGAGGGAAAGAACTTATCTACTTTCACAAGCACCTTTCCCTTATCTTTCAGCTTGTAGGCAAGCATGTTCCTCAGCATTCCATACCCGTTGTCGTATACGCTCTTGCCGAAATTCAGGGACTGAGACATGTGCCGGAGGTTTATGTCCTCCACTACGACGGCGTCAAATGCATCGGAGACTTTCCTGGAGAGCTTATGCAGGAAGTCCTTCCTCCTGTTTCTTGCCTTCTCATGAAGCTTCCCGATTCTGTGTTTCTGCTCCCAATAATTCCTTGATCCGTACTGCATCCTCGAGAGCTTCCTCTGCTCCTTTGCAATCCTCTCCTCAATATTGCGGTACCAGCGGATGTCATCGGAGGTGATGTCGTTCTCCCCTGATGCGGAGACGACGAGGGATGGCATCGAGTAGTCGAAGGCTTCAAGCCTGTCGAACTTCTTCCTTTTCTCCATTGGCTCTGTATCCACATCGAATGTAAGAGATACATAGAACTTTCCGCTTGCAGTCTCCTTTATCGTCGCATGCTTCATCCTCCACTCATCCGGTATGCCACGGTGGAGTATGATGCGCACTCTTCCGAGTTTCGGAAGCTTGATGTAGTTCTCTGTATCACCCTTGTGGACTATCTCGATGTTGTTGTTCGTCCAGTTCGTTGTATATGACCTTTTGTCTTTTCCCTTCGCCCTGAACTTAGGCTTCCTGCCTTTTGCGAAGAGAAGTCTGCATGACATGTTCAGATTCAGCTGGGTGTTTGAAAGAGAGAGGGAATCGACCTCGCATAGGAATGGATTGTCCTTCTTCAGATGGGCTGGTGTTGTATTGAGAAGTTTTCCTTTATTCATCCTCTCATAGCTGATGCGTTCATCCAGCAGATGATTCCAGACGAAGCGGCAGCATCCGAATGTCTTCCAGATGAGGGTCTTCTACTCCATGGTAGGGTTTATACGGAACTCCATGCACCTGGAGACGGTCACTTTCCCATCTATTCTCCCTCTCTTCTCGTCAACTGCTTCGGCCATGGTATGAGTATAGCATATAAATGCTTATAATACAAAAAGATATATAAAAAGTTCTATACTTATTGATATACTAGTATTATTGATATATATAGAATCTGCGATTCCACATGATTCATCACCATCTATGAAATTGAAGATGGTGACTTCTCATGGATTGAGGTTAAAATCAAATTTGAGATCGACACAAATCCTCCTCCAGAATTCACGTGTGAGTTTAAAACAATTCTCCTACCTTACCCATGTAAAATCAGACTATATGATAAAAGTTCTCTATTCGCTGGGAAAATACATGCTGTTCTTTGTCGAGGATGGACTAGAGTCAAGGAAAGAGATCTCTATGATTACTTATTCTATTTAGCAAGGAAAATAGAAATAAACATTCCTTATTTAAAAGCAAAACTTATAGACTCGAACTATATTAGAGAAACGGATGACCTGACAATTGAATCACTAGTGTCACTTCTTGAACAGAAATTTAAAAGCATTGACTACAATCAGGCAAAAAAGGATGTCAGTCCATTCTTGAAAGATACTACTAGTCTGGAATTGTGGGATGCAGATTTTTTCATCTCCGTCACACGACAATATCTTTTAAACAACATGTTTTGAATGATGACATAAATGAATTTGAAATATTCATCAATGTAATTTCAAGACCACGTATTCCATTCAGGTCATCTGAGCCTTCATGGTTAATCAAAAAATTAATCATGGAAGTACTTCTATGAGCTTCTCTCCCCTTTCCTTTACCTCTGCGATTATAGAGGCAGGGGTGCCCTTCATACGGGAGAGGAATATCTCTGCATCCTCCTTGTCCATTGATAGGAGAAGTCCTCCTGAGGTCTGAGGATCGAACAGGATGTCCTCTTCCTCCCTCTTGATATCAGAAAAGAAGGCAACATCAGGAGAGATGAACTCCCTGTTGTTATATGCACCCTCAGGAAGGAAGCCGAACTTTGCAAGCTCCAAAGCTCCATCTATCTGAGGAACCAGATGGTATTCGAGTTCAACCGTCTTTTCCGAGGATTTCGCCATCTCCCTGAGGTGTCCTAAGAGAGAGAATCCTGTGACATCGGTTGCAGCATGGACAGAAAGGTCCCTTGCTGCATCACGGGCTCTTTTATTGAGTGTGGTCATCGATGCTATGGCATCCCTCATGCTGTCAGAGCCTGCCTCATCTACCTTGGCGGCAGTGTTCACCACGCCCACACCTATCTTCTTTGTCAGTATTATGACATCACCCTCTTTCAGCCCCCTGTTGTACCAGACCTCATCCTTCTTTGCAAATCCTGTCACAGAAAGGCCATATTTTGGCTCCCTGTCGCTTATCGTATGACCTCCTGCTATGACAGCACCCGCCTCCCTTACCTTATCAATGCCACCGAGAAGGATCTCTTTCATCACAGAGAGGTCAAGGCAATGAGGGAAGCACATCAGATTCATGGCAAGCTTAGGCTCCCCTCCCATCGCATATATATCTGAGAGTGCGTTTGCAGCTGCAATCTGCCCGAACATGAAAGGGTCGTCAACCATAGGTGGGAAGAAATCGACCGTCTCAATGAGAACACTGCCATTTCCCATGTCATAGACAAGTGCATCATCTGAATGCTCAAACCCTTCGAGAAGGCCGTCACACCTCATCAAAGGTATTCCAGAAAGAACGCTATCGAGATCTTTAGGGCTGAGCTTTGCAGCACAGCCTGATGTATTTACTAGACTTGTAAGACGGACCATGAATCCCCCTCTTTCAAATACGCCTTGTCATAATCGAATCCATGATTGGAGATAAAATCTTCAAGGCTGACCTCCAATGCGGTTCCGCATGAAGAAGAAAGCGCACGAGGAACAGCAATGAGGTTACCCCTTCCCATCTGTCTCTTCGCTTTCACCGCTTCATAATGAGAGAAGAACGTAATGACTACCTCCTCCCTGATATCAGCCATTCTCCATTTCCTTCCTCAAGGCCCACCTTGCATCCCATCGCCTCAAGATACCTCGAGACGTTTTCCTTGCTTGCAACATTATCCACATGGATGAATATCCCCTCAGGACTCTTCTTCAAAGCTTTTTTAGCCATGATCACAGGCTCAGGACAGCTAAGCCCCCTTGCATCGACTTCAATCATTGTCTACTCCTTTTTCTGGTTATCACAGCAGCTAAGGCCAGGCAGAATACAAGACCTGCCACCACACTCACCTTACCCATCATAGCAGGACCTGTGCCTGCAGAAGATGCAGCTCCCGCATTGTGGCTGAACGCAGCGCCGATGAGCATTCCGAGAACGGTAACAGCACTGTCGCTGTTTCCCTCCCCTGCCAGTATCAACTGTCTGAGCGGGCATCCCCCAAGCATCGCAGCAGAGAGGCCTACAAGTACCATCGAGAGGAAATTCCAGATGTGCTTATCATGGGCAACAGGCTGGTCTGCAAAACCAAGGTGGAAATTTCCTATAGCAATGTTCCCGATAAGAGAAGCAATGAAAATAAAGACAAAGCCTGTTATAAGGGTGAAATCCTTTATCAGGAAGATATCCCTTATACCACCTGCCATGCAGAGCCTAGTGCGCTGAGCAGCCATTCCGACGATGAGTGCGACAAGGAGGGATAGAACGATGGGAGCATGCATGCTGCCAGGCCCCGATTCGCTGAACTTTAAAAGTGATGGGAAGAAAAGAAGGATGAAAAGCAGGACGATGTTTATCAAAGGAAATACTGTGCCTTCAATTCTATCAACATCATGCGCCCTCCCTAAAGAAAATCCGTTATTAAGGAAAAACGAACCTATGGCGATTCCCGTAATGAACCCCAGAAGGCCCACAAAAGCATTCATATCCCCTGCTGCAAGGCGCAGGACCATCCTCAGAGGACAGCCCAGGAACACGAGGGCTCCCACCATCATGAAAAAGCCTAAGACAAAACGTAGGACAGGAGCACTTCCCGCTCTTGGCTTGAACTCCCCTTTGATGACGCTGATTATGAACGCTCCAAGGACGATTCCGATGATCTCAGGCCGCATATACTGGACGATTGCAGCATTATGAAGATTCAATGCCCCTGAGATGTCACGGATGAAACATGCGATACAGAAACCCATGTTGCCGGGATTTCCAAAAACCATCAGTACGATCGCCACAACACCGATGAGTGCACCTGTGACGGCCAAATTCCTTTTTTCCTTAATTGATGAAATCATGAATCAATCTTACCATTATGTTTTTACACATGCAATGAAAAAGAGTTATACTATCCCCATGATCTACCTAGATAATTCCTCGACAAGCTTTCCCAAAGCACCAGGGGTAGCTGAAAGAGTATTCGAGTTTCTCTCAAAGAATGGAAGGAACATAAACAGGACGACAAGCGGGAAGAGCTATGAGACTGTAAACGACCTGATAACCCTGAGGATGGATATCGCAGAGCTTATCGGACACGAGGGGGAGGAGACGGTCTTCCTAAACTCAGGTCTTACAGAGTCTATAAACACAGTCCTGCGTGGCCTCCTCTCAGAAGGAGACCATGTAATCACATCATCGACAGAGCATAATGCCGTCATGAGGACGATGGAATCACTGGGCATTGAATATTCTGTCACAAGAGCCGACAAGGACGGCAGGAACAATCTTGATGAGATTCCAAAGCTTAAGAGAACCAATACAAAAGCAATAGTATTTTCTATCGCATCAAATGTGACAGGGGTGGTCGAAGATGTTGAAAAGCTCTCTTCGATAGCCGATGAATTGAAACTCCCCCTGATAATAGACACCGCACAGGCCCTGCCTTATGTGGATATAAAGATGGATGAGTGGGGAATAAGCGCTCTCTGTTTTTCTGGACACAAGGGGCTCCTGGGACCTGAGGGAACAGGAGGGTTCGCTACAACAAGGGAGTTTGCCCGGAGGCTAAAACCTCTATATACCGGAGGAACCGGAAGCTTTTCAGAGAGTTTCAAACAACCTGAGATCCTCCCCGACAAGTTTGAAGCAGGAACACGCAACATCCCAGGACTGTACGGTCTTTATGAGAGCGTAGGCTATGTCAAATCCCATCTGGAAAAGATCAGGGAAAAAGAGAGGAAGAACATTATGCATCTTCTCAGCGGACTACTCTCCATAGATGGTATAACAGTACACGGAGATAAAAGCGAAAAAAGGAATGCGGCAATCAGCATCAGTGCGAAAACAAAGGATAATGCAATCCTTGCAGAGCGTCTTCTTGAGCACCACCAGATAGAGACCAGGGTCGGTCTGCATTGCGCCCCATCCGCACACAAAGTGCTCGGAACATATCCAGAGGGCACGATAAGACTATCCCCCGGGCCGTTCACAGAAAGCGATGAGATAGAAGAGACCTTGAGGGCTATAAGGGAGGAGACAAGATGAGAGAATACTATGGGGAATTGAAAAAACTTCTTGAGAAAGGGGCCGTGGATAGGATCACCGACCTGGAGACGGGAGAAGAAGGGATCTACAAAGACGGCTCACTTATCCTCAGTACAAGCAGATACAGGGAACCATCGATATACAAAGAGGAGACGATCTCAATGCGCCCCACCCTCGTACTCTTTGGGTTCGGGCACATCGGCAAGAGCATCTACAAAATGGCGGAGATACTCGATTTTCCACTCATCGTCTTTGATGACAGAGCGGACATAGCAGATGACGAGCTATATGGGAAAGCTGAAATCATAATCGATGATTATGAGAAGATATTCAAAAAGAAATACTCCTTCGACAACCCTTATTTCCTCATCTTCACCCATGGACACAAATGGGATGAAGAGGCTCTTTTCTACGTACTGAAGAACTACAGCTCACGCTATATCGGCATGATTGGAAGCAAGAAGAAAATAGAGCTCACCTACTCCAATTTAGTAAAAAGAGGAATAGATGAAGGACTCATAAAGAGTGTCCATGCCCCAATTGGGATGGATATAAAAGCACAGAGCCCTGCGGAGATCGCCATCTCGGTCCTTGCCGAAGTCATAAAAACATACAGAGAAAACAAAAGGCAGATTACAATCGATGCCTCCATGCTAGGCTATCTTCAAGAGAGGGATGAAAAGACAATACTCGTAAGGATTGTCGAAAAAGAAGGATCCGGTCCAAGGGAGGAAGGATCTGAGATGGCAGTGACAGAAAGTGATGTATTCTCCTCAATCGGAGGAGGAGCGATTGAAGCTGAATGCATAAAAAAGGCAAGAGAGATGCTGTGCAGCAATGAGGAATTCAGACTGATGGATTTCAATCTGGAAAAGGACGGTCCTCTCGGCATGGCCTGCGGAGGAAATGCAAAGGTGATGTTCCGCCTGATTGTATGATAATTTTTCCATATATGTGCTATTCTGTTTCTCATGGGATATATGGAGAATCTTAATGAGGAGCAGAGGATTGCCGTCACAGCAGAGGACAGGCACATCCTGGTCCTTGCAGGAGCTGGAAGCGGAAAGACCCGAGTGATAATCGCCCGGGCTGCATACCTCTTGGAAAAAGGGGTTCGCCCGGAGAAGATACTCATACTCTCCTTTACCAGGAAGAGCGCAAGGGAGATTGCAGAAAGGGTAAAGGGCGAGATAAGCATAAAGGAGAAGTCCTCACTCACAGGGCAGACATTCCATTCATGGTGCTATGAGCTTATAAAAAGCAATCCAGGCATATTCATGGAAAGCTCATTCTCCCTTATTGATGAGGATGATGCAGAGAGCATCTTCCGCTACACTTTTCCCCGTAATGATAAAGCCCCTCTCCCGATAAAAGGCAAGGATGTACATGATGTATATTCATTCATGGTCAATACAAGGAAAAGCCTGAGTGAGGCAATCAGGGTGAAGCTCAGAAGGACATACCCCGAAGCTGAACTTGAAGAGTACATAAAAAGATATGGAGTGCACTACCGCAATGCAATAGAGGCATATGTAGGATACAAGAGGGAGCACAGGTATCTGGACTATGATGACCTTCTGTATACGGTAGCTCGAACGCTAAGAACCAATGATAGAGCAAGAGGGTACATCGCCCGATGCTATGAGCATATCCTCATTGATGAGATGCAGGATACGAATCCACTACAGTATGACCTGCTGTCCTCTTTCTATGAGGACTCGCATATATATGCGGTAGGAGACGATGCACAGTCGATCTATGCCTTCCGTGGCTCTGATTTCAAAAGCATCCACAGCTTCACATCATTAGTCCCTGACTCGAAGGTATATAAGCTCAGGACGAATTACCGAAGCTACACAGAGATTCTTGATGTCTCGAACTGGCTTCTCAGCCAGAGTCCGCTGCACTACGACAAGGAGCTCATAGCGAAGAAAGGAAGAAGCGAAAGAAAGCCCAGGCTGGTTCATACAGACAATGGATACGAGGAGGCGAATTTCATTGTCGATAAAATCATAGAAGATATTGCAGACCAGGAGCACAGCTACATAGACCACATGGTCCTTTCCCGTACCGTAATGGGGCTGAGGAAGGTGGAAGCAGTATGCATAGAGCGCGATATACCATACCGTCTATACGGAGGAAGCTCACTCATGGAATCAAAACACATAAGGGATGTCATCTCCCCTATCCGTGTCGTATTGAACATCCATGACGAGATCGCATGGATGCGCTTTCTGACACTTTTCAGAGGAATCGGTGAGAAAAGCGCAATGAAGTATGTTGAAGCCGTAAGAGGTAATGAATATACCGAGGATGCTATAAAATCATTGAAGCTGAACAAGGCTCCCGGCATCATCATCGACACACTTGAAAGGATAAACGAGAACAGGAAAAGCGCACTGAGTGCGGTGAAAGCATCGTATAAAGCTCTGGAGGAGAGACTTGCAGTACTCTACAAGGATGAATGGGCCTACAGGAAAAAGGACTTTGAAGTGCTTTTCTCCCTTGCCGAGAGAGCGAAGAATCTCGAGTCGTTCATATCGGATTTCGTGCTATCCCCTCGTCTTGAAGAGACGATGAGAAGAGATGAAAGCACCGATGATTATGTAATCCTCTCGACAATCCACTCTGCAAAAGGACTTGAGAGCAGTATCTGTTTCGTCCTTGATGTCTCACCTTATGCCTTCCCGACAGAAAGAGCATATGCGGATGGCGCTGATGAGGTCGAAGAGGAGCGCAGATGCCTTTATGTCGCCCTCACAAGGGCAAAAGATGATCTATTCATCATGAGGAACACCAAAAGCGTAAGGGCATACGAGCTGGAAGGATCGAAGTGCCCCTATTTCCTCAATAATTTCGATTTGAACCTGGTTACGATGGTGACTGTTGAACATGATAATTCCATCGAGGGGGATTTCTTCAATGGAGAAATGAGCGACTACAGCATACTCGATGACATGGACTTCACATGAAGAGGAGAATATGAACCGTTATTCATACATTAAGGACTATCAGAAAAAGGATGTTACATCGGCGGAATACAAGATGCAGGATGCTGTCATAGCCATGCTTCTTGAAGGGGAAGGGAACATCTCAGTAAGGACTGTGACGGAAAGGGCCGATGTGGACAGGACGACGTTCTATGCCTATTACGACAGGATTGAAGATGTCTATGAAGCGATAGAGGGCGAAGCTGTAAGTGACATACTCGAAGCAGAAGATGATGAGAGCCTTGACATGTTCATCGAGCACCTCTTCTCTTTCTTTGCAGAGAACAGGAAGACCGTCAAGGCCATGATAGCATGCCAAAACCGTTTCTCATATCTTGAGAAGATACTTACGGCAGTCAAATACTACATATCATCGAGAATCACAAGGGAGTATTCGATTGAGAATGAGATGCTTGACAACATGATCTCCTCCTCAATGACAATCCCCCTCCTCTATTATGCACTAGAAGAGAGGGATGTCGATTTAAAAACGCTGCAAGAAAAGATATCAAGACTTCTGAAGAGGGATTAGATCCTTCCCATCCCCTTCAGTATCTTCTCAGGTGTAATCGGCCATGAGCGCATCCATACACCTGTGGCATCTGCAATCGCCATTGCAATCGCGGGAGCAGCTCCATTTGTAGCTATCTCGGAAATCGATTTCGCTCCGAAAGGACCATACTGGTCATTCACATCGATAAGCACAGCCTTGAAATCATCAGGGGATTCCTCAATCATAGGAGCCCCGTAATCTGTGAAGTTTCCGTTTATGCACTTTCCTCCCTCATCAAGGACCATGTTCTCATACAGGGTGTGACCTATACTCTTCTGGACGGCACCATACATCTGGCAGAGTGCAAGCTCTGGGTTTATCGGAGTTCCCGCATCCTGAAGTGCATAGAACTTCAACACCTTCACCTTTCCAGTCTTCTTATTGACTGCCACCTCGGCAAAGTGTGCACCATAAGGGACTGCGAAATTCGGAGTCACGAAGCTCCCTGTTCCTATGATCGCTCCCCTTCCATCTCCCGCAAGGGCTGTATGTATGAGATCCTTATAGCTGAGCTCTTTCCCGCTCTTTTTAGAGACGACCTTGCCGGGATACTCAAGCTCAAGGTCCTTCTCATCCTCATTCATCTGCAATGATGCCTCTTTCAGGACCTTCTTCTTAAGATCCTTTACAGCATTGAGTGAGGCGTTACCGCTGAAATATGTACCGCTTGATGCATATGCCCCGGTATCGAAGAGACAGGAATCGGTGTCTCCTGAGACAACGGAGACATCTTCAAGAGGGCATTTCATGATCTCAGCACAGCATTTGGCGCTTATCGTATCCAGTCCGGTTCCTATATCAGCTCCACCGGAGAGGACTAGGAACGTACCATCGGAGACAAGCTTGACCTGTGCATTCGAATGGTCCAGACCTGGAAGACCTGAGCCCTGCTGTATCATGGCAAATCCTTTTCCTATCGTCCAGTCGGGATCATCAGAGACCTCCCTCCTGCCCCAGTCAATCATCCTGGCACCCTTGTCAAGGGCCTCTTCAAGTCCGCAGGATCCGACAGGGACGACAGTACCTTCCCTTCCTTCTCCCAGACCTTTGAGGATTTCGAGCATATACCCCGAGTGCACTATGTTCTTCTTCGCCATCATAAGGGGGTCTATTCCGAGCTTCATGGCAAGTTCTCCCATCGCACTGATTATCCCATAATACCCTTTTGGAGCCCCATACCCCTGATATGCCCCAGTCGGAGGGATGTTCGTGTAATAGGTCAGAAGATCGTAGTACATGTTCTCTACTGCAAATATCGGAAGAGTCTTGCTCGATGCATTCATCGGGACTGTGAGACAGTGGTTGCCATAAGGACCTGTGTTCGCCCTCACGTCCATGTAGATTGCAGTAATCGTCCCGTCCTTTCTGCCGCCCATCTTCACACGCACCCTCATCGGATGGCGTGTGGAGTTAGCCCAGAACTCCTCCTCCCTTGAATTCCTGTAGTAGATGCTCTTGCCTGTAATCCAGGTAGCGTAGCCCGCGAGGTCCTCGACCAGGATATCCTGCTTGCTTCCGTATCCGCCACCGACCCTTTCCTTGATTACATGGATCTTGTGCTCTGGTATCTGACATACCCAGGAGACGATTCTCCTTACATGGTACGGCACCTGTGTCGATGCATGGATCACCAAGCGTCCGTTCTCAAGACGGGTGTAGCAGACATGCGGCTCAAGAGGTGTGCATTGAACCTGGCTCGTCTGATAGGTGGAATCGACAATGGCATCTGCTTCTGCAAAACCTTTCTCGATATCACCGATTCCTCCATGGGCACCTGCTGCGATATTCTTTCTTATATCCCCATGAAGAGGAAACTGGTATATGACCTTTCCATCAAGAGGATTCGCACTCTTATTGTATTCATCAAGGTCATCTGGAGCACCGGAGCGGTATTCAACAACTCCGTTATGTACCAACGGAGCATCTTCCGCCATCGCCTCTTCAACCGTGAAGACAGGAGCAATCGGCTCATATTCGACCTTTATCAAGGAAAGTGCCTTTTCTGCAATCTCATCGTTATCTGCTACAATTGCAGCAACGCGGTCCCCGACGTGTCGGACCTTTCTGTTGAAAAGCCTCCTGTCATGAGGGCTTGGCTCCGGGTTTCCCTGACCGGCCTGCATGTAATAGACATCGGGGCAGTTGAAGCACGTGATTACAGCATCCACACCTTCGACTGCTTCTGCGTCCTTGGTATCTATGCTCTTGATATATGCATGGGCATAAGGGCTTCTCAATACCCTCAGTACGCTATAGCCGGGAAGGATCTTGTCCTCCACGAAGACCCTTTCTCCCGAGACAAGAGCCTCTCCATCTATCTTTCCCGTAGGCTTTCCAACATATGAAAGCCCCTCGCGGAATGATGGGGACACCTTGCTCTTGTACTTCCCGTACTTCCTCTTCTCCTGTACAAGCTTTACAGCAAGATAATAATGCTCATACCCTGCATCCCTTACGAAAAGGCCGGAAAGAGCTTCTTTGACATCATCTCTTGTCGCATCAGGCTTTCTTTCAAGCAGAAATGTCAGGATCAGTGCTGCAGAGGGAGCGTTATATGCGCTCTGCACGATACCTGAGTCTATCATGGCCTGTTGGACATCGTTTATCTTCCTGTCTTTCAACAATGATTCGGCAGTATATATCTCGGCTCCATCGGCCCTGAAGAACGGAATGAGATTCGAATACATCAGACGAGAATTGAAAACAATGGTATCACTTCCTGTAAAACCTTCCCTGTCATCGCTGTCCCTTACCGAATTATAACCAGCCGAATACAGCACGCTCCTGAGATCCTTGAGAGGCTCGTTGCTTTCAAGACGAAGATTCTTTCCGTTGATTCTTACCTTTATCTCCATTACACCCTCCCGCTCTCTTTCCTGTAAAGAGTGGCAAGATAGCTCTTATATGAAGCACTGCCGAACATGTCATCGTTGAACTTCAACTCATCATAAGAGAAGAATATCCCGCTTCCTTTCACCGCATAGCATTCACCTTCTCCGAATGATGCGGTCACCACTGCATGGCTGTGGCTTGTGAGGCTCTCCCTGAAATTCCTTACCTCAGCACTCGCAGGTATCGAAACACTCAGGATAAGGCCTCTCTTGAGGCCATAGTCCTTAATGCTCATCCTTTCCTTCTCTCCATCGGATGAGACGACAGTCAATTCCGCACCCGATGCTGAAAGGGTCGGGATGAGGAAGGAATCATCGCGCCAAGAGGCGATGTTCCCCCCTATCGTCGCCTGATTCCTCAACTGAGGAGAAGGCATATAGCAAAGAGCCTCCTTCAGGTAGTCAGGCACAACCGGAGAGGAAAGCAGAAGGGCGAATGTGGCAGATGCTCCAATGAGGACTGAGTCCCCCTCTTTTCTGATTTCATCGCTTAATAAAGGAAGGATGTCTATCAGGGGGGAGTTTTTGTCCACTCCTGTATTAAGTCTTAATATCTCGGTTCCACCAGATAGGAAGAGGCCATCCCTTCCAACGGCATCCATCAATGAATCAACTCTTACAAGTTCCCTCATCACTCCTCCTATTCGTATATGCCGGGCTCGGCGCCCTCTGCGATCTTAAGCAAGAAGTCCTTAAGCATCCTCTTCGTGCTCTCCCTCCTGTATTCAGGCATCGCATGAGGAGAGAGGATCCTATTCCATGCATTTGTGAATTCATCGACATATGAAGGAATTTCAGCAACAGCTCTTCCGATGAGTATCATCTCTGCTTCCCTGCTCCTCTTGACCTTATCACCAGAGGCTCCTGAGGATGCCCTGAAATCCTTGATGATACCCTCTTCGACATCGACAAGAACAGAGAGTGAGAGTTTGCTTATGGCATTGGCCTTCCTTGTACCAATCTTATGGTAGAAATAATGGGTGGCCTTTACAGGGGATACCCTTATCTCCTTTATGATCTCATCATCCCTGAGGAGCGTCTTCTTCGCCCCTGTGATGAAATCATCAACCTTGACAGTCCTCTCCCCATCGATGGAAGAGAGCACCAGGTCGGCATCCAGAAGGATGAGAGGCTGAGGAAGATCTCCTTTTGGTGAGGCATTGGCGATGTTCCCTCCTATCGTAGCGGTGTTCCTCAGGGAGACTGCTCCCATCTGGGAAGCTGCCTTCCTTATATGGAAAAACACACGCTCATCATGGGCTATCTCACTGCTCGTGGCAAGGGCTCCGATTACCAGAGTGCCGTCATCCTCGACCCTTATCCCCCTAAGCTCCTTCAAATTGGTTATGATCATCACAGGAGACGGGAATGATGGATTTACACCTATGCCGTTCTTGGCCTGCACCATCAGGTCGGTTCCTCCTGCAAGAGGGATGGCGTGTGTCTTCTTTCTTATCTCCAACGCTTCTGTGAGGTTTTCCGGAATATAACAGGTGCTCATGCATTCCTCCTTCTCTCATCTGCAAGACGGATGCTTTCCACAATCAAATCATAACCGGTGCATCGGCAGATGTTACCGCTTATCGCCTCCCTGATCTCATCCTCACTCGGCATCTCCTTCTCCTTGAGAAGAACATATGAAGCAAGGACCATCCCGGGAATGCAGAACCCACACTGGACAGCACCTCCATCTGCAAAGGCATCGATGATGATCTTTCCAAGCCCCGTCTCCCTGATTCCCTCAATCGTCCAGATATCAGAACCGGCAACAGACCCCATCGGGATTATGCAGCTCGTGACAAGCTTTCCATCCTTGATTACGGAACATGCTCCGCACTCCCCCTCTCCGCAGCCTTCCTTGACCCCCGTGAGGGAGAAGTCCTCCCTCAGAGTGTCTATAAGACGTCTGAGAGGATCTCCTATGAACTCTACCTTGTTCCCGTTAAGGGTGAATGAAATCCTGTTATCAAGCATTCCTGAGTGCCTCCTCTATATCTTCTGGTGGAAGTGGGATTTTGAATATATCCTTTCCTATCGCCCTCTCAAGAGCATCGCAGTATGCGGCATCGGCCCCGTTGAAGACAAGCTCACCCATTCCCTTTGCACCGAAAGGACCGTATGGGTATGGATTCTCCTGTATATGGTAATACTGCTTCGGGAAGTCCATGCTCGTCGGAATCACATAATCGGACATGCTTGTCTGCTTGAAATGTCCATTCCTGTTCTCCATCTTCTCCATCGAGGCGTATCCAAGACTCTGGATGACTCCACCGTTTATCTGTCCATGTACGATAAGCTCATCGATCGCCTTTCCTATCTCGTGGCTGGTCCAGATGCCCTTCACACTCACTTCATTCGTCCTCTTGTCTATCTCGACCTCGACAATCGCCGCACCCCATCCATAACCAAGGTATGCATCCCCTCTGAATGTGCTCTGGTCCCAAGGGAATCCTTCCGGATGCTCATATTCCTTCTCTACAGAGAAATCCCCCTCGCTCCAGCGCTCCTTCATCTCTGTTGCACAGCGCTCTATCAGCCTGCCGACAATCATCGTGGATCTTGAGGCAGCGGTCGGACCGGAGTCCGGCACGCATGAAGTATCAGGATTAGGATAGTCGACGTTCTCAATAGGAATCTCGAGAACGGATGCTGCAATCTTCCTCAGAATCGTCTGGAATCCCTGTCCCATCTCCGTAGAGCCTACTTCAATGGTGACCCTTTCCCCTGTCTTTCTAAGCCTTGCATGGGCTTTGATGATCGCCTGTTCTCCGTTTCCCGTGAAAGCGCCTCCATGGTTGTAGAAGCTCACTCCGATTCCCCTGCCCGAGCCATATCCATACTCCCTGCTCTTGCTGTAGTAATCGGAAGCAGAGGCGATGTTGTCGAACATCTCGCTAAGCATGACCTCTTCAACGACATGGCCGTTTGTGACAGTCTCTCCTCCTCTTTTTATGAACATGCTTTTCTTGAAATCTGCAGGATCAACGCCAAGGGTGCGTGCGATATGCGTCATATGCATCTCTATCGCAAAGAGTGTCTGCGGGGCTCCAAAGCCACGGAATGCGTCACTTGGGAAAGTGTTGGTCGCCATACCATAGCCGTTGAGACGTGTGTTCGGGATGTCATAGACTCCGTTTGCATGGAAGACTCCACGCTGAAGAACGACGAACGATGATGATAGATATGCTCCACAGTTGTAGTAGATATCACCTTTCGTTCCTATGAGTTTTCCATCCTTTAAAGCAGACTTATATGTGATCTTCGACGGATGACGCTTTACAGAGAACTCCATGTCCTCCTCCCTGTCGAATATCATCTTGATCGGTTTATGTATCTTGTTCTCTGCGACAAGAAGAGGACCTGCTAGGACATCCGGGAAATGCTCCTTTCCTCCGAAGGCCCCTCCTGTCGTCGTCTGGCGGATTATTATCTTCTCAAGGGGAACTCCAAGAAGTCCCGCTACTGATTTCCTTACATAGAACGGACATTGGCATGAGATGTAGATGACGAAATTGCCATCCTCCTCCGTCACCAGAGCTCCATTTGTCTCAAGATGCACATGCTCCTGGAAACCAGTCTCGAAAGTCTCGGTGATGATGGTGTCGGCCTCCTTGAAGACCTCTTCCATATCCTCTCCCTTCTCACAGTAAAGCTGACAGAGTATGTCATCATCCTTCCCTTCGAGTATCGAGCCGCCTTTTACCGCAATCGCATCATCTATTGTGACAGCCCCCTGCCTGGTCCTGTATTCAACCTTCGTATTATCGACAAGGCTTTTGAGCACAGCCCTGGATGGACCGACAAAGAGACCTATGGTCTCACCGACATATCTTACGTCACCGGATGCAAAGCATCTCCAGTCGTCTCCTATCATGTGGAGACTGTTCGTACCACAGTCAGGGATGTCTTCCGCCGAGACGAAATAATACCCTTCAGGAAGTGTGGGATAAGTGATGCTGACAATCTCAGCCCTGGCCTCCGTACTCCTGAGCATCAAGGCATACAGCATGCCGTCAAAGAAATAATCAGAAACGTACTTAGCCTCTCCCCGGGCCTTGCTAAGAGCATCGCTTCTCCTGATTTTATCATCGATATGAGTTGTTGCCATATAAGCGCTCCATTATCTTTTTCTTTATATAATGAGGAATTACCCTCATATCCGATTCCACTCTGATTATACACCCAAAGATGGGACAGACCAAACAAAATTATTATTTAGAGAGAGGGAGGCAGAAAATCAGGCGCTCTCCACCACAAGGGACCTGACGGTCTCCTCATCCAACGGTGAGAGATACGGCTTTCCCAGCCCTTCAAGCAGGACGAATTTCACATGCCCGCCACTCTTCTTCTTGTCTTTGCCGAGAGCTGATTCAAATAGTGTCCATGAGGACGGCTCTATCCTGTAGGAGACGTCATAACCATAGTCTTCTAAAAGAGATAGTCCACTCTCATATGCTGATTTATCCAGGCTTTTCATCAAGTAGGATGCCTCAAGAGCCCTCCCCACGCCCCAGGCGACGGCCTCACCATGGCTTATTGCGTATCCCTTCATGCTCTCAAGTGCATGAGCAAATGTGTGACCAAGATTGAGGAAGCTTCTTATACCCTTCTTTTCCAAGGGATCTCTTTCTATATAGCTGCATTTCACCCTCAATGAATCATAGACCACCTCTTCAAGGAGGTCCCCTTCCCTCCCCATGATCCTGTCTCTGTTATCCTTGAGAAAATCGAAAAGACTTCCGTCTTCCGTGAGGAAGGCATGTTTCACCACCTCCCCGAGTCCGCACATGAATTCCTTTCCATCGAGGGTTTCAAGTGTCGCTGTCGATATGAGCACCTCTTGTGCAGGATAGAAAGTGCCGACCAGGTTCTTGCCTCCAAGATAGTCTATTGCAGTCTTTCCTCCGACAGATGCATCCACCATGCATAAAAGCGTCGTAGGGACCAATGTGAGCTTTGCTCCACGCATATAGAGGGAGGATGCAAGGGCCGCCATATCACAGATCACTCCACCACCGAACCCTATGAACCTCGTATCCCTTGCAGATCCGCATGAAAGGGCTTTTCCGATTATCTTCTCAAGACTTCCGATATTCTTGTTGACCTCACCACTTGGAAGGACGATGCTTTTTTCCGGTATGGAGGAAAGCAGCCTGGCACTGTTCTCATCAAAGACGTAGAAGACATTGTCCTGATACGATGAAAGGGCATCTGTAAGCTCTTCCAGGCCCTTCACAAACGATACGGTGGTCTGAGCTCCACCTGACAAAGTGAGAGAGAATTTTCTTTCCATGTTGACTCCTATCCAAAAGTAGCACAAAAGAAAATGTTTTGAAAACGGAAGTTTATTGCAATTCTGCCTGATTCTTAATTAACATATGTCCTATGCTTAATTATTTCGACTATGCAGCGACATCTCCCATGAGCCAGAGGGCCGTCACAAGTTATGTTGAATGTGCAAAGGCCTTCCCCCTCAATCCTTCATCAATCCACAGAGGAGGAAGGGAGGCACATGAGGAGCTTGAAAAAGCAAGAATGAAGGTTTCTTCAATCCTTGGGATAAGACCTGAGCAGACCATATTCACCAGTGGTGCCACAGAAGCGATAAACATAGTGTTTTCCTCCCTTCTATGGCAGAAGTCACCCGGAAGGGTCCTTATCTCACGCATCGAGCATGATGCAATCAAGGCGTTCATCCCACTTTTGAAGGACAAGGGATGGGATGTCGTAATGCTGAAAGCGAAAAAAGGATTCGTAGACCCTGAGGAAGTCAAAGAAAACCTAAGCCCGGAGACGAGGCTTGTGGCAGTGATGGCTGTCAACAACGTCAATGGAGCTATAGAGCCCACAAATGAGATTTCATCTGTAATCAGGGAATACGAGAAGACGATAAAACATAAGATAGTCTTCTTCTCCGACAGCGTACAGGCCCTTGCAAAGACGACACTCGAGCTTGAGAAAAGCGGTGTGGATGCAGCCTCATTCTCCGCACATAAGATCTCAGGCCCTCGCGGAGTCGGAATGCTATACATGAGAAGCAGGAACCTCATAAGGCCGCTCTCCTCAGCGGGAGGACAGGAGATGGGAATGCGAGGGGGAACGGAGAACCTTGCGGGGATAGTCTCTTTCGCATCCGTACTTGAGGAGGCCTACGAGAAAAGGAAAGAGAAGGAAGAGAGAGTCAAAGCCCTCTCGGAAAAGATGAAAAGGGAATTCGAGTCCATCGGCCTTCAGCTCAACAGCGAGGGGAACACAAGCCCGTATATCATAAATGTCTCCACCCCGTTTCCAAGCGAGGTCTTTTCGAGGATGCTTGACGACAAAGGGTTTTCCGTATCATCCGGTTCCGCATGCTCGAATAATGCGAAAAAGGGAGAGAACATCATAGAAGCGATGGGATATGGTGCAAAAAGAGCGGGATCTTCAGTAAGGATCTCCCTCTCGGATGAGACAGAGGATATCGAGGTCGATAATCTGATAACAGCAATCAAGGAGATAGCAAGTGGAAAGTAAGCTCTATCTTATAAAGGAAGGTGAAATATCTTTAAAAGGTGGGAACAGGAACCTATTCGAGAAGAGACTGAGGCACAACATCAAGGACAAGCTCTCCAGATGGAACGCCGAGATAGAAAAGCAGAAGGGAAGGCTTTATCTCCATCTTGACGGGGATGCAGATGAGGAGATTGTCAGGAAAGCACTCTCCAGCACGTTCGGAGTCACGGGCTTTGCACGGGCATTCAAATGCGAAAAGGACATGGATGCCATCATAAAAGCAACGAAAGAGGTGCTTGAAGCATACCCTTTTGCATCCACAGGCTCATTCAAGATCGATGCACGCAGGGAGGATAAGACATTCCCCCTCTCCAGCTACGATATATCACTAAGCCTTGCCGATGTGGTACACGGGATGTTTCCCTCCCTTACAGTGGACCTCAAGCACCCCGATTTCACACTCCATGTCGAAGTAAGAAAGGATGTCTACATATACACCGATGACGAGAAGGGACCGGGAGGACTGCCTGTGCAGACGGCAGGAAGGGCCATGCTCCTCCTTTCAGGAGGGATTGACAGCCCTGTTGCAGCCATAAGGGCGGCAAAGAGGGGGTTGAAGGTCGACTGCATATATTTCCATGCATATCCATATACAAGCGAGCTTGCACTTGAAAAAGTGAAGAAGCTTGCATCCCTCATCGCCCCCTATCTTGGAGGGACAAGACTTTATGTAGTCCCTTTCACAGACGGACAGTTGAGGATCAAGAAACTGAGCTATCCCGATGAGACTACGCTGATGTTCAGGGCAAGCATGATGCAGACAGCTGAGAAGATTGCAAAAGAGAAGAAGGCGACAGCGATAGTCACCGGAGAGGCGCTAAGCCAGGTCGCATCCCAGACACTCGATGCAATGAGTTTCACAGACAGCATGACTGACATGCTCGTGATAAGACCTCTTGTCGGAATGGACAAGGAGGAGATCATAAAGACAGCAAAGGAGATAGGTACATACGAGACATCAATCCTTCCATACGAGGACTGCTGCGTCATATTCTCCCCTAAGCATCCTGTGACACATCCGATAAAGGAAATGTCGAGAAAACATTATGAGGCTCTTGAAATGGATGAGGAGATAGACAAGGCCATAGGGAACATGGAGACCTATTATTTCAATCCCCTTGGAAAAGAAGAGGGCTCAGAGGTCTAAAAAGCTCCTCAAATCATCATTATCCCCTCTAAAGAGAAGGCATTTTATCCCAAGGCTTTCTGCAGCCTCGATATTCTCAAGCCTGTCGTCGATGAAGAAGGTATCTCTTGCATCAAATCCCTCTTTCTCCATGATATGACGCCAGAATGCCTTCACAGGTTTTGTTATATGCATCAGATGCGATGCATACAGGGCATCGAAATGCTCTACTATCTCCTTATAGTGTATTTTCATGTAGTTCCAGTGGGGAGCGAAGGTATTCGAACCTATCACACAGACGTCCCCTCTTTTTCTCAGCATATCCACATAAGAGATCAAGGTCGTATTCAATACAGGATCGAAATATTTCACGAAGAGATCCTCATCTATCTTGATCCCGTACTTCAGCTCCATGTGCCTGTAGTAGTCGTCAGGATCCATGAATCCATCCATCAGAGGCTTGTCGTAGAGTCCATAGTCCGCCCTGAACTCCTTGTATTCAAGAGCGTACTGCTCAGCCATCCTTCTAAGCGTCCTCACTCCGAGAAGGACCACATCCCCCATATCGAAAATATAAAGACTCATGAATCTTCTCCTCCCTCGGCCTCAACAAACGCGGCAAGCTTCTCCATGCTCTCGGAAGAGATGTAATGCTCGATCAGGCATGCATCCTTCTCCGCCTGCCCGGCATCAACGCCCAGTACATCACGGAAGAACCGTGTAAGGACGCTATGCCTGTGATAGACCTGGGAAGCCTTGACCCTGCCCTTCTCAGTAAGGTAGATATCCCCATATGATTCCTGCTCTATGTAGCCATCCGCATGAAGCTGCTTCATCGCACGTATGACACTTGGTTTTGTCACTCCTAGTTTCCGTGCTATGTCAGTAATCCTGACGCCTGTCCTCTCCTGCGCCCTCTCAAGCTGCAGGATGCTCTCCAGATAATCCTCTCCCGCTCTCAGCATCTCTATCTTCCCCTTGAAACTACGGAGCCGTGAAGGCCTCCCGAGTATATGCCGTCACGTATGACGGCCTTACCGTTTACAAGAACGGTATCGACCACACCTTTTTCAGCATCAAAAAGGACCAAGTCCGCTTTCATCCCTTCTTTGACATATCCTCTGTCCTTCAGATTGAGACGATCGGCGTTCTCCCCGCTCATCTTCCTGACAGCCTCCTGGAGGGAGAGCACCTTCTCTTTTGACACATATTCCCTGATAAGATGCATTGCGGCATCCTTTGTACGTGGATGAGGTGTGTCGGATGAGAAAAGCGAGTCGGTCCCGAACGAAGAGAGTGGATGCCTCATTATCTTCACCAGGTTATCCCTGCTTTCCGTGATATCCATCATGACGGCCTTCCCCGTCTCATCTGAAAGGATATCCAGAAGGGCATCAAGAGGATCCATCCTCCATTCCTCTCCAATCTCTGAAAGTGTCATGCCCTCCAGCTCCCTGTGCCCGTCAAGCGTGAGTATCTTGATCCTATCAGGGCCCGAAAGCGAATATATGCTGTCCCATCCCGTAGGGCTCAGCATCTCCCTCTTGATATCCTCCCTTTCATTCTCAAGAGAGACGGCAAGACGCTGTTCAATCCTCGTCAGTCCCTGCAGAGAGGGAGGAAGAAGAGAGAAAAGCCCTGTGGAGCCGTATTCATACGGATACTGGTCGAATCCTACATCGACACCTTCTGCCCTGTATTCCTCTATCAAGGATAGTGCATCATCAACCTTAGCCTGGTTTCTCTCCCCTATTGCCTTGAAATGGGAGATCTCAAGCCTGACACCAGTACGCTCTGCCAGAGAAAGCACCTCTTTCAAAGATGGAACGAGGTCATCCCCCTCACATCTGTGGTGGACGGAGAAAAGCCCACCGTTTTCCTTGACGACCTTTAAAAGCGCCAGCATCTCGGCCTCATCTGCAAAAAGACAGGGAGAGTAATAAAGCCCTGTTGAGAATCCTAATGAACCTTCTTTCAATTGCTCATCCAGAAGGAGGCACATCATCTCTATCTCCTCAGGTGTTGCCGCCCGCGCTATATCATCACCCATCGCATAAAAACGCAGAGCGGAATGGGAGGTGAGAAAGCCTACGTTAATACCCGCACCTGTCCTCTCTATCCTCTCCCTGTAGCTTCTATAATCTTTCCAATCCCATCTTCCATCATAGGCGCCGAGTATGTCTACGACAGTCTCATAGAGTGCATTCTCATCATCCTTTAGGGGGAAAAGACCGACTCCGCAGTTGCCGTTCACATCCAAGGTTATCCCCTGAGAGACCTTATCCCTGAGCTCCGGGCGTCTCAACACCTCCAAGTCATCATGACTATGTATGTCTATGAACCCCGGGGATAGGACGAGGGAGGACTTTTCGATGACATGCCTGGCGCTCAAACTCCCACTCGGAGCTATGAGGCAGATCAAAGAAGAATATACTGCGACATCAGCTCTGAATGGCTTGTTCCCGCTCCCATCCACGAGCAACGCATTCCTGAATACATAATCATACATTTATCTTATAGCTCCTGAGCACCCTGCTCTCTATAAATGATGTGAAATCCTTGTAGTTTCCCCTTTTAAGCGCTATGAAGTACGCACCATCGAACTCACCTTTGTCCCCCAGGGAGAATAGTGGAGGATAGATGTTGTTCCTCAGCAGCTCACCTGAGAGGACGAGGTAGGAAAAGAACGACGGGTACTTTTCAAAAGGACTTATCCTCTCAAGCTCACCATAGAGCATAACACCAGAGACTATGCCGTTCAGAGCCTTCCAGCTCTCATACTGGGAGAGCAGCGTCTCCATCTGCACATCGACACGGACCTTGTTCTTGCCCCTTACCTCCCTCAGGCTGTATCCATCCCTGTATGTCATGGACCCCACATCATCGATCCCCTGCATAAGACGTGAATATGCAAGACGGAAATCCTTATCGGTCCAAGGCTCCTTCATGTCTATCAAGGACAGAAGCACAGAGCGGAAGTTGACGATCAGGAGGTGGGTCTCAAGTGAGACGGATGGAACGATCTTTCCTGAGAGTATCCTCTTTACATCCCTTTCCTCGACTATGATCTTCTCCTTGTCGAACAGGTAAAGGAGGTTCGATAGGATTATATGATTCATCCTCCCCTCACTCTTCATCTGAGAGGAGACCGGATGGAGTATCTGGAACTCAAGAAGCCTGTCGACATCAACACCTCCCGGGCGGATATCCATGTTCTTGAAATGCCTCAGGACCCTTCCGTCCCTCGGGCGTGGAGTATCTTCAGGTATGGTCCACGACCAACCCATCTTTATCGCCCCGTCTATCCTGCCTTCATTGCAGAGATATCTGATCCTTCTGTCGGAAAGCCCCCATTTTTTTGCCGCCTGGCTCACGTCTATGTATTTCATGTTTTTAATTTTACTCCGATTCTGGAATATAAACAATAAAAATATTTATTTTAAATAATTAATTTTATAATCAAAATCCTTTCTTATATCTTAAACAAAACATGGCAATATAGTAAACTATTGCTTTGGCGAGGAAGATAAGATGGATAAGTTTGATGCTGTAATAGTCGGATCCGGTCCAGCAGGGATGGGTGCGGCATTCTCAATACTCAAAAGAAAGAAAGACGCAAGCATATTGATGCTCGACAAGAGGCCTTACAGTACGGGAGGAATGCGCAACGACTGTAAGATGAACTTCACCTTCCCTATTGGTTTCCCTCTGGAATACTGGGATGAAGAGACTGCTGACAGATATCTTGAGGAGGTCACCGATTTCCTTAAGCCGAACATACTCTCAAAGAGCAACATAGGTACATATCAGGCAAGGGCGGAACGCCTTGGATGCTCCCTCCTCGAAATAAAGCAGACACATCTTGGAACTGATGGCGGGCTTGAACTCATCAAAGAGCTGCTTGCCAAACTAAAAGAGAGCGGTGTAGAGCTCTCCCTCGGAGAGGAGATGGTAGGCATCGACAACAAGAGGAAGGTCATCACCACCGACAAGAGGGAGATAGGATACAAGAGCATCCTTATCGCACCTGGACGCCAGGGCTTCCATTTCCTTCAGGATGTGATGCATCAGCTTGACATCAATTACATGGACAACATCATCGATGTCGGAATAAGGGTTGAGACAAGACTTGAGCACTACCCTATCGTAAAGGATTACTACGATCCGAAGTTCTACTTCAAGGAAAAGGTGCGTACATTCTGCACGAACAGCGGAAACGCACATGTCGTAAAAGAGAAATATGCGACAGAGCGCGGCGACATATGGTACAGCGTCAACGGACATGCATTCAAAGCTGATGAGAGCAAGAACAACGGACTGGTGAACTTCGCGCTTTTAAAGACAGTCAGATTCACAGAACCTCTTGCATCAGGTCAGACCTTTGCAGAACACCTAGGGCTCCTTGCCTCCCTGATGGGAGGTGGAAAGCCCTTGATGCAGAGGGTCGGAGACTTCCGCCTGGGAAGGAGAAGCAAGGTAGCTACATTCAACGGAGACCTCTATGATTTCAAACCGACTCTCGATGCCTGCCCGTCAGACATATCGCTGGCGATGCCGAGCAAGATCCTTAGATACATCTGGTCGGCAATGAAGAACCTGGATACCATCGTACCTGGAGTCCTCCATCCTTCCACAATCATGTACTACCCGGAGATAAAGCTCTATGCAAACAAGCCGGAGTACAAGGATGAGCACTTCCAGGTATGCGAAGGTGTGTTCTTCGCAGGAGACGGCGCCGGCACGAGCCGTGGAATCACAGGAGCGTGGGCAAGCGGAATCAGAGCAAGCCTCGGAATGCTTGAATACTTCTAGAATACGCTATCCAGGAACCGGGATGCATCATCCAGCCAGGATGTGACATATGGCAGACACCGCCCCGTCTCTACTGTTGCGAGCGAGAGCCCATGGGATCCTTCCGGATAGATATGAAGCTCCGAATATATTCCTTTTTCAATCACAGCCTCATACATCATGAGGCTGTTTCTCACATCGACAGTCTCATCCGTCCTGGTCGCCCATATGTATGTCGGAGGAAAAGATGAGGAAACATTCATCTCTGCACTAAGATAGACCTCATTACTAAGCACGGAAACAATCAGGTCATGAGAACCCCTATGAGTGTATTTCCCCATGGTAATTACTGGATATGCAAGGATTAAAGCATTTAGTTCGGCATCATTACTAAATTCACATCCATGCTCTGCAAGCATTGCGGCAAGATGACCTCCGGCTGAAAAACCGATTGCGGTAATCTTCTTTTCATCCACGCTCTCAAGCCTTCTTAACACGCTGACTGCCTCCGCTGCCTCCTCAATAGGATTGGAGTGCGCCATATCCTCTCCGACAGAATAATAGAGCACAGCACACTCATATCCCTTCTCGAAGAAGGAAATGGCAACAGGTTCAGCCTCCCGCTCTGATATATGGTTGTATCCTCCGCCCGGGATTATGAGAACCGCCCTCCTTTTTCCTGGAAACGACATTCCTGAATAACCGATTCTTGAAAGATCTGCGTGGAGGTAGAACCTCAAGAAAGCATCTTTTTTTCCTAACTTATGATTGAAAATCTTCATGACCTCATGATGGCACAATTGATAGAGATATTAAAGATTCCTATAATGCCTACATGAAGTTTTTAATTTTTTCAGATATACACGGCTGCTCAGACAGTGCTGAATTCATAGTAGGAAAGACAGAGGTGGAGAAGCCTGACAAGGTTCTTATCCTAGGAGACATACTCTACCATGGACCGAGGAACGATATACCGCATAACTACGAGCCCAAGGCTGTAATAGCCGAGCTTGAGAAAATCGCACCGAAGATCCTTGCCGTAAGGGGGAACTGTGAGGCTGAAGTAGACCAGATGGTGCTTTCGTTCCCATGCCTCAGCCAGGAGGCCCTCGTCTATGCAGACGGAAACACCATATTCATGACACATGGCCATATATACAACGAGGAGAACAGACCTAAGTGCGGCTATACGCATTTCTTCAGCGGACATACCCACCTGCACGGGCTGAAAAAGAAAGACGGCATAACATTCCTCAACCCCGGTTCGATTTCAATCCCGAAAGGCGGGGAGGGTAGAAGCTATGCCATCTATATCGATGGAAAGATTGAGATACGAAGAATGGAGGATGACTCAATCATATTGGAAATCTGAGTGTTACAAACACAAAGCCATCCTTCTCATCGATCGATACAGAGCCGTGGTGCATCTCCATTATCTGATGCACTATCGGCAGTCCCAGTCCGGATCCCCCCTCATGCCTGGACTCATCACCCCTGGCCCACGGCTCGAAGAATGGTGGACGCGGCTGAGGAAGACTGCCTCTGTTCATGATGCAAATGTCTGCAAAACCATCTTTCAAATGAACAGACACAACTACATCCTCTTCGCTTTCCCCATATTTATATGCGTTATCAAGGACTTCCTTCAGGGCCCTTTTCACAAGTTCATAATCAATATTCAGGAAAATCGGCACTTCAGGCTCAAAATGATAGCCGCTCCTTGATGAGAGTGCAGAGGAGATCACCTCGTTGATATCCACCTCCGTGAAATCGACCGGATAGTCGATCAGACTTGAATAATATGTGACGCTTGCAATACGGCTGATAAGTATATCATTCTCACTCTTTATCGACTTTACAAGGTCTGCATTCACAGGAAAGACGCCGTCCTCAACTCCGGAGAGAAGAAGGTTCATACTTGCAACAGGGGTATTTAGGTCGTGACTGATGTTCCTGAGCCACTCCTTTCTTGATTTCCTGTGCCTGTCGAGGTCGTTTCCAAGCTGCTCGATACTGTCTGCTATCATGGAGAAATCATCATAGTTCACAAGATTCCTATTCACAGAGACCTTGTAGTTTCCCATTGCAAGTTCCCTTAACGAACGCCTTATCTCCCTTATCATGTTCGCATTACGTTTTGAAATGAAATATCCGGCAATCAAAGAGATGAGAACAGCAATTGGAAGGAAAATGATGATCTTGCTTGAAAAGTTTTTTACGAGTATCTCGGTAGGCCCATATACATCGATATCGAACACAATGATATCGATATAGCCATATACGGTGTCATTGTTGTACAGCACGATGGATCCTGCGATATCGTTATCCTTTATGACTGAAGGGATCTTGACATCGACATCATTCCGCTCTCCTGTCTCCCTGACAGCGATGTTGTCTACAACCATATTCCTGCCGACAAGATGAGTGGTTAGGTTTATGCTGTACTTCGGGGCCTTTATGCTCTCTGTCGAATAATCCTCTGTCGTGTTGACCGATACGGAGAAAGCCTTCGGGAATGCCATAGATGAAGAGTTGTAATAATCGAAAAGACGCCCCCGCTCATATGGTTGAGGAATGAAATCACCTCGGCTGGAAGAACCGATAGAGATACTGATATCACCTCTTTCATCCCTGATCAGAAGGCCGGAGACCCTGTCTGGAGCACTATCGACGAGAACATATAGGAAGTCTGCAACGGTAAGCGTGGGATTTTCCTGGAACGTGGAGGAAAGTGTCTCCACATACCCATCAAAGACATGAGCCTTCCATGTGCGCTCCGCTATCTTCGTCGAGACAAAAAGTATTGCCAGCTGTATACCCATCACAAGAACAGTGATGCCGACGATTGATAAAAGAAGCCTTAAGTAGATATTCCTACGCATTACTTATCTATCTTTTTTCCTGCAAAACGGTAGCCATAACCCCTGACGGTCTCTATCCAGGCCTCCTTCTTCAGCTTGGCCCTGATATTCTTTATATGAGTGTCTACGACGCGCTCATAACTTTCAAAACTGTAGTCGAAACATTCTTCAAGGATCTGAGCCCTTGAAATAAGGTTCGGAGAGTTGGATGCAAGATATGCGACAATCCTCCACTCTGCAGCAGTAAGAGTGATCTCATCCCCGTCTATTGTGAGCTTATGCTCATCCTCATCAATCACCATGACGCTCTCCCCCAGTGAATAGGAACGGGAAGAGCTCTGAGGCCCTTGCACATCTGAGCGTCTGAAAAGCGCCTCGACGCGGAGAACCAGCTCCTTTGGACTGAAAGGCTTGGTAATATAATCATCACAGCCAAGCTCAAAGCCCATGATCTTATCGGATTCATCGATCCTCGCAGTAAGGAATATGATTGGAAGCCTCTGGTTCTTGCTCCTGACTTCCTTCACGAAGGAGAATCCATCTCCATCAGGAAGCATTATGTCCTGTATCAGCATATCAGGAACACGTTCCTGGAAAGCTGCCCTCGCCTCTTCAAGCGTACCATACCCTTTCACATCGAATCCGGAAAGCTCAAGATACTGGACTACTCCGTTACGTATAACCTCATGATCTTCTACAATGTAAATCAGTTTCATATGAATAATATTATTGATGAAATGGATATTAGGCAAAGGTTTAAATTGAAATACACCAAAAATCCAAGTTATCGGGGAAAGAGAAATCATGTGAAGTAATGGTGAAAAAAACAGGGTTGATTTTCATCAACCCATAAGCTTTCGAAATCAAGGAACCTTTTCGTTCTCCCTTTTGAGGGCAGCCGTCGGGAAAACGCGGGAAAAAGTAGGAAAAACTGGAATGGTCCTTTCTTCTCCACCTCTCCTTTGTGGATAGGATGAGTTCCTTCAGCCCAACCTTACTTAGAGTAGTACTCTACAACGAGCTGGTCGTTTACCTCTACAGGAATCTCAGAGCGCTCTGGAAGTCTTGTGAACTTACCTGAGAAGTCCTCTTCGTTTCTTTCGAAGTATGGAAGATTGAATGCTGGATGTCCGAGGAAGTTGGTCTTGAAGAGTTCGTTCTTTCTTGACTTCTCCTTCAAGCTGATTACATCGCCGACCTGGATCTGGTATGAAGGAATGTCTACCTTCTTGCCGTTTACGAGGATGTGGCCATGTGACACGAGCTGACGTGCGAGGCGGATCGAGTTACCGAAACCAATGCGGTATACAGCATTGTCGAGTCTTCTCTCGAGAGAGATTACAAGAGCATCACCTGTCATCATTGAAGACTTGAGAGCCTTCTCATAATAATGATGAAGCTGCTTCTCTAAAACGCCGTAATAAGCCTTGAGCTTCTGCTTCTCTGTAAGCTGCCTTGAATAGTCAGTCGGCTTCTTCCTCTTCTGGAAAGCAGGATTGCCCGCTCTCTTCATTGCCTTGGGATGTCCACAATAATTAACCCCAAGCCTTCTACACTGCTTGAATCTAGGACTCATGTTTCTTGCCATAGATTTTTACCCTCCACAGTATTTATTCTGCTTTTTCAGCAACTTTGTTAATCTAATCTTTTTCGGGAGTATTTGTCAATATGGAAAAATTGAATAAGTATATCCACGAAGAGATTTTAAGATATGATTCTACTTAAGACTATCGAATAAATTCTGATTATATACATCTGCTAATCCAACAGCAAACGAGACAGAAAGATTATCATCAACTTGCCAGAACATAAATGGTATACCAACAGCTAAAGAACCAGCAGAAAGGCCTAAAAGGATATATAACGGAACTGAAGAATCTCCATAATAGTTTGAGCCTATCAGCAATGTTGCCAATAATCCAACACTACCAACTCCAGTCAATATATATCCTGCAAGTTTGAAATTTTCTGCTGTTTTGTACGCATTCTCCAAATTCTTTGCCATATCATATTGTCCTGTAGCATATAAGAAATCAACTTTTGAGATTTCCCCAGCACCTCTATAGGGGACCCAATCCGTACTTGTATTACTTGTTCCCCATCCTGATGACAAGGCTCCCCATGATGTAGGTTTTGCATAACCAGATGAATAAGATAATGTATTCTGTTCTGTTTGAATACTAAGAGCCTGATTCAAAAATATTTGCTGATGCTCAGATGACAACAAGGATAAATCTATACTTGCAAAAATAGAATTTGATAATAAAACAAAAACTAAACTCAGTGCAATTACTTTTTTAAACATATAATCTCCTTAGCTTTTATAATAACACGGATAATTCATGTTTAAAATAAAAACAGGCCACCTCATGAGAGATGGCCCTGACACTAAAACCGAAAGGAATACATCAAGCTATACAAGCATCATCTCAAGACTTGCCTTGCTTCTTGCTCCAACTGCCTGGGAGACGGCTTTTCCGCCCTTGAAGTAAATCAAAGTGGGAATGCTCATCACTCCGTACTCAGCTGCAAGGTTCTGGTTCTCATCGACATCGACCTTGACTATTTTTACATCGCTTCTCTCTTCTGAGACCTGCTCCAGGATCGGGGACATCTGCCTGCATGGTCCGCACCATTTTGCGAAGAAGTCCACAAGCACCGGTTTCTCCGACTCAAGCACTACGCTCTTAAACTGATTCTCATTGATATGTTCTACTGCCATTTTTCTTTTCTCCTATGACCATAAGATAATACATAGCTGGAAAAAAGAAAGTGATGATGTCACCTAAGGCTCTCAGAGGCCCTCTGAGAGAGCTTTCCCATATCCAGGATCTCAAGAGAGCCTCTTTTCACTGCGACTTCCCCCTCCTTCTCCAGATATGAGAGGGTACGGCTGATCACCTCCCTTCTCGAACCGAGGTTACGTGCGATCTCCTCATGCGTAAGCTTCAGGCAATGATTTCCTTTAAGTTCCGCCTCCTCGCACAAATAAGCTGCAAGGCGGGAATCAAGACGCTTGTTGAGTATCTGGTCTATAAGCCACATCAAATCGCTCAGATGGGAAGAAAGAATCGAGCAGATGTAGTTCGAGACTTTTATATTCTCCTTTCTGATGCGGTCGACAACCAAAGTCGGAACCAATATGCATTCGCTATCCTCCTCCGATATGACGTTCACACCGAAATCGATATCCCTTAAAAGGCAGGAGGCCGTAAATATGCATAGATCACGGCTAAAGAATCTAAAAAGAGTGATCTCCCTTCCATCTTCTGAAAGCGAGAACGCCTTGAGCTGACCAGACTTCACGATGATGAAGCCCTGGCAGTCCTGCCCTGGGTTGACAGCCTCCCCCTTTTTAAAGCTCATGCTCCTGCTGTTGTTTTCAATCTCCAATCTCTCTTTTCCTGAAAGAAAAGAATAGAAAGGGATGTAGTTTTCATTATCGCCCATAAATAAATGATATCAGCAAGTCCCTTCAAATGCTATAATCAGGACATGCTTGGAAACATACTTGGTGAAAATCCACGTCCTGACATGAAAAGAAAAGGAACCATTGTCCTCAACGGGTTATGGGAATATGGAGTCAACAACGGCAAGGGAGAGGAATTCACAACCGAGATCCTAGTTCCTTTCCCTCCTGAGTCAGACCTCAGCGGCATAAAAAGAACACTGATGCCGGATGAGACAGCATACTACCGCAAGAACATTCCTTTGGAAAAAGAAGAAGGATTCAGATATATAATCACATTCCTTGCTGTGGACTACTATGCAACCCTTTTCATAAACGGAAGGGAGGTCCTTAAACATGAAGGAGGATACCTTCCCTTCTCCTATGACATTACAGATCATCTGAGGGAGAATGGTTTCGAGGTGAAACTCTACGTCAAGGATCCGACCGATACCGAGGCTATAGAAAGGGGGAAGCAGACCCTGAAACCCCATAGGATATGGTACCCCGCACAAAGCGGAATCTGGCAGAGCGTCTATATGGAGAAAGTCCCTGAAGACTATATTGAGAAGATTCTGGTCACTCCAGACTACGATGACTCATCTTTCACCATCCTACCGGTATCAAGCAGAAGGGAGGGAGGAAAGGCAAGCATCATTATCGAGGGCAGAGAGTTTGAAATGAACATGGATGCAATGAACATCCTCAGAATCGATGATCCCCATCCATGGACTCCAGAGGATCCATACATATACCATTTCACAATCAAATACGGCAGAGATGAGGTTGAAAGCTATACAGCACTCAGGAAATTCTCCATCGTAGTTGATGACAAGGGGATGAAACGCCTTGCTCTCAACAACAGCCCTTATTTCCATCATGGCATTCTCGACCAGGGATATATGAAACACAGCCTCATGACATATGAGAGTGACGAGGCAATCATAAAAGACCTCAAGATGCTTAAGAGCATGGGTTTCAACACGATAAGGAAGCATATAAAGATCGAGAGTCCGAGATGGTACTACCACGCAACGAGGCTGGGATTCATAGTGTGGCAGGACATGGTGAACGGAGGGGCTGCCTACAATGATTTCGCCGTCACCCTTCCACTCTTCACCTCATCGTTTTTAAGCGACAGGAAAAGCCATCTCCTTTCAAGGAGGAGTGAAGAGGAAAAAATGAAGTACATCAGCTTCATCAAGGAGAGCATCATGTACCTTTATTCAGTGCCGGCAATCGGGATGTGGTGCATCTTCAATGAAGGATGGGGACAGTTCAACTCTTCAGAGATTTTAAAAGAGATAAAGCAGATTGATGATACAAGGACCATAGACATAACATCGGGCTGGCATGACCAGGGGGATGGGGACTTTCTTTCAAAACACGTCTATTTCCGTCCATACAGATTCAAAAAGGATAAGAGAGGAAGATGTGTCATACTCTCCGAGTTCGGAGGAATCGGGATGGGAGAGGAGAAAGAGAGCAAAGCAAGAAAATTCACCTACAAGGATGTCTCCTCAGAGGAAGCGCTTCTTAATGAGATAAGGAAGATGTATGAGCGTGATGTGATTCCATACATTGAAAAAGGCCTTTCGGCTTCCATCTACACACAGCTGAGTGATGTAGAACAGGAGACGAACGGCCTTGTCACATATGACAGGAAGAAAATAAAAGTCTCTGTACAGGGGATGAGGGAGTTAAGCTCCCGCATCGTCACACATTGAACTTGAAGAACATGATATCCCCGTCCTGAACGACGTACTCCCTTCCTTCAAGGCGGAGCTTTCCAGCTTCCTTGACTTTCAGCTCAGAGCCGTATTTGAAGAGGTCCTCAGCGTTATATACCTCTGCCTTGATGAATCCCTTCTCGAAATCGGAGTGTATGATACCAGCACATTCTGGAGCTTTTGCCCCTTCCCTGAACGTCCATGCCCTGTCCTCATCCTTACCTGCAGTGAAGAATGTCCTCAGACCAAGTGTCTTGTAAGCCGCTCTGATAAGAGGATTGAGGCCGCTTTCACTCAGGCCTACCGACTCCAGGAACTCCTGACGCTCCTCAGCACTCTCAAGGGAGGCTATCTCACTTTCAATCTTTCCGCAGATGGAGATGCACTGGCTTCCCTCCTTCTCTGCTATCTCCTTCACGATCTTCACGTACTCGTTATCGCTACCGATCGAGTCCTCGTCGACATTGCAGACATAGATCACAGGTTTCATCGTAAGGAGATGGAGGTCGTAGATTGCCGCCTTCTCATCATCATCGGTTATGATGCTTCTTGCACTCCTACCATCGGAGAGCGCCTTCATGAGCTTCTCATAGATTGGAAGAAGATACTCCGTCTCCTTCTGTGCCTCCTTGCTGACCCTGGCCATCTTCCCCTGCTTCTGATACCTCTTTTCAACGGTATCATAATCAGCAAGAGCGAGTTCTATCTCTATCGTCTCGATATCCCCCCTAGGGTCTATCTTGTTGTTGACGTGTACGATATCGGGATCATCGAAGCATCTTACGACATGTGCAATGACCCCTACCTCCCTTATCGATGCAAGGAAACGGTTGCCAAGCCCCTCGCCTTTGCTTGCACCCTTTACAAGCCCTGCGATATCCACAAATTCAACAGTCGCAGGAATCTTCCTCTCAGGAGGAATAAGCTCGGCAATCCTATCAAGACGGCTATCTGGAACAGCTACGATACCAACGTTCGGATCTATGGTACAGAATGGATAATTCGCCGCCTCTGCAGGAGCTGATGTAACAGCTGAGAAGATTGTCGATTTTCCGACATTTGGAAGTCCGACTATTCCACAATTCAAACCCATATTTTCACCTCAGAGTTGTACTTTATCACAAATAACCCCAGATGGACAGTGCCCATCAAGCTCACTATAATTGCAAAAGATGGAAGAATACGACGTACTGCTTATCACAACCAATGAGCCGGGGGTGAATCCTAGAAAAGCATACCATAAGGAGATGGAGATAAGAAGCCTACTCGACACACTGGGCTTGAAAGTGGCTTTTCACATCCCATTCACAGTAAAAGATGAAAATCCGAATACATACATCGGTCCCGGACAGGCCGAAGAGGCCGCACGTATCGCTTCAGAGACCGGATGCAGCTCTGTTGTCATAAATGCATTCATCACAGCACGTGAAGAACTGAATCTTGAGAAGATATTCTCACTTGAGGTGATGGACAGGGAAAATGTGATCCTCTCGATATTCCTGAGGAACGCACATTCGAAAGAAGCTCTTCTCCAGATAGAGAAAGCACAAGCGGAATACCTCAGGCCAAGGCTGAGAGGAAGGATCCTGAATCTCGAACAGCAGAGAGGAGGAGTAAGAGGAGCGAAAGGTCTTGGAGAGAGGATGATCGAACTGGACAGGAGGAAACTGGACAGGAGGATCAACGCAATAGATAAGGAGCTTGAAAAGATAGAAAGGGTCAGAGAGACCCAGAAAAAAGACAGGACGGAGAACTCCGTCTTCTCATTTGCCCTCGTAGGCTATACCAACGCAGGAAAAAGCTCGATAATGAACGCCCTTACAAAAGCAGACGTACTTATAGAAGACAAGCTCTTTGCGACACTGGATACGACCACCAGGAAACTCAGGCTGGAAAATGGAGAGACTGTGCTTCTCTCCGATACTGTCGGCTTCATAGAAGACCTTCCCCACCGTCTCATAAGTGCATTCTCCTCTACCTTGAATGAAGCACTCTCTGCTTCTGCACTTATCATAGTCCAGGACCTTGAAAGCCCCAACAGTTACGAAAACTTCCTCACCACGCTCAATACCATCAAAGAGCTGGGAGCGGAAGACAAGATAAAACTGCTTGTGCTTAACAAAGTCGACAGGGAATATGACGACTACAATACGATAAGGCTCAAGAACTATGGTTACGAGTATGTCGTTACCAGTGTCAAAGAGAACATCGGGATGGTGGAACTTGTCGAGAAGCTGGAAAGAATCACAGATGAAAATGAAACGACGATAGAACTAAAGACACCACTTGACGGCTCAATCTTCAGCAAAATAAGAAAAGGAGACACCATAATCTCCACTACATACAAGGAAGATGCACTTTACATCAAGATAAGAATAAAGAAGAGCTACATCCCCTACTACGGGAAATTAAATTTAGAGTGAAAGAAAAAGGGAAAGGGAGCCGTATAGGCTCCCCCCATCTCTTTTCCACGTAGGAAATTAGAACATCCAGAGTGCTCCGATGTATCCTGCGAATGCAAAATCAAGCTCTGGAAGCACTGCAAGTCCAGGTGCAAGCCTGAGATAGAACTGCATCGGGAAATCCGGGATCTGGTAGGAAATGCCAACTGGAACGAGTACTGCGAGATCGAACACGAATGGATCATCGAATACAAATCCCATTGAAGCTCCAACACCTACTGTGAGCGGCATGTGATGTCCGCGACCGAAATCAAAATCATAAACCTCATAGGAAACAGCCACATCTCCACCAAGAGAGAATGGATTGAATCTGAAGTTATCAAGACCGATGTTAGCCAATACATCAAAGTCCCCAAAGCCGAACTTAAGTCCAACACCTGTGTTTGTACCAAGGTTGAGACCTACACCGATTGCTCCATCGTTCTCAGAACCCCTGTAGCTTGCAGCTGTGACAGGTGCGAGAATCAAAGCAACTAGAAGAGCAATAAGTAATACTTTCTTTTTCATTTCTTTACGCCTCACAAAATTAAGATTTAGGCATTGCCTATAGTCTTAGCTTATATCGATAAGCCTTGAAAAGTAAAGACAAAAAAGCAATAATTAACCTGCACTTTGAAAAGCATGGAAATCGTAAATCTTACATTATAAGGATATAGATATGAATAGAAGTCTTTATGGCATGAAACTTGAGGAAATCATGGAAGCTCTGAAGCTTGAAAAGAAGTTCCAGGCCCGCATCGTCAGGGACAACCTTGTAAAGGGCGTGACGGATTTCTCTGAGATGACAAGCTTAAGCAAGAAGGACAGGGAAAGACTAAGTTATGATGCCATGACGACAAAGGTGATAGAACGTCAGGAAAGTGAATCAACTGTCAAACTTGCCATCAGACTCTCTGACGGCCTTGTGATAGAATGCGTACGCCTTTCCGATGGCAGGGACAGATTCACTGCATGCCTTTCAAGCCAGGTGGGATGCGCCATGGGATGCGCGTTCTGCAAGACAGGGACGATGGGGCTGAGGAGGAATCTTGAACCAGGAGAGATAATAGAGCAGTTCGTACACCTTGAAAAACTCGGAGAGGAGATAAGCCACATCGTATTCATGGGGATGGGAGAACCGCTTAACAACTTCACTGCGGTTATGGAAGCAATACAAGTCCTGCACGATCCGGAGCAGTTCAATATCTCATACAGGAAGATTACGATCAGCACCTCGGGTTTTGTTCCGGGAATCCATAAACTTACCGAGCTTGAACTGCCTTTGAAACTCGCTGTAAGCCTTGTCACAGCTGATGATAATAAAAGAAGCAGGATAATGAGGATAAACAGGACCTACCCTCTCTCCGAGCTTAAAAAGGCACTCATTTCCTTCCAGCATCATGAGAACAAGAGGATTACGCTCGAGTACTGCATGCTCAAAGGATATAACACAGGCAAGGAGGATGCAGAGAAGCTCAGAAAATTCATGAGCGGAATGGATGCCCTTGTAAACCTCATTCCATGGAATCCTGTTGAGGGAATGGAGTTCGAGACTCCAACAGATGTAGAAATCAGAGCTTTCACCAATGAATTGAAGAAGCTGAACATAAACTACTCAATAAGAAGAGAAAAAGGAAGGGTCATCTCAGGAGCATGCGGGCAGCTTGCATCAAAGATAGAGTGAAACCGCTTTCCATGATGAAATTTTTCGCATTGCGAAATTTTTCATCATAGAAAATCTTAATATAAGTGAAAAACACAGTCGATCATGAAAAAATTTTTCGCACTTTAGCTAAAAGTGACAGTACCGCCTAAGCAAGCTTAGGGGCTTCCCGGGTGCATCCCAGGTCTTTTTCCTCGTTCACGGAAACCATGCTTCTTATGCAGGTGCAAACCCTGCTTTCGTCCACAGTGGGCTTCTCCAGAGGCTTCACTTCGCCGGCTCACCCGTGAACGGGTCGAACAGCTCTTTCATCTCCAGCTGCTCGCTAACCCTGTCCTCCTCCAGCTGGTTCCTTATGTACTGCTCCACCGCCACCCTGTTCCGTCCCACGGTGTCTACGTAATACCCACGGCACCAGAACTCCCTGCTGCCGTAGCGGTACTTCAGATTCGCAAACCT
>DVIF01000079.1 GCA_018711525.1 Candidatus Ornithospirochaeta stercorigallinarum
AGCCCTAATGAATTAATGGCACTATATAGAGGTACCAAAGTAGAGGCCTGAGGAACCATATTGCAGACCAGAATCGCCATCATAAGAAAAGCCTGACCTTTATATCTATGCCTTGCAAAAGAATATGCCGCAGGTAATGCAACGATGATACATAACGCTGTTGCTGTCAGGGATATGATCACCGAATTCAAGAAATACCTTGGGATGTTGGTCTCTGTCAGGACATGTACGAAGCTGTAAAGTGTAGGATTCTCCGGCAGCAGTTTCGGAGGACTGGTCAAAAGTTCATCCGACGGTCTGAGAGCACAACTGATCATCCAGAAAAAAGGGAAAACCATGATAAGGGCGAAAACTGTGATCAGAGCATATTTTAAAAGTATTGTTATCTTTATACCGTTTCCTTTCATAGCCTTCCCCCTCACATCAAATTCTCTTCTTTTTTCTGTGTTACAATCAGATAGACGAGTGCAATCAACATTACAATTACTAAAAACACGTTTGCCGCTGTAGCAGAATAATTGAACTGCATCTGCTGGATACCTGTCTTATAAATGAAAATCTGTGCAATCTCGCTGCTACCAGCCGGACCGCCTCCTGTAATAGAGTAGACATAAACAAACGAGTTAAGCGACCAGATTGCCGACACAAGGATCACAGACGTCATTACAGGGAAAAGCAGCGGTATAGTGATCTGAAACACCTGCCTCAGCCATCCGGCCCCATCTATTTTTGCCGCATCATATATATCTTCGGAAATGTTCTGCAATCCACTTAGATACATGATCATCACGAAAGGAGAAATCTTCCAGACATAAACAGCAGCCTGACAGGCCAACGACTGGGCAGCACTGTTTATCCATAACTGATATTTATCAATCAGCCCGAGATTCAATAATATATAGTTCAAAATGCCATAGTCGGCATTATACATCCATTTCCATATTATACAGACAACAGAAGCTGGAAGCACCCATGGAATAATAAACAAGGTACGATAAAGCTTCCTTCCTTTTATCTTCATATTCAGAAGAATTGCAATGAGCAGGCCAAGGATCATTTCAAATGGCAATGTGTAAAGAAGCCATACGAATGTATTCTTCAAGTCTCTTAAGAAAGACTTATCGGTGAACAGCCTTTTATAATTATCGAGGGTCGGGAAAACATCCCTTACACTGAAACTTCTGATGATATTCGTGACTAAAGGCAAGAAAATCAAGATAAATAGAACTGCAAATGCAGGTAAAAGATATAGAAAGGGATATTCCCGATTCAAATTTGCATGTTTTGCTCTCATATTCTCCACCTATAGGTTCCCTGCCATGTGGCAGGGAAATTTAAAAACTCTTATTCTACTCTGCAGTCAAGCATTCATTAAGCCTTGAATTCGCCTCCGCAAGTGCATCCTCCGGAGTTGACATACCGGAAAGAACAGCCTGGATCATATCCATGATGATTGTCTGAGCTGTCGGAGTATCTGCAATTGGCGGGAAGTTCCTTGTGTAATCAAGCTGCTCCCTGAAATGCTCGTCCCTGTAATTATTGAAACGTTCTGCATTCTGTGCGGCAAGATTTGCAGGGAAGGCAATCGGGAACCAGGACTGAACTTCTTCTGAAAGGAAGTATTCTATGAAAGTCCAGGCATCTTCCTTATGCTCTGCGTTCTTCGGCATAGCAAGATAATACCCGCCAAGGCCTGCTGTTGTCGGACCGTCTTTTCCCGGCCATAGACAGATACCGACATCGATATCAGATTCATTCTGCACTGTTCTTACACCAGCCTGTCCGTCGATATACATTGCAACACGCTTATTGATGAAGAGCGTGCGGTTGTTTCCTGAGTTGTTTGTAACTGAACTTTCTGGAGCAACCTTATACTTTGTAAGGAACTCTGTATAGTACTTCAGAGCTTCAAGCCCTTCCGGAGTGTCCAGCGTCGCCTTTGTCATATCATCATCTGTAAGATTTCCACCAGCTGCCCAAAGATCCGGGACAAAGCGGAACCAGCAGTTTCCCGGAGTGTTGCCATTTACAGCAAAACCATACTGGTCGATAACACCGTCTCCGTCAAAATCCTTGGTCAAAGCCTGAGCATACTCTATCATTTCAGCCCAGGTCTCCGGTGGGTCTTCAGGATCCAATCCCGCTTCCCTGAACATATCCTTGTTATAGACAAGGGACATGGCCTCAACAGACCACGGGAGTCCATAAATCTCTCCATCAACTGTTCCAAGCTCAAGTGTTACAGGATTGAAATCTGTTTCAATATCAATTGCTTCCGACTCTGCAAGATAAGGAGAGAAAGACTCGAGAAGCCCCATTCTGGCAAAACTGTTTGTCCATGCGTAACTCTGCCACATGATATCAGGACCGGATGAGGACTGACAGGCTACTAATTCCTGTGTAGAGAGGTTGTCGTAAGGAATGATTTCAAGCTGTAGATCAAGTTCTGGATATTTCGCCTCAAACTCCGGTTCCAATCTCTTAAAAGACTCTTCTTCCGTTCCATCGTACCAAAGCACTATTGGACGCCTTCCTCCGGAAGATTCTCTAGAACCTCCAGCAAAAAGGAAGCCGACAGAAACGATAGCGATTAAGAATACAACAAATAATCTCCTTTTCATTTTCTTACTCCTTTTAAATCAATATGTTTTTTTCGTCATATGCGTTAACGACGAAGTCTTTAACTTTCTCCTCATTGATCTCTATTCCAAGACCAGGCTTGTCCGATGGAATGAAATATCCTTTATCAAAGACAAATGAGTCATCCATTATCTTGTCAAAACCACCGAAGGAATCCATTTTCCCGATTGCTTCCTGTATTAAGAAGTTAGGACAGCTTGCCGCAAGCTGCAGCTGTGCTGCAAAATTAATCGGCCCCGCCCAGAAATGAGTTGTTATCATCACATGGTTTGCTTCCGCCATTGCCGCTATCTTTTTAGCCTCTGAGATACCTCCACATCCGGAAACATCAAGCTGATAGATATCACAGCAACGGTCATGCATCAAAGACGCAAATTCAAATTTTGTCGCCAGCCTCTCTCCTGTTGCTATAGGAATTGTCGTAGCTTCTGAAACCTTTTTCAGCACCCTGTAGTTTTCAGGCGGTGTAGGCTCTTCAAACCAGAGAGGATTGAACTCCTCCATCTCTTTTGCAGCCAATATCGCACCTGCGGCAGTAAACTGTCCATGGGTGCCAAGAATGATATCAATACCCTCTCCTACTGCATTTCTGATCGCCCTCATTGTCTTTTTAGCTCTCAGAATGCTTTCCCTTGTTGGAATATGTGTGGCATATTCATCAAGATAAGGAGCAAAAGGATCTAGTTTGACAGCAGTAAAACCTTCTGAAACATAACGTAATGCACTCTCTGCACAGGCATCTGGAAGCTGCCAGAAATCCTCACAGAAGATTTTATCATCCTTTTGATATAGATAAGTGTAGGCTCTTATCTTATCGTTTATCCTACCGCCCATGAGATTATAGATTGGTTGGCCGCAAGTCTTTCCTATGATATCCCAGCAGGCGATTTCAAAACCACTTAGAATACCTTGTGTGGCTAAATCCGTATGAGCCTTGCACTGAACAAAGAAAGCTTTTAGAAACAGCTTCTCAACATTAAACGGGTTTTCACCTATGAAAAAGTTTTTAGCGATATCCGAAACCATCATGCTGAGGGTTTTAGGAGAATATGCATTCCAGATCATCTCCCCCCATCCAGAGATGCCTTCATCCGTTTCCATCTTCAATAAAAACCAATAGACTCCACCCTTTGCATTGTTTCTAATTTTTATCGGATAGTATTTTACTTCTGTGATTTTCATCTTATTTTCCTTATCGTTAACCAGATTATAAGACCGTATTTCTAGAGCAAAAAACTATGGATTTGTGTCCAAAACATGGATTTTTCAAGATAAGCAAACAGAAAATTAATGAATCATGAGGGAAAATGCAGCATTACAATATTTAACCAGATTTTCTGTTTAAGTTATCTAAATTTCACAGAAAACTACATGTTTTATATTATTTTGAACAAAAAAATTCCCTGCAAGGTAATTGCCTTACAGGGAATGAAACGAGTTCGCCTCCTAGCTCACCACTGGAAGAAATCTATTCCACTGAGCTTCATAAGGGCTTCGATGAAGAAATAGTCTCCGTAGAGGATTCCTGTCTCCTTCTCCCCGTCATGGTAAGCAACCGTTCCCTTTGTGGTTATGTTGTCCGTCTTCGGATCCCAGTCTGCGCTCTTCTCGTCGATTGCCTTGAGCATCTTAAGTGCAGCATTCATATAGACATCCTTGTCCCTGCCTTCCGAGTGCTTTGCAATCTCAATCATTCCGCAAGCGGCGATTGCAGCTGCCGTCGTATCCTCATAGTCAGGACTCTCAGGCTGTCTGAAATCACAAGGGATAAGGCCGGAGTCTGGAGTGTTTGCGATGAAGTAATTGGCGACCTTCTTTGCTGTATTGAGATACTTCACATCTCCTGTATGCATATAGCTGAGAGTGAAACCATAGATAGCCCATGCCTGTCCACGTGTCCAGGAAGAACCATGAGCATAACCCTGCCCGCCATAGGATTCAACACGCTCACCTGTGAACGGGTCGAACTTTATGATATGGCAGACAGAACCATCATCACGGATGAAGCACTCAATCGTGCGGTCCGCATGGCTTCGTGCTATATGAAGGAATCTCGGATCCTTGATCTCCTCATATGCCCAATAAAGCAGAGGGAGGTTCATCATACAGTCTATGATCGCCCATCCCCTGTCATCGTCATCCTTCCTTACATGGTCGTTCCAAGCCCTGATGAAGTGTCCTGCGACATTATATCTTCCTGCAAGGTTTGTTGCTGCGATAAGGCCTCTGTTCTTGGAAGCGGGGTTTCCATCCTTCTTATAATGATAGACGGCTGTCAGGAGCCACTTGAATCCGTTGTCATGATCAAGACCGTCATAATCCATCAGATTGGCATCCTGCTTTTCTTCAAGCTCACTTGCAAGCTCTGCATAGAACTTATCCCCTGTGAGCTTTTCCATCTCCCACATCAGACCACCCCAGAAACCGTTTGTCCACCAGCTTATCTGAGCACCATCACGATCGTCATATTTTCCATCTGTCGTGATATACGGGACTTTATGTGCGTTGCGCTTTGCAACTTCCTTCATCTTCACCTTCACTTTCTCAAGTGTCTCATCGGCGTATTTCTTGTAATCCATATCGTCTCCTAGATTAGCGGAAGTTCTTTTCCTTCAATTATAACAGTTTCTCCCCTGAGTTCAACCTTCGGCAGACTCCTCCAGTTCCTCTCCTTCTTTGAAGCTCCAACCAGGCAGCCATACCACTGCTCACCTTTTGTGATCTTACCTTCGAGGCAGGGCACCATTGTCGTTGAAGCAAGAAGATTGAGATTCGGCCTCGGCTTAACCCAGAAAGGCTTTCTTCCCCCACATATATCCTTAATCGTGGTAGAAGCCCATGGTACACTTATGCCATAGAGGTCTTTTTCCTCATGGAAATCGACATCCGGCTCGAGCTCATGCTCTCTGTAGTGAAGGATACCGAAACCGCCTTCCCGAGTAACATACTCCTTCTTGCTGACAATCTTATGGATTCTCACATGGAAGTCCCCTGCAGGAATCAACCATGTTGTAATCACGAGGTCCTTATCACTGAACGGCGACCATGTACTTCTTACCATATCCTTACAGCCGAGAACATCTTTCACTTCCCTTCTCGGTCTCCAATAGTTGTCCCCTTCAGAGATATAGAGCATGCTGTCGCATCCTGTGAACTCAAATCCCCAGTTGCTTATTGCAGCTGAAAAACCATAATCAGCACTGTAGGCGAACTTGCAGTACTTCTCGGCAAGGTGGTTCATCTCGAATGCAGGATACTGCCCTGCATTAAGCATCACGACATCATCATCGCTTGTACGGCACATAAGGGTTCCCGGCATCCTGAGATATGTCACCTTATCGAGTTCAGGCATTGGAAGCTCTTCAGAAGCCCAGAAAGGATGGACCTCTGGAAGGGCTAGGACTATGAAGGTCTTGAAGGACCAATATGGAGAACCAGGTGCATTATACTCCTCCGCCATAAGAAGGGATGAATATGCGTAACCGATAGTAAGAAGTCCTTTGCTATCGAAAATAGGCTGACTGAACCACCATCTGAGGTTTCTGAGCACTATTCCTTTCAAGACTCCCCATGGAAGGACCTCGATATCCGCAAAAGCACATGCTGCAAAGAAAGACGAGACGGCAAAACGATATGTCAGAGATCTTCCATACGGAACGCTGTTTCCCTTATCCGTGAAATATGTCACATACTGCTTTGCGAAAATCTCAGCCCTCTTTTTAAAGCATTCGCATCTCTCAGGATCATCATCCTTATTGTATACATAGTAGATCATCGAATAGAAATGGAACGCGAACGGGTTGTAGTTGTCGAACGGAATGGCATCATGATACCATCCGTCGTCTGCGTACAGGCTCTCAAGGAAGATGAGATCCTCCTCCATCTGCTCAGCATCATATTCAAGACCAAGGCGCTTGAGGGCGAGGTTGACAAGCACACGGAAAAAGTGCCAGTTGTTGTCGCTCAGAGGTTTGCGGTTGATCTCTCTAAGCCATGAGGCAAGGTTATCCTTCTCCTTCTCGCTCAGCGGGTCGAAGAACACCTCTTTCTTCAAAAGAAGACAGAGAGAGATTGCCGCCTCCTCCACCATCCTCTGGTCGTGGGGAGGGACATGACCCCAATAACCATCACTTTCAGGGTCCGGGCCGTGTTTGAAACCTTCGAAGAATGCAGGGAAATCATCAAATTCAAATCCACCCTTCATCAGCGGTCCGATTCCCCATAAAAGCCTGCTCCAGCCTTCCATGAGAGCGACCCTTGAGCTGTAATGGGCATCACTGTTGCCTACAAAAAGCCCTCCACCCTCAAGGACAAGCTGATCCTTGCATGGCTTAAGCATCTGAAGCAACGCCTTTGCAACATCATCCCTTGTCTTTAATGGATTATGTGTTATAGGTAGGTCGAATGACTTCATAAAGACTCCTTTCTATTTCAATTCCTCGTCAAAGCATACCGCCACTTTTCCGCAAGCACCGGAAGCCATAAGTGCATAGGCCTTATCTGCATCCTCAAGGGAGAAGCGGTCTGTGATAAGTGTATCGGGATGGATGCCCCATCTTACAAGACGCTCTACAAGATCCTCCATCCTCCAGATGCTTGTAACCCAGCTTCCATAAATCGTCTTCTGTCCATGGATGATATCAGGAGAAGGATTGAAGTTGACTGTTCCGCCCTCTCCGACGAAAGCTATCTTCCCCCATTCTCTTGTGGCCCTGATTGCAGTTGCTCTTCCCTTGTCGTTCGCAGAGCAGTCGAAAGCACGCTCAACACCCTTTCCTCCTGTTACAGAAAGGACCTCCTCCACATTCTTCTCAGAGGGTGAGAATACATAATCGGCAAGACCGAGCTTCTTTGCAAGCTCAATTCTCTCAGGCTTTCCTTCGATTCCGATAAGCTTGTTCGCGCCAAGAGCCTTGCAGAGCATGAGACATGCAAGCCCCACAGGACCAAGCCCTACGACAAGGACTGCATCGTTTCCAGAGACGCCGACTTTCTCTATGGCTTCATAGACGGTACCGAATCCACATGCCACCTGGGCACCATCTGCATAGGAAAGCTCATCAAGGAGAGCGACGAGGTCCTTCTCATCACAGAGAATGTACTCGGCCATTCCTCCATCCCTCTGCCAGCCATATGCGGCCCTCTTCTCACTCTTGCAGCTGATCATGTAGCCCATTCTGCAGTCATGGCATACACCGCAGCCTGAGATATGGTAGACGATCACCCTGTCCCCGTTCTTGAATCTCTTCAGGCCAGGACCTTCCTTTACAATCTGACCACACGGCTCGTGTCCTGCGATCACTCCCTGGTAGCCCTCAGGGCCTTTTCCTGTATGCTCATGATATATACACCTGATGTCACTACCGCAGATTGTAGTACATTTCGTCTTTACCAGAACCTGCCCGAATCCCGGCTCCGGGATGTCAAACTCTTTCAACTCAACAGTACTGTTCCCTGGAAGAACAGCTCCAAGCATCTTTTTCTTTTCCATGATTTTCAACCTCTTTCTTACCCAAAGGGGCAAAAAGCCCCTGTATTTCATTTTGTCTTATAGAAGTCAGAGAGAACCTTGAATGCAAGCTTCTTCGTCTTCTTGTCAGCATCAATCAGACCTTTGCGGTTGAATCCCTCCTGGTAGTGATTGAATCTTCTCTGTGCTCTGAAATCATAAAGAATCCAGGGAGATACACCTTTGATGAACGGGCAGGCTCCAATCTCCTTCACCTGCTTCATATAAAGAGCCTCCTGGAACTCCTCCGTCCAGAGCATATCGCTCGGGCCATGATTGCCAGCCCTTGCTCCTGCACCGACTTCTGTGATGATGACAGGTTTTGAAGGATTTGAATTCTTTAAAACCCTTCCAAGCTTTGAAAAATCAGGGTTGTACCATCCGTAGTATTCATTGACACCGATGATATCAAGCTTATCGGCAAGACGGTCATCGATCTTCTCTCCGACTTCATCAACCAGACATGCCGCACTCACAGCCCTTGTAGGATCGACACTCCTTACATATGATGCAAGATTCGACATGAAGGCGAAACGATCATCGGTATCCGGGTTCTCATTTCCAACAGACCAAATCACGACACTCGCCCTGTTCTTATCCCTCTTTATAAGCTCCCCTATCTGATTCTCCGCATCCTTATATGTCTTCTCATTTCCGAATGCGATCGACCAGTATACAGGAATCTCCTCCCAGAGCATCACTCCCATCTCATCTGCAATCTTCGAGAAAAGCCTTGTATGAGGATAGTGTGCAAGGCGTAGGAATACTCCATGAAGCTCTTCCTTAACCGTCCTGATAGTCTCTCTTATGATGCATTCATTCGTGCTCTTTCCAAGATAGACATCATCCTCATGGACACAGATTCCCTTCATGAAGACTTCATTGCCATTGAGCAATATCCTGTTTCCATCAACCTTGAACTCCCTGAAGCCTATCTTATCTGAAAGCTCATCCCCATCGATGGAGAGGGAAACATCATAGAGCTTCGGACTCTCAGGAGACCACAGCTCGGGTTTTGCCTTTATGACAGCAGAACCTATGCCATCCTCATATCTCACTTTTTCTTTTATTCCAAGCTCTTCGATGGTAAGAAGAGCCTCTCCGCTCTTAGATCCATCAACAGAGAAATCGAGAGCGATTTCCGAATAACCGGAACCGGGGACGAGACGAAGGAACCAATCCTTGAGGAAGGTCCCAGGTGTCCTGACAAAATAGACATCACGATAGATCCCCCCATAATTGAACCAGTCGGTATTCGTCATCGGAACCCTGTCATCCTGTCTTTTTGCATCCACTCCTACAAGAATGCGGTTTACATCCTTCAGCTTTCCAGTCACTTCAACAGAGAAAGGAGTGGATGCCCCGTCATGCATTGCAATGCATTCCCCGTTCAGAAAGACATATGCCCTGTATGCAACACCCTCGAAGTGCAGGAAGACCCTCTCCCCTTCCTCATGCTGCTTATATCTGAATGTCCTGAAATACACACCCATGTTCTCGTACAGGAATAGTTCAGGGCGCTCCGTGTTCCATGTTGCCGGGACCTTTATCTCTTCCATCGCCTCAAAATCATAGTCGCATGGCTTTTCCCTTCCTTGATCATCATATCTTGATTCCTTGTACCAACCTCCGCGGAGCAGGTATTCAATAGGATCTGCATAGAAATGCCATTTACCATTGAGCGATTCCGTTTTTCTTCCATCGATGGAGATCAGGCAATCCCTGGTCACCCTTTTCGCCTCAAACTCCTTCCTGTAATCGGTCACATGTATCTCAGGATTGAAGTTGCCTGGCTTGTTGCTCATATTTATTCCTCCATAAAATAAAGGAAGGCTTGGCGCCTTCCTTAAAAGTTCAACCTTTGATACCCGCAGCGGAAACGCCCTGGATGAAGTACTTCTGTCCAATCATGACCACCGGCTGAGCCGGTGGTTTGCTCAAGCCCTATAAGGGCATACTACCGGCAAGCGCTGATACGCGCCCTGAATACGACTGCCACTCGCCCCGTCTTCCCGGACCGCCGCTCAAGCGGCTCTCTCCCCTCCGGTCTCCATTTGTCTTATTCTTCTTTCCTACTTGTCCTTTTTCGCCGGCTCACCCGTGAACGGGTCGAACAGCTCTTTCATCTCCAGCTGCTCGCTTACCCTGTCCTCCTCCAGCTGGTTCCTTATGTACTGCTCCACCGCCACCCTGTTCCGTCCCACGGTGTCTACGTAATACCCACGGCACCAGAACTCCCTGCTGCCGTAGCGGTACTTCAGATTCGCAAACCT
>DVIF01000080.1 GCA_018711525.1 Candidatus Ornithospirochaeta stercorigallinarum
TCAACAACAGGATTAAAGTTGCCAAGAGAATTGGGTACGGATACCGGGATGAAGACTACTTCTTCTCTCTGATTCAGTACTTCTCCATCCCCTCAGTGAAATACAAATCCCCTAAGAAAACGTGAAGAGCCAAAAAAGGGCAGGGGATTTTCTCCTCTGCCCATGGTTTCTCTTCATATCTTTCAGATGAGTAGATCGGCGTAGGCCTTAAGTACCTCATCGCCTTCGCAACCTTTGAGGACCTTCTTTGCAAGGACCTTTCCAAGCTGTACTCCTTCCTGGTCGAAAGAATTGAGGTTCCATAGGAAGCCCTGGAACATGACCTTGTTCTCATAGTGTGCAAGCAGAGCTCCAAGTGCCTTCGGGGTAAGCTTTTCTCCATAGATCAGGGAAGATGGCCTGTTGCCGTCGAATTCCTTGTTCGGGTTATCATCGTCCTTTCCAAGGGCGAATGCCACAATCTGTGCCGAGAGGTTCGCGTTGAGCTTTGTCTGGCTCATTGAGCCGTCGGTCTCTACGTCCATTCCATACTGGCATTCTTTAAAACCAATGAACTGCAGAGGTACGATATCCGTTCCCTGATGTAGAAGCTGGTAGAACGAATGCTGTCCGTTTGTTCCCGGCTCTCCGAAGATCACAGGACCTGTCACATAATCGATTTTCTCTCCGAATCTGTTCACATGCTTTCCATTTGATTCCATATCCAGCTGCTGAAGATGGGCCGGGAATCTGGAGAGGGCCTGTGAATATGGAAGGATTGCTGTCGCCGGATATCCCATTATATTCCTCATATAGAATCCGATCAGGGCATCCATAAGAGCTCCGTTTTCCTTCGGACACTCATTTAGAGAGAGGACATCCTCCTCATGTGCTCCTTCAAGAAGAGAGGAGAATACATCATAGCCGTATGCAAGGGAAAGGACAACGCCTCCTACAGCACTTGTGGATGAATATCTTCCTCCGATATAGTCGTCGATGAAGAATGACTTCAACAGGCTCTCATCTTTTGCCAGAGGGCTTGTCTTGCTTGTTACCGCAACCATGTGCTTGTTTGGAACAAGTCCTTTCACCGGGGATTTCTTAAGGGTCTCAAGGACAAGGTCCCTGTTTGTAAGGGTCTCCTGTGTCGTACCGCTTTTTGAGACGAGTATGAAGAGTGTCGTTTCAAAATCAAGGCGTCCGATCACCTCTGCCGCATCATCAGGGTCCACATTCGAGATGAACTCGGCATTCATCTTCCTCTCGTTGCCTTTAAGTGCGAGATAAAGGGCCCTCGGTCCGAGATCCGATCCTCCGATACCGATCTGGCATACTGTCTTGAAGGCTTTTCCAGTGCTTCCCTTTATCTTCCCTGCATGGACATCCCGGCTGAAAGCCTTGATCTTCTCAAGTTCCCCCTCGTAGAATGCCTGCTTATCCTCTCCGTCGGCCTCCACCTTCACTCCAAGGACGTTTCCTCTGGTAAGATGGTGCAGTACAAGCCTCTTCTCGCCGGTGTTCATCACGCTGCCTTTGAGGATCTCCTTGTATTTGCCTACCAGATCCATTTCCTCTGCGAGGTCTTTCAGTTTTGAGATGACCTCCTCTGATACGCTCATTGCTGCATAATTATAAGTCAGCCCACCTCCGAGCTTGATGCCTGCCTTCTCGATGCGGTCCTTTGTCAAAAGCTCTTTCACGCTTTTTCTTGTCATTCCCTTCAATTCCTGGAATGCTTTACTCTTGTCTAGGTTGATGTACTCCATTTGATCCCCCTAATCCTTTATTTCCGGAATTCTCGTCTGGAAGCTCTCAAGAAGATCCTCTTTCGTCATCCCCTCCCTGAGGATGATGAAGATCGTGTCATCTCCGGCGATGGAGCCGAGGATTTCAGGAAGGGCAAGGACATCAAGTGCGAAGCATACGCTGTTTGCATGTCCCGGCCTTGTCTTGATCACTCCGATATCCCCTGAGAATTCAATCGATATGATACCACGTCTTACGTCTTGTATATAGCTCTTTTCACTCTCGGAGACGAAATCATTTTCAGGCAGGCTGTAATAATAACCGGACCAACCGTCGGAGATCTTGCCGACTTTAAGCATCTTCAGGTCCCTGGAGAGTGTGGCCTGAGTTACACTGAATCCTTCTTTCTTCAGCATTTCCAGCAATGTGTCCTGGTTGTCTATGCGATTGTTTTTTATCAGTTCCTTGATTACCGATAGCCTGTTGTGTCTTTCGCGCATTACATCCTCCGTTGAAAAATGAATATAAAATGCATATTTATGCAATAGTACTCCAAAAGGCACGGATAATCAATATATCGCTCTCTGTGTTTTACCTGAATATTGGAATTTAGGGAAAGGCATTTCCTCCAATATGTGGTATAGTCATGTCTGAGGAGATCTTATGACTGTTTTTTTCATCATACTTGCAATCGTAATTGTCATCGCAGTTTGGGCCATAGGCGTATATAACGGTCTTGTAAAGGCCAGGAACAGGGCTGAGGAGGCCGAAAGCGGGATTGATGTGCACCTGAATAAGCGTTACGACCTCATTCCGAATCTCGTGGAGACCGTGAAGGGATATGCGAAGCATGAGGAAGGGACGCTGGGCAGGGTCATAGAGGCGAGGAATGCCTGTATCGCGGCAAAGGGCATCGATGAGCGCGATAAGGCGGATAACGTCCTTACAGGTACTCTGCGTAGTCTTTTCGCTCTTGCCGAGAGCTATCCCGATTTGAAGGCCAATACGAATTTCATGGAGCTGCAGAACTCCCTTAACCAGGTGGAGAGCGAGATTCTGAATGCTCGTAAGTACTACAATGCGACTGCTCGTACTTTCAATGATAAGATGATGGTCTTCCCTGCAAATCTCATCGCCTCCTCTATGGGCTTCAGGAAGCTGAGCTATGTCGATGTCGCAGATGAGAAGAAAGAGAATGTGAAGGTGCAGTTCTGAAATGAAGAAACCCCTGCTTGCTGCCTTGATCCTGTTTCTGCTGCTTCCTATATTGTCTGCAAGGGAGACATTCACTGTAGACGGCTACCATGTGGATGTCTCTGTCGATGATGAGGGCAGGAGCACTTTCAATGAGTTTCTGGATCTGGATTTCACATCTCCGAGCCACGGGATGATAAGGGATATACAATACAGGTTCAAGCCGTATCCATTCAAGACGGTCACTGCAGAAATATCGAACATCAAGACGAATGTCGATGCCCTCTTAAGCTATAACGGGGATTATATCTCCCTGCGCCTAGGCGATCCCGATGAATATGTGTTCGGCCCTGTATATTACCACATAATGTATGAATATCTCCTGGAGGATGACGGCAACAGTGACTATGATGAATGGTATGTCAACCTCCTCTCTCCTGCATGGAATACTGATGTGAGGTCGTTCTCCTTTTCCGTGACCTTCCCATATGAGGTGGATCCTGAAAGGATATGGGTCACGTATGGGGAATATGGTTCGACCGCTCCTCTGGAGCATAGCATTTCCAGTGATGGAAAAACGGTATCGGGCATCGTCTATGGACTTGGACCGTACAGTGCTGTGACGCTGAGGGCTGAGTTTGATGAAGGGTATTTCACCGCCAGGGAAGCAAAGCCTGACTACAGCGGGCTTTTCAAGATTCTTTATCTCGTCATTGCCGCAGGGGCGTTGTTTTTCATCTACTACTCATATTCCACCCTTGGCCGCGACAAGGAGATCATATCTCCTGTCAGGTTCTCTCCTCCTGAGGGGCTCAGCAGCCTCGATGTCGGCTATATAATAGACAATACGGTCACTTTCGACAAAGACATACTTTCGATGTTCTTCTATTTCGCGGATAAGGGATATATGAAGATAGAGGAGAGGGGGAAGGATGACATCCTCTTTTCCAAAATAAAGGATGTGGAAGAGGATCGGCCGCCTTATGAGAGGATGCTTTTCTCCCTTTTGTTCCAGAACTCGGATTCGGTCGATATAAAGGAACTTGCACGAAGGAACTTCGCACAGAGCGCGGAGGCAAAGATTGCTCCTGAGATTGAACGCTCATATGAGAGGGAGCATCCTCTTTTTGAGAAGAAGAGCATTCAAAGGGCTTCTCTCATAAGGGCGATTGGAGGATTTGCCTCTGTCCTTTTCTCGGTCTTCGCCTCTATCTCCAATATGGGGGAGCTCACACTCTTCCTCCTCTTTCCATCCTTGATATCGTTTGCCGTCCTCTCCTTGATAGGGCACAGGTATTTCTCCAACAACGGGGTGCGCAATTCCATAAAAGCACTGCAGATCATCCTGCTTGCCATAATGACAGGTGCGCTTTTCTGTGCTGTCTCATACCTCCTTGCCATCTCCTCCATGGGCATGGCCGGGTCCCTCATACTTTCTTTTTTCAATGCAGCTCTCATCTTCTCCTCCTCGTTTTTCTCCTTTGCAGTGAACAAGAGGAGCGAGTATGCGGACAAGATGCTTTCTGAGATCCTTGGATACAGGGAATTCCTGGAGAAAGTCGAACTTGAGCAGCTTAAGGTGCTTATAGAAGAAGACCCTGGGTTCTACTACCATAACTTAAGCTATGCAGTGGCTCTTAATCTTGAGGAGAACTACAGCAGGAAATTCGAGTCGATTAAGTTCTCATCCCCGTCATGGTATGTCACCTCCGATTATGTCGGCTCCTATGCCATGTGGTATCTTTTCTCCTCCAGGTGGAGGAGGGTCTATTCCATGGAGCGCAGCCTCATAGAACCACCTCCGACTGGTGGTTTCAGAGGAGGCTCCGGCAGCCATAGCGGTTTTTCGGGATTCTCCGGTGGGGGATTCTCCGGTGGAGGAGGAAGAAGCTGGTGAGCATCAATCTTCTTGCTACGTTCTATTCGTTCGCCTACATACTCATCATAGTCGGTATCGCATTCCTCCTCTATCGTTATACCGGGATAGGAAGCGAGGGGGTGAGGAAATTCATCCACATCCTCGTATCAGGATGGGTGTTCATCCTCGTCGGAATGTACGACAGCCTTCCATGGGCTCTCCTCGGGCCTTCCGTTTTCATTGTCATCAACGCTGTATTCGTCTACTCAGGGTTCTCGAAATACCTTGGCATGGGGAACCGAAAGAGGGACAACGGCCTGATATACTACCCGTTTTCAATCCTTGTCCTCATCATATTGCTGTATGAAGGTGTCATAGACGACAGGGTGGTTGTAGCTTCCACCCTCATGATGGGCTTCGGTGATGGCTGTGCCGCCTTGATAGGAAGCAGATTCGGGCATCATGGCTATACCTCTTTGGGAGGGAAGAAGAGCATAGAGGGTACTTTGACCATGTTTGTCGTCTCCATTACGATATTGTTGCTGATCTATCCCGATAGGCCCTGGTATGTCCCTCTTTCCGTGGCTTTTCTCGCCACAGTATTGGAAAACCTGACCCCTCTGGGTTTTGATAACATCACAGTACCTCTACTTTCTGCCGTTGCGCTGGGAGTTTTGAATGGCATATATTGATTCTCTTTTCTTTTCTCTTTCCGTTCCATTGAAGATAGTGGTGATTGCCATCCTGATGGCTCTTATCGTCGTCTTTGCTGTGAAGAAGAGGCAGCTTACCACAGGCGGAGTGGCTGCTGCCGTCATTGTCGGTTCAATCATAACATATATAGCCGGCCTCTCAGGTCTTCTGATAATGCTCTTCTTCTTCCTTTCCGCAGCTGTCATCGGGAAGGTCGTCCCGGATACGAAAGGCGGGATACAGAAGAAAGGCGGCAGGAGGGATGCCATGCAGGTGCTTGCGAACAGCGTTCCATGTCTTATCGGGCTGTTTATGTACCGTTTCACATCATATGGGACGGTGGGGCTTGTCCTGTTTTCTTCAGGCATCGCAGAGGCGGTGGCGGATACATGGAGCGGGGAGATAGGTGCGCTGAGTAAAAACGACCCCGTGTCCATAATAACCTTCACCAAGGTTCCGAAAGGGCTTAGCGGGGGAGTGAGCCTTCTTGGTACGCTTTCCGGCCTGATGGGATCGTTTCTCATAGCTCTTCTTGCCGTGGGCTGTTTCACCCTCTCCCCGACTTATCTTCCCATAATAACAATCGCAGGAGCACTTGGCTCTCTTTTCGATTCATTCCTGGGTGCTACGGTCCAGGTCCACTACAGAAGGGATGATGGATCTATTACAGAACACGATTCCAGTGATGGAAAGAAAAATGTACGGGCCAGGGGGATTCCTTTCATCGACAACGATGCCGTGAATCTCCTTTCCGGGCTTTTTTCCATTCTCATCGCATTTCTGCTCTCATTCTTCCTTTAGTTCTCTTGCCGAATTTTGATATTATGTATATTTTACTTTTTAGAGTTAATTTTGGAGGCATAAACATATGGCAAAACAGCTTCAGTTCAACGAAGAGGCTCGTAAGTCCCTTGTTGATGGTGTTGAGAAAATTTCAAAGGCGGTCATGACGACTCTTGGACCTAAAGGCCGCTTGGTACTTCTTGATAAGAAATATGGTGCTCCTACAGTCACAAAGGACGGAGTATCTGTCGCACGTGAGATCGAGCTTGAGGATCCGTTTGAGAACATGGGCGCACAGCTTCTTAAGGAAGTTGCAACAAAGACAAACGATGTCGCGGGTGATGGAACGACTACCGCAACAGTCCTTGCCTGGTCGATTACCAAGGAGGGGATGAAGAGCGTTGCAGCGGGCGTCAATCCGATGGGAATCCGCAGAGGTATCGACATGGCTGTGAAAGATGCAGTCGATGCCATTAAGAAGGAAGCGAAGATCATCCAGGATAAGGAAGAGATCGCAAGCGTAGCATCAATCAGTGCAAACAACGACAGGGCGATCGGAGATGAGATTGCTAATGCCATGGACAAGGTCGGAAAGGACGGAGTCATTACTGTCGAGGAGTCCAAGACTATTGAGACGACTGTGGATTTCGTAGAGGGAATGCAGTTCGACAGAGGATATCTCTCAGCTTACTTCTGCAATAACAAGGACACAATGATCAGTGTTCTCGATAATCCGTACATCCTTATCTACGACAAGAAGATCTCCAACATGAAGGATCTTCTTCCAATCCTTGAGAAGGTCGTTCAGACGAACAAGCCGCTTTTGATCATCGCAGAGGATGTCGATGGTGAGGCACTTCCAACCCTCGTAGTGAACGCAGTACGTGGAGCTCTCAATGTAGTTGCTGTAAAGGCACCTGGATTCGGAGACAGAAGGAAGGCCATGCTCGAGGATATCGCAATCCTTACAGGTGGACAGGTGATTACAGAAGAGCTTGGATTCAAGCTTGAGAATGCAGACCTTTCAATGCTTGGAAGGGCAAAGAGTGTCAAGGTCGAGAAGGAGAACACTACAATCATCAACGGAGCAGGATCTGCAGAGGCTATCAAGGAGAGGATCGCTCAGATCAAGATGCAGATTGCAGATTGCACAAGCGACTACGACAGAGAGAAGCTTCAGGAGAGGCTTGCAAAGCTCGCAGGCGGTGTTGCTGTAATCAACGTCGGAGCTGCTACAGAGGTTGAGCTCAAGGAGAAGAAGCACAGGGTAGAGGATGCCCTTTCTGCTACAAGAGCCGCTATCGAGGAGGGTGTAATCCCAGGAGGCGGAGTCGCTCTCATCCAGGCTGTGAATGTTCTCGACAAGAAGGACATCTCTTCTCTCGATGAAGAGGAGAAGGTCGGTTACAAGATCGTCAAGAGAGCTCTTGAGGAGCCTATAAGACAGATTGCAGAGAATGCGGGTGTCGATGGTTCAATCGTCGCAGACAGATGCAAGAGGGAGAAGGCCGGTGTCGGATTCGATGCCAACAAGATGGTATGGTGCGACATGGTCGGTGCTGGAATCCTTGATCCTGTAAAGGTTACAAGATCCGCACTTCAGAATGCAGCAAGCATCGCATCCCTCATCCTTACGACAGAGTGTGCTGTTACAGACATCCCATCAAAGGAGCCGCCGATGCCGCAGGGCAATCCTGGAATGGGCGGTATGATGTGATAAACTTCTGACGAAGTTTCCAGATGGACCGGGGTGAATGGATCCTGGTCCATTTTTTATTTCCCATGGGAGGGAAAATACCCATGGAACGAAGAATCAAGCTGTCGTTCCAAAGTAATGAGACCATCTCAATTTTTCAGATACTGTCTGAAGTTTTGAATATGCAAAATAGAATCTTCTCATGAAAGAAAGCTCCATCATGGAGAATTCACTGCTAATCTCTTTTTGAGTGAGTCTTTAGCGTTTGTTCTCCATATTGTGCTCTTTCATACTTAAAACCCGTTCTTTTTCCTCTTGTTGATGTGCTTTTATTGACTGTTGCTTTCTTTCATGTTACTTTTTTCTCAGTTTGAAAATAAATTAGAGGTATTTTAAATGAACGCAATTTCCTTGATGGCGGCAGATCCTGCAGCAGGCGGATCGATGAGCGCCACACTTATTACATTCGTACTTATCATCCTTATTTTCTATTTCCTCATCATCCGTCCACAGAAGAAGAGGGATAAGGAAGCCAAGGCGATGATTGATGCCATGAAGAAGGGAGACAAGGTCGTCACCATCGGAGGAATCCATGGAACGATTGTTGCTGTACGCGACCAGACTGTCGTTGTCAAGGTCGATGACTCTGCACGTATCGAGTTCTCAAAGTCTGCGATCTCCACAGTAAGCAGCAAGGATAAGGTGAATGCTTCTGCCCAGAAGAAGGACGATAAGAACGCAAAGGCGGAGGCAAAGGCTGAAGAGGTCAAGAAGGATGGACCTGTACTTGAGATGGTAGGTCCTGAGAGCGAGGAGAAAAAGACTCCTGAGACCGAGGAAAAGGAAGATAAGTAAGACTTGGTTTCCTTCTTGTTATGACAACTGGAGTTCCGGCTCCAGTTTTTTTATAAGCTTATGTTTGCATTTCTTGGATTAAAAGGGTAAAATTTTATCGATTTAAGGTATGAGAGTAGTTAAAGCTGAGGAAATGGGAATCTGCATAGGTATTAAAAGGGCCTTTGCCATGGTGGAGGATGTCTGGAGGAATAATGGAGGAAGGCCTCTGTTCGTCTATGGGGACATCGCCCATAACCAGCATGTCATAGATACCATAAGGGAACATGGGTTTAAGACAATCCACAGTGCCTCTGAGGCCCCTAAGGGTTCCATCGTTGTGATAAGAGCACATGGAATAAGCGATGAGGAGCGCAGGATTCTGGATGAGAGGGGTGTGGTGATTGTAGATGCCACATGTCCTTTGGTTAAGAAGAACCAGGATATGATGCGCTCAAGTGAGCTTGATGTGCTCCTTCTTGGAATAAAGGGGCATAGTGAGACGGTTGCCGTAGAAGGGGCGGCAAGAAGGAAGTATTACGTCATCCAGGATGCAGGAGATCTCGATTGTGTCCCTAATGACAGGAAATATCGTGTGATAGTCCAGACTACGCTCGAAAGCAGCCGTTATGGAAAGCTTGTCGATGAACTTGATAGAAGGGGTTTTTCATACATCGTCTCCAATTCAATATGCATGGCGAGTGAAAAAAGGAGGGAGGCTGTCCATCTGATGAAAGGCAGCGTCCCGTTCCTTTATGTCATAGGCGACAGGAAAAGCGCCAACTCCAATGCCCTTGTGTCCGAGGCATTATCGATAGGGCTCCCATCCTCTCTCATAGAGGATCAGGATTCCATCGATGAGGATTTCATACGTCAGTTCGACCTAGTCGGTATTTCTGCTGGTAGCAGCACCCCCGACAGTGTGATAAATAAAGTTGTCAGGAGATTAGAAGAGTTATGAGTATTCCTATTCCTACCGTTAAAAGATTCCCCTCCTATCTGAGGATTCTCAATCAGGCGAAAGAAAGTGGCAGAAAATATATCAGCGCGACAAATCTTGCGGATGAGCTTGGCCTAAATCCAATACAGGTGAGGAAGGACATATCCTCGACCGGTATTGAAGGCAAGCCGAAGATCGGTTTCGACATCGATGAGCTTACGCAGTACATCACACATGTCCTGGGCTGGGACAACACAAGCGATGCTTTGATCGTCGGTGCGGGAAATCTTGGCAGTGCAATCGCCCGTTATGATGGTTTTGCTTCCTATGGGCTCAAGATAGTCGCCATATTCGACAAGTCCACCGAGAAGATCGGAACGACAGTCGGGAGCTTCACTGTCAAAAGCATGGAGAGCCTGAACCGTTTCATAACGGAAAACAGGATAAGCATTGCGGTCATAACCGTTCCAGCCTCCCAGGCGCAGGCGGTCTGTGACCTTCTGGTCAAATGCGGCATCAGGGGGATATGGAATTTCGCACCGAAGGATCTGAAGGTTCCCGACACTGTTGTCGTCCAGCGTACGGATCTCGCTACGAGCTTTGCTGTGCTCTCGGTAAAACTGCGCAGGAGAATCGAAGAAAACGATGATTTAGATTCCGATGAGGATATGATTTAAAACAGCATATATAAATATCTTCTGTTTTTCACATTAAACTCTTGTTTTGATGGTTTTATTTGCTTAAAAACTGTTAAAACGAGAGTTAATTCTTTTCTGTGAAGTGTTTTATTGACTATTTCCCGTACTTGAATTAACCTAAGTTTTAACAGAGGGAGATATTTGAAATGTCAGATAATGTTATCAAGGTCGAGCTTTGCATGGGCTCCAGCTGTTTTGCCAGGGGCAACAGCAGTATTCTGACTGCGATTGAGAGCTTCATCAACGAGAACGACCTTTCCGACCGCATAGAGCTGGAGGGGCACTTATGCCTTGGCAAGTGCAATACAGGTCCGCATGTCGCAATCAACGGCAAGGAGTATTCTGCTCTTGATGAGGATTGTGTCATCGATTTGCTTAAAAAGGAGCTTGAGTAGGATATGCAGTACCCGATTTATACCGAGATCACCAGCTGTAGGGATTGTTACAAATGCGTCAGAGTCTGCCCTACGAAATCCATTCAGATAAAAGATGGTCATGCCATGATCATGAAGGACAGGTGCATATTCTGCGGAAAGTGCGTACATGTATGTCCTAATAATGCGAAGAAGATAAGGGACGATGTCTCACGTGTAAAGCTCGCCCTTACAAGTGGAAAGAGGGCTATCTGTTCCCTTGCTCCATCTTATTCCTCCGAGTTCCGCTTCCAGGAGGATGCCCTCCTTTATGCTTTGAAGCTTCTTGGTTTTTCAGATGTGAGTGAGACCGCAATCGGTGCGCATCTCGTCACTCAGTCGATAGACAAGCACATAAGAAGGAACGGAGGGGAATGCAACTGGATTGGAACGGCCTGCCCATCGGTGGTGGAGCTTGTGAAGAAATACTATCCCGACAGTCTTTACCGTCTTGCTCCTGTTCCTTCTCCCCTTCAGTGCCATAGTGCATACCTGAGGAAGCTTTACGGGGAGGATATCATCATCGTATTCATCGGACCTTGTGCTGCCAAGAAGCATGAGGCTGATATGTATCCCGGCTATCCTGATTACGCCCTGACATTCGTAGAGCTCAAGGAATGGCTCAAGAGCGAGGGTATCGATCTCGATACGTTGGAGGTTAAGGAGAAGGTCGGATTCATCCCTGCCAAGGCGGGAATGTCGAGTATCTATCCAATCGAGGGAGGACAGATCACATCAAGTGAGATATGGGGGCATGACCCGATCCATGCAAAGGCTGTCGCACTCTCAGGTATGGACCAGGTCCTTTCAGCACTTGGAGACAAGCATGAGCCTACTGCATTCCTTGAGCTTCTCGGCTGCGATGGGGGATGTGTCAACGGACCGGGGACGGAAAGGGATTATTCCATTGCCTTCCGTAAGAAAGCGTCAAGCGATTATGTCCAGACGAGACTCGAGGAGAAGGATCTTTTCAAAGGGGACGACGAATTCACTGATTACATCCTTGAAAGCGGCTATGGCATCTTAGGAGGAACACAGCCTGGGAAGGAGAATTCCTTCCAGAGAAAGCACAGTGAGGATGAGATCAAGAGGGCTCTTGTAGACCTTGGCAAGCTTACAAAGGCTGATGAGCTTAACTGCGGAGGATGCGGGTATCCCACATGCCGTGAGATGGCGATTGCATATCTTGACGGCATGGCGGAGGTGGAGATGTGTGTCACTAAGATGAGGAAAGAGGCCCAGAGCAAGGTGGATGTCCTTCTCAGGACAATTCCTATGGGTGTCGTCATCGTAGACAGCGATCTCAAGATCGCAGATTGCAATGTCCAGTTCCTCGACCTCTTCGGCGATATGGAGGATGGTTTTGTCGACCAGAGCATGCTTTCAATGGTCAGGGGCCTTCCTGTTGAGAGGTTCGTTCCTTTTGCCGATAAGTTCAAGGACCAGTTCTATCTCTCACATCCCGGACAGTACAGGATGCACTACAAGGACAAGTTCATAAGGGTTACGTTCTTCCTTGTGGAGAAGCAGCGTCTGCTTGGAGCAATGTTTGATGACATCACGAATCCGACAATCAAGAGGGAGACGGTAGTCAAGAAGGCGGAGGACGTCATTCAGAAATCCCTTGAGACTGTCCAGCAGATTGCATCCCTTCTTGGAGAGAATGCGGCAGAGACCGAAATCATGCTCAATTCCCTCATCGATGCATTCAGTGTGCATTCATCAGGTGATGACGATAAGGATTTCACGATGGAGGATGACAGGGATATCACATGAACAATATCTTCATCGATGTCGATTATGCACAGATCTATAAACATGGACAGAAGATAGGAGGGGATGTCTTCCTCCTTTCCAGGAATCCGGATAACAACCAGATCGTGGCAACGCTTTCAGACGGTCTTGGAAGCGGGGTGAAGGCCAATGTCCTTGCCTCCCTTACTGCGCATATGGCACATAAGCTGTCGTTTTCTCCTATCTCTTTGGAGCATTCTGCGGAGATTATCATGGATACCCTTCCCGTATGTAAGGAGAGGAAGATAAGCTATTCGACATTCACCATAGCAGATATCCGCTACAAGGGGGACATGGAGAATATCGAGGTCAATCTTGTCGAGTATGACAACCCACAGTCCTTGCGTTTCAAGGATGCAGAGGATGTCAAATGGGAGAGGACGAAAATCGAGCTCAAGAGGGAGGGCGCGTTCAAGAAAGAGGTTATCTCGAACTCCTCATTCAAGATGGAATACGGTGAGCGCCTTGTGATGTTCTCCGATGGCGTTACACAGTCCGGTCTGGGCAAGAGCCTTCCCCTTGGTTGGCGCCTGGATGGGGTGAGGAAGTTCATAAAGGAGGAGATAAGCGCCAATCCCGATATCTCTTCACGGGAGTTGAGCCGTGCGATTGTGCAGAAAGCATGTTCCCTGGATGGTTTTTCCAGTAAGGATGACATCACATGTGTCGTCGTATACATAAGAAAGCCGAGGCGTACTCTCATCGTCACCGGTCCTCCTTTTACGAAGGAGGCTGATGAAATCCTCGGAGAGAAGATACGTTCGTTCAATGGCAGGAAGATTGTCTCGGGAGGAACTACGGCCCAGATAGTCTCTAGGCTTTTCAATAAAAAGATCACCGTGGACCTTTCCTGCTGGTCCCCGGATGTCCCTCCCGCATCCAAGATGGAGGGAATAGACCTTGTCACAGAGGGGATGCTTACCCTGAGCAAGGTCGTATCGGCGCTGGAGAAGAAGGTGAATGTCACGGACATGCCTAATGATCCGGCGAAGAAGTTCGTTGAAATACTTCTTGATTCCGATCAGATCCATATCATTGTCGGAACAAAGATCAACGAAGCGCATCAGGATCCTAATATTCCTTTTGAAATCGGCATCCGAAGGACGATAATCGCCCGTCTGAGGAAGGCCCTTGAGGAAAATTATATAAAAGAAACTTCAGTAGAATACCTGTAGGAGGGTTGTGTTTATGAAAAAGCCAAAGGTAAAAGTAAGGATTTGTCTTGGCACGGCATGTTTCGTTCAGGGAGGAGCCGATCTTCTCCTTTATAATGATTTCCTTGATCCGGAAATCCTTGCAGATTGTGAGATCGAGGGCTGCTCCTGTCTCGAGCAGTGCAAGGTCGGCGGCGGTCAGGCACCTTTTGTGGAGATAAACGGTAGGATTTACGATGGAGTTACACAGGATGTGTTCTGCAAACTTCTCAAGGAGGCTGTTAAGGAATGATTGAGCTGAACAACCAGTTTACGATAATGAAGAGGAGAATAGATTCCGAAGTCGTACGTAGGTTCTTTTCCGATACTCTCATTGAGACTGCTGACAGGCTCCCTATTGAAATCATTCCAAAGGACAGGATCCCTTCCCGTTGCTGCATCTATAAGGAAAGGGCGATGGTGCGCTATAGGGTTCTCACCCTCCTTGGAGTGGACCTGGACCATGAGGATGATGAATTCAAGCCTCTGGGAGAATATGTCAAGGAAGTCCTTGAGAAGGATGAGCCGAGTCTTCCTCTTCTGACAACAATCAAGAGCGGCTGTTATGGATGTCCTAAGGACCAGTACAGGATCAGTGATGCCTGCAGGGGATGTTTCGCTCGTCCTTGCATGGCCAACTGTCCGCGTGATGCCATAGTCTTCATCAATGGACAGGCTCACATCCAGGATGACAGGTGTGTGCGCTGCGGCAAATGCATGGAGGTCTGTCCTTTCCATGCGGTTGTGCATATTCCTGTTCCTTGTGAGGAGGCATGTCCTGTAAATGCAATACATAAGAACGAGCAGGGCTTTGTCGAGGTCGAACACGAGAAGTGCATCGGATGCGGAAAATGTGTGCGCTCCTGTCCTTTTGGAGCCATTGTGGAGAGAAGTGAGCTTCTGCATGTGCTCAAGATGTTGAAGAACGGGGATAAGGTCATCGCCATGATCGCTCCTGCAATCGATGGGCAGTTCCCTGGTACGCTTGGCCAGATCAAGGCTGCTTTGAAGAAGGCGGGATTCGCCGATGTGTTCGAAGTTGCAAAGGGTGCCGAGGTCACAAGTGTGAACGAGGGTGCCGAGCTTGTAGAGAAGATCGAAGAGAAGAAGGGCTATATGACAACGTCATGCTGCTCCAGCTACATGGAACTCATACCAAAGCATCTTCCGTTCCTTTCCGAGCGCTACAGCGATGCCTATTCTCCGATGGCATATTCGGCGGAGATCTGCAAGAAGGAGCATCCGGACTATAAGACCGTATTCATCGGTCCATGCCTTTCAAAGAGGGTCGAGGCCGCAAAGTACCGCGATATAATCGATGGTGTGATCACCTTTGCCGAGCTTGCATCCATCTTCATGGCAAAGGATATCGATGTCCGTGAGATGCCTTCCGACGATCTTGGAGATGACGCATCCTTCCAGGATTGCAGGGAGTATGCTGTCACAGGAGGAGTCGCATCCTGCGTTCTTTCACGCCTCAAGGATTCATCCTCTGTAAAGATCATGCATATCGATGGAATCGACAAGAAGACTGTACGCCTTATGAGTACATGGCAGAAGAAGGCGCCTGATGTAGACCTTGTCGAGGTGATGACATGCCAGGGTGGGTGTATCGCCGGACCTGGAACGATTGTAAAACCACAGGTCGCACTTCGTCTGAGACAGGCTAATAAGGCGGCTGCGGCTAAGAAGGCGTGATGTTTTCGCCTTTGTCGGCTAGTGGAGAATACGATAAGGATGTCACTTCCTTTCTGGAGGTGGCATCCTCATATATTGAAAGGGAAAGAGATGTTTTCCATTTTTTTGCGACCCTTTCGAATCTCAGCGCCTTCATCTATTCATATTTCCCTGATTTGAATTGGGCTGGATTCTATCTTTTTGATGGGAAAAAGCTTGTAGTAGGCCCTTTTCAGGGAGAGCCTGCGTGTATTGAAATAAGGCTGGGGCATGGGGTCTGTGGAACTGCTGCAGAGAGAAAGGAGAGCATAATCGTTCCTGATGTCTCTCTTTTTCCTGGGCACATTGCATGCTCTGCTAAGAGTAGAAGCGAAATAGTCGTCCCGATCATCCGTCGAGATGGTACTCTTTGGGGGCTTATAGATATAGACAGTCCCGTTCTGAACAGGTTTTCAGAGTATGATAAAAGGCTTTTAGAGAATCTGTCCAATCTTATCTCCGAATCTTTCGACCATGATGCCCCTATGTTATAATCTCTTGCATGAATAAGGAAATCAAAATAGAAATCTGTCTCGATAGTGTAGAGTCCGTTATTATCGCAGAACGTGCAGGAGCTGACAGGGTGGAGCTCTGCTCCGACCTTTTCGAAGGTGGGCTTACACCAACGGTTGGAACCTTTCTTCTCGCAAAAGAAAAGACAGATATCCCTGTAAACGTGATGATCCGTCCCCGTGGTGGAGACTTCTGTTATAGTGACCTCGAGTTTGAAGTGATGATGAGGGAGGCCCGTTTTTTCAAAGAGCATGGAGCCGATGCTCTGGTATTCGGTGTCCTTACTCCTGATGGGGAGATAGATGAGGAGAGGACTAAGAGGCTCATCGATATCGCCCGTCCTCTTCCTGTTACATTCCACAGGGCGTTCGATATGACCCGTGATGCATTCCGTTCTTTGGACAAGCTTATCTCCCTTGGTGTCGACAGGGTCCTTACCAGCGGGCTTGAGCCAACTGTCCTTGAAGGTGAGGATACTCTCAGAGCCCTTGTTGAAAGGGCGGGGGAGAGGATGGTCGTGATGCCGGGAAGCGGGATAAATGAGAGGAATTTCAATAAGATAAAGAATCTGATCGGAGCGAAGGAATACCACATGGGGCTCTCTTCCAGCATACCTTCGAAGATGTCATTCCATCCAGGACATGTCTATATGGGTGGTCTGTTAAGGCAGAACGAGTTCTCCATCTCCAGAGTCGGTGAGGAGCGTATCAGATCCGTTGTATCGATGAAGTGACACTTGATGCTGAAATAGATATTGCCAAAAAACTTTTATATCATTATTCTTAAGACAACAGCTATGACGAAGACGAGTAGCTCCTGATTCTCTCCTGAGAGAGTGTCCTTGGAAGGAAGACGCTTAGAGATAGGGATGTGAAAACCACTTCCGAGCTGCAGGGTGGAAAGGATTTCCGAGTATATCCTGCCGTAATCTTGCGTTAAGAGGGAATTGAGCGTCCTTTCCATAAGGGAGGGGAAGCAAGGTGGAACCGCGGAGCCTTTTAAGCTTCGTCCTTGCGTGACTTGCGAGGATGAAACTTGAAAGGCTTTTATTTTTATATGGAGGAGAAATGGCAGACGAAGAGAAACTTGCAAAGATAAGGCACTCGATGGCACATGTCATGGCAGAGGCGGTCTTGGAGATCTTCCCTGATGCAGAGATTGCAATCGGGCCTTCAATTGAGAATGGATTCTATTATGATTTCGAGCTTCCACGTACGCTGACGGAAGCGGATCTGGAAGATATCACAGAGAGGATGAAGAAGATCATCAAGAGCGACAGGAAGTTTGTGCGCTCTGTAGTTTCCCGTGATGAAGCTAAGGAGATCTTTAAAAATCAGAAGTATAAGCTGGAGCTTATTGATGCAATCCCGGAGGGGGAGGAGGTCTCTCTTTACAACCAGGGGGCATTCACAGACCTCTGCAGAGGTCCTCATGTCGACTCCACGAAGGATTTGAATCCGGAAGCTTTCAAGCTGCTTTCCATCGCAGGTGCATACTGGAGAGGTGATGAGAAGAACCAGATGCTTCAGAGGATCTACGGCACGGCATGGGAGAACCCTAAAGAGCTGAGACTCTATCTCGATCATCTTGCGGATATCGAGAAGAGGGACCACAGGAAGCTCGGAAAGGAGCTCGATTTGTTCTCCCTGCACGAAGAGGCCGGCCCGGGCTTGGTGTACTGGCACCCAAGGGGAGCTAGGATCAGGCAGATAATCGAGGATTTCTGGAGAAAAGAGCACTACGAGAACGGCTATGAGATGGTATATACGCCTCATGTCGGCAAGTCCTGGCTCTGGGAGACCAGTGGACATCTCGGATTCTACAAGGACTCGATGTATCCTCCTATGGAGATGGACAACATGGACTACTATGTAAAGCCTATGAACTGTCCGTTCCATATCATGATCTACAAGAACAGCAAGAAGAGCTACAGGGACCTGCCTTGCCGCTGGGCTGAGCTTGGAACTGTATACAGATATGAGAAGGCTGGTGCTCTCCATGGCCTGATGAGGGTAAGGGGATTCACTCAGGATGATGCACACCTCATTGTAACCCCTGAGCAGATGGATGATGAGATCATGGAGGTCCTCCGTTTCTCGCTGCATATGCTTCATTCTTTCGGTTTCAATGAAATCCATGCATACATATCTACAAAGCCTGAGAAGTCTGTAGGCCCTAAGGAGAAATGGGATGCGGCAACGGAGGCTCTTAAGAAGGCTGTTGAGAAGGAAGGGCTCAAGTATGATATCGATGAGGGTGGTGGAGCATTCTACGGGCCGAAGATCGACCTTAAGATAAAGGATGCCATAGGACGTGAGTGGCAGCTTTCAACGGTCCAGTTCGATTTCAACCTTCCTGAGCGTTTCGGACTTACCTTCGTCGACAAGGATGGCGTTGAGAAGCAGCCTTATATGATCCATAGGGCCCTCCTTGGTTCCATCGAGAGATTCTTCGGAGTCCTGCTGGAGCATTATGCAGGGGCCTTCCCACCATGGCTTGCTCCTGAGCAGGTCATGCTCATCCCGGTTGCGGAGGTCGCAAATGATTATGCTTCAGAGCTTGAGAAGAAACTCAGGAAGGACGGCATAAGGGTCAAGAGCGATCTTTCAAACGACAGGATGAATGCGAAGATCCGAAAGGCCCAGCAGCTTAAGATACCTTATATGTTGATTCTCGGTGAGAAGGAGATGAATGCGAAGACTGTTTCCGTACGCTATAGGAACGGCAAGCAGGCATATGGCCTGAGCTATGATGATTTCCTTTCCGAGATCAAGGCAAAGGTGGAGAGCAAAGAGCAGCTCTGATGCTGATTGAGTGATTATATCTGCTTATGGAGAGGGGAGGAATGATTCTCTCCTCTCTTTATTTTCCGACACTTCTTTTGAAAATTCCGCTTAAGGGTGGAATTTATCTCTTCCAGGAATTATTATTTAATAGACGGAACTGTCGATGCGTCCTTTCAGAAGAGGAGAAAAAGATGAATCTACCGAATAAACTTACAGTATTGAGATTATGTCTAGTACCTGTTTTCTTCATATCATATTATCTGCCTACCTGGTTCGGTCCAGGACTGAACGTGCTAAGCACGGTGCTTATGCTCGTCTGCTATGCCACAGCAGAGCTTTCAGACCTCTTGGATGGGAAGATTGCAAGGAAGTACAATCTCGTTACGGATCTTGGCAAGGTCATGGATCCTTTTGGAGATACGCTTTCCCATCTTACATTCTTCGTATGTTTCATGGATAAGGGCATCATGCCTGCATGGTGTTTCATCATCATAATGTGGAGGGAGTTCTCAATCCTCTTTTTAAGGATGCTGATGATGAAGGTCGGCAAAGCAATGCCGGCAAACATCTGGGGGAAGAGCAAGACCTGCCTGTATGCCGCTACAAGCATCCTTTCAATCGCGTACATAGTTGCTGAGACTTTCTTCGATATCTCTGCCATGAACAGCACGTTCCTGACTGTGCTCAGCGTCGCGTTCGCACTCTCTGCACTGGCATCCCTGATGAGTTTCATCACTTATCTTAATTCCATCTTCAAGAGCCATGCTCTTTCTGGATTGACCCGGTAGTATGAATCTGTTCAAAGGGTTTTCGAATGAAGAAAAATCCAGGATCAGATACATAGTCAGTGATGTTGATGACACGATTACTTGCGACGGACTACTGCATCCTGATGCTCTGAATGCCCTATATATGATAAGAGAGAGGGGGCTGAAGACTGTTCTTGTCACCGGTGGCTCTGCGGGATGGGCCGATGGGTATATCAGGCAATGGCCAGTGGATGCTGTTGTTGCAGAAAGCGGTGCACTCTTAATCTACAGGAAGGACGGGCATATCGTTTATGAGACAAACCCCTCCATTGATTGCGATGACTACAACTATAAAAGAGATGAGCTGTTGAGGCTTACGAAGGATTTCGTTTTTTCTTCCGACCAGTATGCAAGGCTGTATGACATTGCATATGAGAAAATGGCACTTGATGGGAAGAAAGAGAAGAAGCTGTTTGATGCCATCCGCACCCTAGGAGGATTTGCTTTAGTCAGCTCAATACATGTCAATGTGCTTTTCGCCCCACTGAACAAGAGGAAAGGTATTGATGATTTTTTTCCCCGTCTGAAAGATGTCCTAGATATCGAAATGTCGATTTATGAGTTCTACAGCCATACTCTTGCCTTGGGAGACAGTCTTAATGATGAAGCTCTCTTTGAAGCTTTTCCGATTTCAGTTGGAAACAAGCGTGTATATGATGAGTATGGGCGTTTTGAACATCCCCCTGGATATGTGACTACACTATATGGTGGCGATTCCTTTGCCAAAGTCATTGCCGATCTCCTTGTGTGAGTTTTATTTTGTTTTCTAAAAAGGAAATAACGGCAAAAAAGAAAAAAATGGAAAATTTTTTTAAATTTTTGTTGACAAATACCCGTGATTTGAGTTAGCTTAATTGGGCACGCAAATGATGCGTAGCAGATGATTTTTAACAGATATATCAGAGAAGGGAAGAGAGAAGGAAGGCTGGAGAAGCAATTCTTCAGCATCAGAAGCGTGGTGCTTCTGTCAATTCGAAAAATAAAAGAGAACAACAAAGGCGAATTATAATAGCCGATGTTCGTTGAGCGAGTGACAGGAAAGAACTAAAGTTAGTAAAGCACGTCCCGTTTCGGCGGGACGGATCGATGACGGAGAGTTTGATCCTGGCTCAGAACGAACGCTGGCGGCGCGTTTTAAGCATGCAAGTCGAGCGAATGGCCAC
>DVIF01000081.1 GCA_018711525.1 Candidatus Ornithospirochaeta stercorigallinarum
AAGAGCCGCTTGATGATTTTCTCTATGCTTCTTGTAAGGTTCGGGACGACAGATGATACAATCGCACTATCAATCCTACCCCTCTCGATCCCGCTCTCCCTTATAAGCGTCTCGAGGATGACCATATACTCATCACTGGTCTTTTTTTCATCACTGTAGATACGGAAAGTCTCGACGAAATCATTTCCGTCATAAATGGCGATTACAATATTCGTATTCCCGATATCCACAGCCAGAAGCATCAGAGCACCACCACCTGTTTTGTTCCTTCGTAAGCCTTGTCCCTGATCGCCTTCACGCTCTCATCGGAGATATAGCTCTCGAAATCCGTCATCCTGTCGATGATGCCTGTCGGGGTGAATTCAATAATCCTGTTTGCGATTGAGGATACGAACTGATGGTCATGACTGTTGAAGAGAATGACACCCTTGAAGTCGATGAGTGCATTGTTCAATGACTGTATAGCTTCAAGATCGAGATGGCTTGTAGGTTCATCGAAGATAAGACAGTTGGCTCCCTCAAGCATCATCTTGGCAAGCACGACCCTTACCCTTTCCCCTCCTGAGAGGACCTTGCAGTTCTTAAGTGCCTCATCTCCAGAGAAGAGCATCCTCCCGAGGAACGAGCGTACATATGTATCGTCATCCTCCTTGCTGTACTGCTGCAGATAGTCGGCAATGCTCTCATCATCCTTGAACATCCTGCTGTTGTCCTTTGGGAAATATGAGAGGGATGTCGTGACTCCCCAGCTGAATTCACCGCTATCTGGTTCAATCTCGCCTGCAAGGATCTGGAAAAGCACCGTTTTGGCGTTATGATTAGGTCCGACGAATGCAACCTTATCCGTAGGATTGATAGTAAGGGTGAGGTTGTCAAGCACCTTCTCACCTTCAATCGTCTTTGTCAGGTTCTTTATCTCAAGGGCCATCTTACCTATCTCGCGATTAGGTTTGAAAGCAACATAAGGGAATCTCCTGCTGCTTGGCTTGATATCATCAATCGTAAGCTTGTCGATGAGCTTCTTCCTGCTTGTAGCCTGGCGGGCTTTTGCGACATTTGAGCTGAAGCGCTGGATGAAATCCTTGAGCTCAGCAATCTTCTCATCCCTCCTCTTCTTCTCATCCTTCATCTGCTTTAGTGCAAGTTGACTGGACATGTACCAGAAATCATAGTTACCGACATAGAGCTGAATCTTACCGAAATCGATATCGCAGATGTGCGTACATACAGTGTTCAAAAAGTGCCTGTCATGGCTGACGACGATGACAGTGTTATTGAAATTCTCAAGATAATCCTCAAGCCAATGGATTGATTCAAGATCGAGGTGGTTGGTAGGCTCGTCAAGAAGAAGGATGTCAGGATTGCCGAAAAGCGCCTGGGCAAGAAGGACACGGACCTTGAGATTGTCCTCAATCTCATCCATCCTCTTCTCATGAAGATTCTGAGGAATGCCAAGACCATCAAGCATCTGCCCTGCATCGCTTTCGGCTTCCCATCCACCGAGTTCTGCGAACTCACCTTCGAGTTCTGCGGCCTTGATTCCATCTTCCTCTGTGAACTCTGCTTTGGAGTATATCTCCTCCCTTTCCTTCATCACGTCATAAAGCTTCTTATAGCCCATGATCACAGTATCGAGAACACGGTATTCATTGAAGGCGAAGTGATCCTGCCTGAGTGTCGCAAGACGCTCTCCCGGAGTGATTACAATCTCTCCTGTATCAGGCTCTATCTCCCCTGAGAGAATCTTAAGGAATGTTGATTTCCCTGCTCCATTTGCTCCTATTATTCCATAACAGTTGCCGGGAGTGAACTTTATGTTTACTTCTTTGAAAAGTACCTGTGTTCCATAAGAAAGACTGACATTCGATGCTGTAATCATTGATATCACCTACCTCAAATAATTTAGCCTTGTAAATACTAGCAGAAATAAATGTATTTGTATATTAAGGCACAAAAAAAGCTTCCCAAAAGGAAGCTTGTTTAGTTCCTAGGGGAATCGAACCCCTATTTAGAGACTGAGAATCTCCTGTCCTAACCATTAGACGAAGGAACCATCAAATCAGCTGGGATGGAGGGATTCGAACCCCCAAAGGCAGAACCAGAATCTGCAGTGTTACCATTACACTACATCCCAAGGACACTCAGGTATCCTAAAGAAAAATAGATAACCTGTCAATAGCTATTTTAAAATTTTTTAAATGCACTTACACGGGCACTCGCAGTTACCTCCGCACCAGAGGATAATCCGTCTTTAAAATAGTTGTACGCAAGACCGGCAACCATTGCTCCGTTATCTGTGCAAAGCTTCAAAGAAGGGAAGGTAACGGTATATCCGCTCTTCTCGAGATCCTTGAGCTCCTTTCTCAAAAGTGAATTGGCCGCAACTCCACCACCGGCACTTATCCTTTTCAGTCCAGTATCCTTGAGTGCGATCTTCACACGCTTCATCAGGATGTTGACAGCCTGACGCTGGAATGAGGCTGCGATGTTCTCCTTTGTATCTTCATGCCCTGGGTTGAGGAACCTGTCCTTCTGATTGATTACAGCCGTCTTGAGTCCTGAATAACTCATATCATAAGGATGCTTCTCCCTGTCCATCGTAGGACCGGGGAATGCAAAGGCGTTTGCATCTCCGCTCTGGCTCAACCTGTCTATCACAACACCACCGGGATAGCCGAGGTCGTAGAACTTCGCCACCTTGTCGAAAGCCTCCCCTATTGCATCATCTATGGTTGTTCCAAGTACATCGACACTATCATAGCTGTCCACCCTGCAGATCACTGTATGTCCGCCGGAGACAAGGACCCCCAGATATGGATACTCAAGAGGATTCTCTATCTGTGACGCATAAAGATGCGCCCTGATGTGATCAATCCCAAGATAAGGGATGGATAATGTCGAGGCAAAGCATTTTGCAAAATTAACCCCGACAAGCAATGATCCAAGCAGTCCGGGCCTGTTTGTAAATGCCACGGCATCAAGGTCGTCCCTTGTTATCCCCGCCTTTGAAATCGCCGCATCCACAACCTGTTCGATCCACTCCGTATGAAGGCGTGACGCCAGTTCAGGAACCACTCCTTGATAAGGTTTATGTAACTCAATCTGTGTTGCGATGACATTACTTAGTATCTCCTTGGCATCGACCACGACCGCCGCAGAGCACTCGTCACAACTCGTCTCTATTCCCAATATCGTCATTGTATAAGCTGCCTACCCATCATCATTGCGATGTAATTCTGATATGAAGCGTTATAGCTGTCCTCAAAGAACTTCTCAATCCGCTTGAAGTCCATGTTGTCGAACATGTAGTTGAATACATCTTCCGACCATGTCAATCCTACTTCAGTCCCACCTTCGGACTGAACCCTCTTCTTGTCGATTGAGAGAACCACAGCGTTATCAGAGTCGAAATCTGTAATGGCATTTGCCCACTCTTCACCAAAGTAATCCATATTCGTGCCTCCCAATTCCTCTAACTATAATATAGCGTAAAAACAGAAAGATAACAAATACTCAAAAAAGAAAAGCTAAGCCCGAAGACTTAGCTTACAAGCCAAAGATGGGAGTCGAACCCGCGACCTGCTCATTACGAGTGAGCTGCTCTACCACTGAGCTACTTTGGCGTACCTAGAAAATATACTAAAAAGACGGCTTGATTTCAACCGCTTTTTTAATAATTAAAACAAACATCTTCTGAACAGTCGATTGAAAATGTAAAAGCAACTCTAACCGAGTAGTCCAGTCGCATTAACTTTTTCAAGGCAGGGGTTGCACCAACATCGTATAGAATAAAGACAGGCCGTCGGGTCAGGGCACGAATCCAAAAAGAA
>DVIF01000082.1 GCA_018711525.1 Candidatus Ornithospirochaeta stercorigallinarum
TTCTTTTTGGATTCGTGCCCTGACCCGACGGCCTGTCTTTATTCTATACGATGTTGGTGCAACCCCTGCCTTGAAAAAGTTAATGCGACTGGACTACTCGGTTAGAGTTGCTTTTACATTTTCAATCGACTACTGAAAGTAAGAATTTGAAAAATTTTTAAAAAGCTATTGATTAAAAGTTCAAATTACTGTAAAAATACAGAGGTCTTACGGAGAGGTTCCCGAGCGGCCAAAGGGATCAGACTGTAAATCTGACGGCTCTGCCTTCGAAGGTTCGAATCCTTCTCTCTCCATCTCCTTCCAGAAATGGAAGGAGTTTTTTTATAATATCGCATATGGAATACAGATTTGAATGCCAACGTTGTCTTTACTGCTGCTCGAAGGAACCCGGTTATGTCTTTCTATCAAAAGGTGAAATAGCGGATCTCTCTTCCTTCCTTGGACTCGGAGATGATGAATTTATCGAGATATATTGCAGGAAGGTCGATTACGGACTCTACTACATGGTCTCACTCAAGGAGAAGGAGAACTATGACTGCATCTTCCTGTCGCCTACTGGCTGCAAGGTCTATGATGCGCGTCCTCTGCAGTGTAGGACATATCCTTTCTGGAAAGGGATAGCAGACAGCCCTGAGAGCTGGAATGATGAGATGAAGAGCTGCCCCGGAATCGGAAAGGGCAGATGCTACAGCACAAAGGAAGTGAAGGAAATCATGGAATCAAATGGAAAGAGTGAGCCGTATGTCATCTTCAAAAGATGATGAACTTTACTATTTCCCTGTCTTCAATTATTTTTAGTAGTGGAGGCTTTTCTTGCCGCGTTTTTCTGATAGGACAATAGAAGAGATAAAGAATAAGATACGGCTTTCCGACCTGGTTGGTGAATACACAAAGCTTGAGAGGAGAGGGGGGACATACTGGGCCAGATGTCCTTTTCATGCAAATGGAATGGAGAAGACCCCGTCTTTCAAGATAGACGACCAGAAGGGGCTCTATTACTGCTTCGGCTGCCACGAGAGCGGAACGATCTTCACATTCATCCAGAAGATGGAGCATCTTGATTTTCCCTCATCCGTGGAATACCTTGCATCAAAGGCAGGTGTGATGATCAGGGAAAGCACTGCGGAGGATGCAAAGAGGAAGGATGAGAGCGCGATTCTTTACGACCTGCATGACAGGCTTGCAAAGACATTCCATTATATTCTTTTGAATGATGAGAGGGGCAGGGACGCTCTATCATATATAAAAAGAAGAGGCATCGATGATGAGATGATCTCGAACTTCCTCCTCGGTTATGCACCAAAGGATTCCAATTTCCTCTATGATTTCCTCAGGAAGAAGGGCTATAGTGACGACATACTCAGGAAAAGCGGACTTTTCAGCCAGAATAAATTCCCTTATCCTCTTTTCAGGGACAGGATCATATTCCCCGTACGCAACTACAGAGGACAGGTGATCGCATTCTCGGGCCGGGATCTGTCAAACAGTGATGGGGCTCCTAAATACATCAACACCCCTGATACCCTGATCTATTCGAAGAGGATGAACCTCTTCGGGCTCTATGAAAGTCTGGAGGAGCTTAAGAAGAAGGATTCGACAGCATTGATCTGCGAGGGGAACTTCGACGTCATAAGCATGCATCAGGCCGGTTTCAAAAGTGCAATGGCGAGCCTCGGTACCGCTTTCACAGACGACCAGGCGAAGCTTATTGCAAGATATACCGATACTGTCGACCTGATGTTCGACAGCGATGAAGCAGGGCAGAAGAGTACCGACAAGGTCATTGGAATCCTCAACGGCATGTCGTTCAAGATCAGGATACATAATCTCAGAAGCTATAAGGATGCCAGTGAGAGCCTCGAGAAGCTTGGCAGGGACGGACTGAAAGAGGAATACCTGCCTTATCGCAGTGCTTATGAGTATCTTGTAGAAAAGAATTTAAAGAGTTATAATATCAGAACGCCAAGGGGTAAGTCTGACTTTTTAAAGTCCCTTTCACCTTTCCTTTCCTCAACAAAGTCCGAGATAGAGCTTGAGAGCTATATCCAGGACCTGGCTTTGAGACTGGGGGTTGGGGAGGATACTGTGAAGGCCGATTTAAGAAATCTGGATAATCCCTACGCGAAGCATAGATATGAGGAGAAAGTAGAGGAAACAGATAGAAGCGACTTGCATCTGAATATAGCGGCAATCTCACCGGATCTCTATGCCATGTTGATTCTGGCTAACAACAAGAATCTTTTCAAGCAGTACCGTTTGCGTATTAATTTCGGAGATTTGAAGGACAGGGATGCGCAGGTCCTATATACAGTGCTTGAGAATGCTTTAAGGGATGATATTGAGTCAAAAGAACTTTTTTTATCACTGATCAGCGACGAAAGACTTAGAAATTACGTATCTACTTCCTATGAGCTTGATGAGTTCAAAACGGATTGCATAGACGTACTGGATGAAATCGTAGACAGAATCGAGCTGAGGGGACTGGAAGAAAAAAGAGCATCACTCAATTCACAGATAAAATTACTCTCTTCCCAGATTGAGCCTGAGGACATGATGACTCTCCTGGAGAAGAAAAAAGATTATGATAAGGAGATATCCTTATTGAAAAATCGATTGTATAGCAGCGAGGAAAAGTAGTTTTAATGGGACATGAGGATTTAAGAAACCAACCATTTTATCAATCATTGATCCAGCTTAATAATGATAATGGAATCGTCACCTTCGAAGATGTTGTAGTAGCGATCAAGAGCTATAAGGCCGCTGTCGCCGACCTTGATGAGGTCATAGAGGCTCTTCAGGAAGACGGTGTCTCATATAGTGAAGACAACGATGAGAATTTCGAGATGCCGAGCCCTGAGGATATCGAGTCGGGAGAGTTCACAGATGACGAGCTTGCCACTGATGAAGAACTCGATTCAGATGGTGATGATTTCATCTCTTCAGATGACTCCGATGATGTCCTGCTCGTCAATAATGATGAAGATGACGAGATGGAGGATGAAGAGGACGAAGAGGCAGGTGCTAGGAAAGATGAGGATGACGAGGATGAGGAGGAAGACCTTTCCGATGAGGAGAGTGAAGAGCCCGGTATAAACGAATGGAAAGGTACCGATGATGACTCCGATACCGTAGGTGAACGTTTCATTGACATCTCCAATTTCAGTGAGCAGGGGGTTGAGCATAAAAGTCATTCTGCATCGAAAATAGAGACCACAATCGATGACCCGATCAGACTCTATCTTAAAGAGATTGGAAATGAGAGCCTTCTTTCAGGTGAGCAGGAAGTCGAGCTTGCCATGCAGATGGAAAGGGGAGCGAACATCGTTAATTCCGTAATAAGGGAAAGTGGAATCCTGATCTCATTCTTCACAAAGGTCATCAAGCACATGCAGACCAAGATAGACGAGGAGAGCGAGGATCCACTGTCGACAGAGGATCTGAAAGAGTTCGTCTCGATACAGAAGAGATACAACGTCAACTATAAAGAGGCTCTTGGTAAGGACACCGCAAGGCAGATCAAGGAATATAACGAACTTAAAGCAAAGTGCATCCTTGCAGGAGAGGACAATGAGCAGAACGAGGAGCTCATCAGCCTCAGGGAGTCCCTTCTTGACAAGCTCGGAGGCCATCCTGATGAGTCGGCCAAGATATTCAAGGGGAAGAAAAGGGAGAATTTCCCTTCCCGTGAGGCATGGATCTCATACTGCAGGGAAAAAACGAAGAGCAGCCTGAAGAGCAATCTTGAGGCTCAGATAAAGAAGCTGAGGAAGGACGAGGAGGAGCTCAACCTCCAGATTGCAAAGGACGCTCAGGACATGGAGGCTAAATTCATAGCAGAGCATCCTGATATGAAGCCTTCCGACCTGGAAAAAGAGATAGCAAAGCTCCATAAGAAGATCAAGGAAGAGAACAGCTCGAAGGAGCAGAGCCTTGCAAAGAAATTCCATGATGCGAACAAGGACCTTGAGGACCTTAAGAAGGGTATGTACATCCCTATAGAGGACTGGATTACGAACATCACCCTTCAGCAGGAGGAGATTGATGATCTTACCAACATCTTCATCGAGGCAAAGAACAAGATAAACTCCTGTATAAAGAAGAAGGCTGAAAGTGCTTCAAGGCTCATGATCAAGAACATGAAGGAGCTCAGGCAGCTTGGAAGGGACCTGGCGACAAGAAGCAAGGCCAGTGTCATCGAGGCCGAGCTCGGGCTTACTTCAGACCAGATAAAAGATGAGATCAAGGAGCTTCAGCTCACGGAGAAAGAGCTTAAGAACATTGAGAATGACTTCGAATGCAGCATTGAGGATATCCTTGAATCGGTGAAGAACATAGAATACGGACAGAGGATCCTCAAGATTGCGAAAGACAGGCTTATAAAGGCAAACCTCCGTCTCGTTGTCTCCATCGCAAAGAAATACACCAACAGGGGACTTCAGTTCTTCGACCTCGTACAGGAAGGCAATATAGGGCTGATAAAGGCCGTCGAGAAATTCGAGTATAAGAAAGGCTATAAGTTCAGTACCTACGCCACATGGTGGATTCGTCAGGCCATCACAAGAAGCATCAGCGACCAGGCAAGGACCATCAGGGTTCCTGTCCATATGATAGAGCAGATCAACAAGGTCGTAAGAGAATCGAGAGTCCTCATGCAGCTCTACGGTAGGGAGCCGACGGACAAGGAGATTGCAGAGCATCTCAACTGGCCTGAGAGCAAGGTCAAGAACGTAAAGAGCGTTGCACGGGAACCTATCAGTCTTGAAACCCCTGTTGGAGAGGAGGAGGACAGCGTTCTTTCCGATTTCATTGAGGACAAGGATGCTGAGAATCCTGCGAACCAGACGGCGTTCGTTCTTCTTCAGGATAAGATCAAGGAGCTTCTCAGTGAGCTTCCGGAGAGGGAGCAGGAAGTCCTTAGGATGCGTTTCGGTCTCGATGATGGTTATGCCCTCACCCTTGAGGAGGTAGGTCTGTACTTTGATGTAACCAGGGAGAGAATCAGGCAGATTGAGGCCAAGGCTCTCAGAAGGCTCCGCTTCCCGACAAGAAGTAAGAAGCTAAAAGATTGGAATGAGTAGAATAAATTGGATAAAGTCGTTATTATCATATAGGCCAAGGAGAAGTGTTGATATATGTCAAGAAACGAAAAGCTTGATTGTTTGAAGAAACTGCAGGTGATCCTGCAGAAGAAGTTCGTCTTAGAAGATAAGATTAATTCAATCCCTGCGGATTTGAAGGCAGAGGAAGCACAGCTTAGAAGTGCACAGGAGAAGTATCAGAACCTCTCTGATTTCTTCGACAGTCTTCAGAGTGAGCAGAAGTCTCTTGCAATCAAGTATGATGATGCGTTCAATAAAAGAATAGAATACGAGAAGCAGATGGAGTTCATAAACACCCAGAGGGAATTTGAGGCTCTGACAAAGCAGCTTGAGGAGGCAAGGATCAGCGAGCAGTCTTTCCTTAAGATGAGGAACAGCAAGACTGCAGAGCTTGAGAAAGTAAAGACAGACCTTGAAGCTGAGAAGGTTGAACTTGATGCTCTTGAGGAGAGGGTCAGAGAGGAGAAGGGAAAGGTCGATTCCGAGATCTCCTCCATCAATGAAGAGATAGCAACACTTGATGCTGAGTGTGACTCCATAAAGGCTGGAGTCATCCCAGAGGACTTATATGAGAAGTTTTCCAACATCGTCAAGAAGAAGGACGGTTTTGGAATCGTTCCTGTATATGGTCAGGTATGTACGGGCTGTGACCTCATTCTTCCTGTCCAGTTCGTCATTGACCTTGAACTTAAGACGGAGAAGGGGGAAATCGAATACTGCCCTTACTGCTCGAGGATCATATACAAGGAGACATTGGATGATGATGTTGAAAGGTCATACACCTTTGAACAGCTTGAAAGCCAGAAGAGCGAGAGCAAGTCTTCCTCCCAGGATGAGAGTGCCTCTGGAGAGAGTGACAACTACGATGAATCCATGGGTATGGATGAGGAGTTCGAGGACTTCTAATTTTTTCCAGGTTTTCGAAGTAATCGCTACAGGTTAGAGGAAAGTCCGGGCACCATAGGACATGACGCTGGCTAACGGCCAGGAGCAGTAATGCTACAGAAAGTGCAGCAGAGAGAAGACCGCCGTTCTACGGTAAGGGTGAAAGGGTGGTGTAAGAGACCACCGCGGGACTGGTGACAGTTCCCGGCATGGCAAACCTCGTCAGGTGCAAGGCCAAGCAGCAACTGGGTTGTCCGCCTATAGTTGCGGGTAGGCTGCTAGAGGCTATGAGTAATCATAGTCCGAGATAGATGATTACATAAACAGAACTCGGCTTATCGAAGGCCTGGTTTTCATAAGGGGGAGAATGGGATGAACAGATTTTTGTCTTTTATCATCATTCTCCTTTTTTTATTCCTTTCTTCTTGCTCAGATAATGAGAATCAGATTGCTATTGCATTTGAATCCGGGGATTATGAGCGAGTCATTGAAATTGCAGATGAAAAACTTCACTCATCGCTTGATTTGAATGCAATCTATTACAAGGCTGCATCGAATTTCCGTCTTGGAGAACTCAAGATGGCAAAAGACTGCTCCTATCTATATCTTCTCTCTTCCAAGGAGAAGGATGAGAGTTATTATAATGCAGCACAGATCCTTCTCAGGGCCTCCGATGATTATCATCTATCCCTGTATGCTGGTGATATCCTCTTTGATGGAGGCAGGCTCAACAGGGTCGATTATCTGCTGTACTATCAGGCTCTGGTTGAAAATGGTGATTATGATAGGGCCGATGAGTTCTATCAATCGATATCACTTGGCCTTACCGGGTATGAAAAGGCGCTTATCGCATTAAGCGGAAGGTATTCTTCAGAAAAGATAGTCAATGCACTTGAGGAGCTTTATTCCCAGGAGGGGATTTCAGAGCATTTCAAGACTTTGATGAAGAGGGCGGTTCCTCTTTTCATAGAGAAAGGGGACCAGAGGATGCTTTTGAATCTTGTAAGCTATGGTGATTCCTCTGACTCCTCCTATGCCTTATATGTAGGTGACCTATATTTTTCTCTTGGAATGCTTGAAGAAGCCTCGCTCTATTGGAGCAAGGCAAGTGATGACTTTCCTGTGCAGTCACGGA
>DVIF01000083.1 GCA_018711525.1 Candidatus Ornithospirochaeta stercorigallinarum
GTGTGAGAATAAGGAATGTGCTTATGGCCGCGCTGCCGCCTTTTGAGAATAGAGAAAAGAAGATGGTGGATGTCACGGCATTTCTTTTCTGCACTCCAAGGCTGTATCGGGATGTGGTCATGTTCGTAGCCACAGAAGAGAGGACATTCCCAGTTGAGAGGGACATCACGAGGGATGAGATGCTTAGAAACAGCACCTTGTATGGATTCTTCTTGAATTTAGTGAATAGCGCAAAAAGAATGGGAAGAAGAGCGAAAACTATTATTCCTGTTATGATCAGAAGCATGAAAAGGAATGAAGGAACTGCGATTACTGTTTTTTCCACATATGCAGAGAGGAAAAGGTCTGTTAACGAGAAATAGGCGATTATATACCCATAGACTGTGTAGAAACGTGCTATTTTATGCATTATTTCAGAAAATGAGTTCATCACGGCATATGCCGGCCTTATCGTATCTGAAGAAGGGTTGAGGAATATTCCGAATATCCATGAAAGGATTATCAGAGGAAGAACTATGCTTGATGCCGTGGCTATCGTATTGAATGGATTCACAACAGAAAGAGCGTTTATATTCGACATCATCGCATATTCCGTGTAATAGCCCACCAGGTCACCGCTGGAACCGGCACTGCTTGTCACTGGGAATGCAGAAGGGTAGAGGTAGAAAAACACGGCAGGTACCATAGGAAGTATGATTGATGTGACGAGCGTCCATGTGATTATAGAAGAGGCTGCATACCCTCCCAGCCTGTCCTTTCTTAAGGATGCAATGGCACTTGGGAATGAGAATACTATTACCGGAATGGTTATAAGTGTTCCAAGTCTGACCAGATATGTCGATATCAAAGAGAATGTAGAGGATGCTATCTGATAATCAGCAAACAAAAAGGCTGTTGCCAGCGCAAAAACAGCGGCGGCTATGTATGTAAACCATGTTTTCATACATGAATTTTACAGCCTGCCATTGTCTCTAGTCAACAAAACGATGTCTTATCTTGTCATGTAGAGACTCCCACCGTGAAAACCACCACGATGGGAGCCATGCTGTTTACTTAAGAAGATTATCAAGCTTGTATTCTGCTTTTATCTCCCTCTCAAGAAGTTCCTTGAGGAAGATGTCTTCATCAAATCCCTTTTTATCGAAACGGACAGCAAGGGAGAGCGTCGTTATGAGGATCAAGAGCTGCATTTTCTCCTTGTTATACCATTTTGTCCCCTGGTATTCGTTGAGAGCCACAAAGTCGGCCGCTCCCTCGTCTTCAAGGACTTTCTCCAATACTGCTTTTGGATTCTTGATGTCGTCTTTGTCCACAGAATATGATGCACTGAGGAACAGGGCTGCCGCATGTCCTACGAGACGGGCATCCTCCTCACTCAGAGAGAGGTGTTTCACTTCATCTTCAAAGAGATATTCAAGAAGCATCTCGTCTGCTGTCTCCATGCACTCTCTTATGCTCTTTCCTGCTCTGAAAGGTCTTAGTGCAATAGCCTCTGCGAGCATCAGAGGAAGCATCCTCTCCATTTCTCCCCAGCAGGATAGACCGACACTGTTCTTTTTCTTGAAGAGAGATGAAATCAGGCGGAACTCTGTAACCATCTTCTTCGGCTCAACATCTTCGATATCTCCAAGCATCTGCTTCACGATGTCTTCAAACGTATCGTACAGCTCTGGAAGCTTTGTGTAGACTTCTGCGATTGTAAGAAGAGCCTGTCTTTCCTTCACGGCATTTCCTTTTCCTGCGGTCATCTCTTCCAGCGTCTTGATGAAGTCCCTGCTTCTTATCGGCTCATAGAGCTTGAAAAGGTTCTTGAGCCTGATCAGGGAGATCGCCACCTTTATGTTCTTGATTCCCTTTTCTCCGTATGTGTTCCAGAGAACCTCATAGGAACCGTCTATGTCTTCAACCTCCCTTATGTTCCAGTACACCCTCGCCTCATATCCGTTGAGGGAGAAGTTAAGGCCTTCCTCGAAAAGTTTTATTGACGGATACAGATACATAAGGCCATCCGAGAAGCATTCAAGGATTACGTATCTCCTTCCTCTGAAAGAGAGTCCGAGATTATCAGCAAGCTGTGTGGTGACTGTCTTCTTCTCCCCGTTGCTCTTATCGAGCTTAGGGACGCTCTGCTTGATGTTGCCCCAGATCCTTTCATACTGGTTGTTGTAGAGCACAAGGGTCCTTTCGTTCCCCTGTCCGTTTACATATGCGAATACGCTCTCATTCACGTTTCCATTATCATAGCAGTCATATAGGTTGAAATGGTCTACGTTGCTGAAGAGATACCTTCTTCTGAAGAGAGGGAAGATCCTTCTGTAATGCTCTCCGACAAGCCATTGGTTCGGACTTTCGTTCCAGTATGCCCTCTTGTATTCCATTCCGTATTTCTCATGATAGCCTTCAATCTGCCCGTGCCCTATCATTGGAAGTCCTGGAAGGGTCGCAAGAAGTGTGCATACTCCGAAATACCTGTCCCCGTCTCCGAATTGTGCTATAGCAGTCTCCTCATCTGGATTGTTCATGAAGTTCACATAGCGTTTGAGGATCTCCGGTTCGAATACGAGAGTGTTCTTTATACCCAGTCGGTATTTTGCGTTCTCCTGATTCTTAAGCATGTTCATGAACGCCGAGTTATATACCCTGTGCATGCCGAGAGTCCTTACGAAGTAACCTTCCATCATCCAGAAGGCCTCTGCAAGGAGCAGCGTATCCGGGACCTCCACGGCGATACGGTCAACGACCTCACGCCAGAATTCATTTGGAATCCTTCTGTTGAATTCATCATTGCTGAGGCTGTGTACGGCTCTTCCTGCGATATCCCCGGCTTCTCCCGGTTTTGGATACCACAGGCGCTGGATATGTCTTTTTGCGAGTGTCATTGCAGCATCGAACCTTATGATAGGGAAGTTCTTCGCCACATGGATGATTTTCTGGATGACAGCCTCTCTTGTCTCAGGATTCAGATAATCAAGCTGGGCTGTATCGTTCCATGGCATTGTCGTTCCATCATTTCCATGGAAAACATATCTGACTTTTCCATTCCTCTTGTCTATAAGACGGAATGTTACGGCAGCATCGGTTCTGTTGTAATAATGGTCTTCGATTTTGACTTCGAAGTCGGGATTCGTGGAAAGGTCCGGTCCGTTGTACGTATAGGATGGGAAAGGAGGCCAGTCCTGACTGATATAATAGTCGGGATGTTCGTAGACCCAGTTCCCATCAAGTCCTGTATGGTTTGGAACCATATCGGATGCAAGGCGTATGCCTCTTTGCCTACAGCGCTCCCTCAGGTTCTCAAGTGCAGGCCATCCTCCAATGGAGGAAGAGATGTCGTAATCCTTGAGCGAGTATGCAGATGCCTCCGCATCAGGATTTCCACAGAGGTTCTTTATGCTTTTGCTTGCAGTGCTCCTCTCCCAAAGCCCTATAAGCCATAGTGCAGTAAAACCCCTTTCCTTCAATAGGTCGAGCTCCCTGTCTGGAATCTGATCAAGTCTTGTGATGTCCCTCTTATATTCCTTTGAAAGCTGGTCAAGCCAGACCAGTGTGCATTTTGCCATCATCACGACCCGAGGCATCCAGTTTGAATCATCGCTGAAAGCCTCGTATTCATACATCTCATCCGAGTAATCTGTGATAGGCATCGGCCCAGGAGGTCCCGGGATTCCCCTGTCTTTCTCTTCTTCCCTGATATAGGAGAGTGACATCTGCAGCAGGTCTATGAGCTCTTTCGGCAGCAGATATGCCCATTCCCGTATGATGTATTTTATCTGGTCTGTAAGAGAGTTCGGATAAATCCTGCTCGGTTTTGTAAGGAGGGTGAAGATATCCTCATCCGCAAGGCTCTTGCCGTTCCTGCTCTCATCCTTGAGATATGCCGAAAGCAGGGATGCAAGAGAAGAGAAGCCCGACGGGTACTGTAAGCCTTCTGGATATACAAATGGTTTTGATGCTTCCACAAGGGCCGGGTTGTTTATCATGACCTGATGGATGAAGAAAGCCCTTGAGTCTTCTTCTCCCCTCTTGTATTCACTTATCTTCTCATCCTGATTAAGCAGGGGGGAAGGGAAGTTTGCAGAATAGAATTTCAAAGCGTTTTTCAGCTCGTTGTTCTCATTTATCGCAGCCTGTCTTCTCAAAAAGAAATCCGCATGCCCTGCATTCATGCAGGCGGTCAAAACAATCTGATATAAAAGATGAAGGACAGCAGTCGCATGCAGTTTCGCGGCCGAGATGAAGTCCGCCTTGCCTTTTTCCTTTTCCCTCTGGTTGTAGCTGTATGCTATTGACAGCGCCTCTCTGTAAAGCTCTGATATGTTTTCATCTGTTTCAAAGACTGGAGTTGAAAGTTTTAAGTCACTTCTTACAATATCTGAGATACGGAAGTCTCTCTTTTCCATTGATTTCCTCCTTTGCTCCCTCTAGTGTAGCACGAAAAGGAATATTGACAGTAGTAAAAATATCTCTAT
>DVIF01000084.1 GCA_018711525.1 Candidatus Ornithospirochaeta stercorigallinarum
CAGAGATGGAAAAGAGAATTCCTATCCCTTGGACTTCGTCGTTGCCATACGCAACCAGCGCTCTGCTGCCGGGATATATGACCTATACACAATAGGATACCCAAACGGAGGGGACCAGGTGATAGCGCTTCTAGGGCTTGAATACGATGTACTCGACAGATATGAAATCGGAGGAGCAATCGAATATCGCCTCTTTGGAAGAAACAACCTTATGACAGTATACATGAAAAAAGACGAAGAAGGAGTATACACCCACCTTTTGAAGCTTTTCCTTTCAGGAGAATATGAGATAAACAGCCAAATGAAGATTGGAGGTTCCATCACTGAGAACATTTACTTCGATTATGGCAATGAAAAGGGAAGATTTGAAAATGATTTCTCAGTTACTGTTTCGTACACCTTAAATATCTAAAAATAAATAATTTTCTTGCATTGAGGGAAATACACCATTAAACTAAAGAAAATATTCAAGGATGGTGGTTGTATGACAGTACATGAACAACTTATTCAGAATTGGGACGCTTACATCAAGGAAAACGCCCGATATGAAGAAAAGGGAATCAAAGCATCCAAGGTCAGAGCAAGAAAGGCTCTGATGGAACTTGCCAAGCTCGCAAAAGAGAGAAGGAAAGAACTCAGGGATGCTGATACCCAGGAAGAAGAATAATGAAAGGCCGTGGTTTCCACGGCCTTCATTCTTGTCAGATGCTCTTCAGCAGCTCGATATGAGCACTGCTCTTTTCGATTATCTCCTCAGCTTCAGCTTTCTTCTTCCTCTCCTTCTCAACGGCCTCGGCCTTCGCATTGTTCACGAACTGAGGATTTGAAAGCTTCTTCTCTGAAGATTCCAAAAGCTTCTTTGCCTTCTCTATTTCAGCACTGAGCTTCTTGATCTCCGCATCCACATCGATTGCATCCCTTACGAAAAGGAAGCACTCATAGCCCGCTCCTGATGTCGGAACAGAACCCTTCGTATCCTCCTCTCCCCTCTCATCTACAATGAAAGAACCTGCTCCCACCAATGAGGAAACGAATGTAAGCTCACTCTTTATCAGGGCGAGGGCTGGGAAATCGGAAGAGACACGGAGCACTGCCTTGAGCTTCTTCTCAGGTGGTATCTGGAGGTTGCTTCTAAGGCTTCTGATGCTCTTTACGATATCCTTGAGAGCCTCGACTTCTGCAACTTCCGCTTCAAATGAGAGAGCTTCATCATATTCAGGATAGCTCTGTACGATGACATCACCATCATGGTTTGGAAGCTTCTGATAGATCTCCTCTGTAATGAATGAGAGGAAAGGATGCATCAGGCGCATGCTCTTTTCCAGTATGTCCATAAGGATGGAGATCTGGAGGTTCTTCTCCTCTTCGCTTCCATGCAGAAGCTTCTGCTTGGAGGCCTCGATATACCAGTCGCAGAGGTCATTCCAGAAGAATGAGTAGATTGCTGATGCGGCATCGTTGAATCTGTAGCCCTCCATCGCAGTCTTTATATCCCTTGCAGCACTGTTGAGCTGACTGTATATCCACTTATCCATCGTATCAAGTTCTTCAATGCGGAAAGGAACGAGATTTCTACCCTCAAGATTCATCAAAAGGAATCTTGTTGCGTTCCAGATCTTGTTTGCAAAACGTGAGCCCATCTTGAATGAGTCGTTGTCGATAAGCACATCCTGCCCCTGTGCCGCCATATAGCAGAGTGTGAACTTCATCGCATCCGCCCCGTACATGTCTATTATCTCAATCGGATCGACACCGTTTCCAAGGCTCTTGCTCATCTTCCTGCCCTGCTTGTCGCGGACAAGACCTGTGATTACGATATCCTTGAAAGGTGCTACATGCAAAAACTCCTCACTGCTCATGATCATCCTGGAGATCCAGAAGAAAATGATGTCGTAGGCGCTTACAAGACAGCTTGTAGGGAAGAAACGGAAGAGATCCTCGCTCTTTTCCGGCCATCCAAGTGTGGAAAACGGCCAGAGCCAGGACGAAAACCAGGTATCCAGGACGTCGCTGTCCTGCTCGATGTTGTGGCTATGGCAGTGAGGACACTCTGTTACATCCTCTCTCGATACGATCTCCTTACCGCAGTCCTTGCAGTACCATACAGGGATTCTGTGCCCCCACCATAGCTGACGGGAGATGCACCAGTCGCGGATGCTCTCAAGCCAGCGTGAGTATGTGTTCTCCCATCTCTTCGGATAGAACACGATATCGCTCTTCTCAAGTGCTTCCATAGCCTTGTCGGCAAGGCTTCTCATCTTGACGAACCACTGGTCGGAGAGATACGGCTCTACGATGGTATGACAGCGGTAGCAGTGTCCGACCTCATGGTTATGCTCTTCTATCTTCTCGATGTAGCCACCCTTCTCAAGGTCCTCCACAACGAGCTTACGTGCATCCACAGCCTGAAGGTTGCGGTACATCTCGGGACAATTGTCATTGAGCGTTCCATCCGGGTTGAGGATGTTTATCGCCTCCAGATTGTTCCTCTTTCCGCACTCGAAGTCGTTCGGGTCATGAGCCGGGGTGATCTTTACCATACCTGTTCCGAACTCACGGGAGACGAAGGCATCTGCTATTATCTTTATCTTCCGCTCTGTAAGAGGCAGATCGAGGCTCTTGCCGACGATGGCCTTATAGCGCTCATCCTCGGGATGAACCGCAACGGCAGTATCGCCGAACATCGTCTCAGGACGTGTGGTCGCAACGATGATATACCCCGAGCCGTCGCTGTACGGATAGCGTACATGATAGAGCTTTCCCGGCTCCTCCTCGTACTCGACCTCATCATCAGAAAGCGCCGTCCCACACTTAGGACAGTAGTTTACAAGATATTTGCCCTTATATATCAGGCCGCGCTCATAAAGGGATACAAAAGCCTCCCTTACCGCACGGCTGAGCCCTTCATCCATGGTGAATCTCTCATGGTCCCAGTCACAGGAGCATCCCATCTTCTCAAGCTGGCTCTTGATTATGTCATGGTGCTTCTCCTTGACCTGCCATGTACGCTCAAGGAACTTCTCACGCCCAAGGTCCTGCCTTCTGAGCCCCTCTTTCTTCAGCTGACGCTCAACCACGTTCTGAGTTGCGATTCCAGCATGGTCGGTCCCCGGAACCCAGAGGGTCGGGCGGCCTGTCATTCTATAATACCTGATGATAATATCCTGAAGACTGTTGTTGAGGGCGTGCCCCATGTGAAGGATGCCGGTGACATTAGGTGGTGGCATGACAATGGAGAAGTGCTCTCCTTTTCCTTCCCTTGGCCTGAACTCACCCTTCTCCTTCCAAGAGGCATAGATACGCTCTTCGAAGTCTTTCGGGTTATATGATTTTGCTAATTCAACTGCTTTCATACTTCCTCCGACTAACGGGAAATAATAATAGCAGAGTAAGAGGAAAAAGAGAACAGCCTCTTAGAGGATAAGGGTGATGGTATCCTCACCATGCTCCCCGTTTCCGATTGAAATGCGGTCGGATGAGAGTGCTGGGATTACGAAGAGGTTTTTTATCATCTCCTTGTCCAGGGAGAAGAGAAGCGAGAGCTCATCGAACGTATATGCCCTTCCCTTCTCCATCTTCATCGATAAAAAGAGGATTGCATACTCGCTCTGATGCTTCATCTCGAAAAGCTGGTCGGCAGCCCTCGTGATTCCATCGAGCACGCACTCGGTCAAGAAGAGAGTCATCCTCTCATGCCCATCCTCTTCAAGCGCAGCCTGATGCTCCTCACGCCTTATCAGCATCGCCTCTTCTACGTTTATTCCCGCAAAGCGTGCATCAATGCCGATCAGCGAGCTGTAAAGGTCGAGACGTGCGAGAATCGGCAGCAGTGGATATAAAGATGATGTGTTCATTATCCTCTTGTACTTGTATGCGATGCGCTCATATACCCCGGCAGGGCTGTTTTTAAAGAGAAGGGAAGCCTCTTTCGATACGGTTTTGAAAAGAGAGAGGACCTCGTTCTTTCTCACGGCATCGGCGTTCGCATCGCTTTTCAGGAACGAGCGTATGGCATTGCTTCCCTTCGAGTCGAGAAAAGCATAATCCAGTTCTCCATACGCCTGTGTCAGACGCAGCTCGAGAGGATAGAAGCCGCCATCCGAGTCCTGAAACATAATCGAAGATATGCCACTATCATAATTTCTTGTCTGATATAATCTTATGGAATTATTCGCTTTGGCGTTCCCATTTGTCATTATGAGGGATTCGTTGTTGTATATATCTCCAATCCTGTGGTCCAGAACAGTCGCAATCCTGATGATCCTGTTCTGGGCACGGCTTAAATAGTCATTGTTTTCCATATGTTGAAAGATACAAAATTAAATGCCGTTGGGCAATATCAGTCGACCTTCTCAATACCACGTATGGAGATATCGACATCGTAGCCTTTCGAGTCCAGGTACTCCAGGATCTCCTCCAGGCTGTACTGCTCGAGGCTGCTCGTCTTCTGCGATACGAACTGGACATTGGAGGAGTCGGCATGAACGGAGAACGAGGGGAGGATCTGCTCCGTCTGGACATCATTCGAGCCGAAGAACATGAAGCCTCCGACAAAGATGAAGACGACGGCAGCGGCAGCCGTTATGAGGCTGGGAAGGGACATCTCAATCTTCCTTCTCATGAAGGATTTCTTCTTGTCGGAAAGGAAGTACTTCTCTTCAAGACGGGAATAGATCCTGTCCTTGTTCCTCAACAGCGTCCCCTCATCGACCTTCAATGCCTTTATATCCTCTGAGAGTCTTTTGAAATCATTCAGACGTTCCCTGCATGCCTGACAGTAGCCAAGGTGCTCCCTTACCTGGGTGCAGTACGGCTCCTTCAGGTCCCCATCAAGATAGGATGAAAGCATCTGATCATCAATACACATCTCTTGCCTCCTTGCCAAGGAGTTCCTCGAGCTTCTTACGCGCCCTGTGAACCCTGACTTTGACATTCGTTTCGGAGATGCCGAGTATCCTTCCTATCGCCTTGTAGTCCAGTCCGCTGAACTCCTTGAGTTGAAGGGCCAGACGAAGGTGCTCCGGAAGATTTGCAATGGCTTTCCTCAGGCTCTCAAGGCGCTCGCTTCTAATGGCTTCATCCATACCGTCGGCACTCTTCTGCTGATATGGGAGCTTCTTCACTTTCTCCACCATCTCCGCTTCCCTCTTGTTTCTTCTCACATAGTTGAGGGCAAGGTTCTTTGCGACCCTTAAAAGCCAATACCTGGCATCATCCTCGCTTGGAAAACCCATATTCTTCACATAGAACCTTTCGAACGACTCCTGGGTAAGGTCCTCAGCGACATCGATGTCGTAGACTATGTGGACCACCACCTGCATCAGAAGCTCGTAGTTCTGATCATATATGAGTTTGAAATCCTCACGATCGGTACTTTTTATATTCATAATGCTAACAACGTCCAGATGAAAAGGTTACACGGATTTCTCAAGATAGCTGCCCGATGGAGTGTCTTTTACGACATAGCCCCTTTCCATGAGGATTTTCCTTATCTCATCGGCTCTGGCGTAGTCCTTGTTCTTCTTCGCCTCACTCCTCTCATTCAAAAGTGCTATATCCTCATCACTGCCGACCCTCTCAGCAGTGACCTTGTCCAGGCTGAGAGCGAAGACATTGTCCATATAGGATATAAGGGCAAGCTTCTCCCCATCCCTTACCCCGCCGTCCTTCAGAAGAGACCACAGTGCTGCAAGCGCCTGAGGGGTATGAAGGTCGTTATCCAAGGCATCATCGAACTCCTTCTTATATAAGAGCGCCTTCTCAGAGAGGTCCTTTGCAGGCTCTGATGATGCTTTGAGAGCCTTGACCTTCTCAATGAGGGAAAGACGTGCGCTCCTGGCGTGGTCAAGTGCCTCATAGCTGAACTTGAGCTGGCTGCGGTAATGGGCGCCGAGACAGAGATAACGGTAGTCAAGAGCATCATAGCCATGCTTTAGAAGCGTGGAGAGTGTGAGGAACTCGCCACTGCTCTTGCTCATCTTGCCCTTGTCGTTGATGAGGAATTCGCCGTGGCACCAGTAGTGCACCCAGTCCTTCTCCCCTGTCGCGGCCTCGCTCTGGGCGATCTCATTCGTATGATGCACAGGGATTGCATCGATTCCTCCGCAGTGGATGTCGAAGTGCTTTCCAAGGTATTTCATGCTCATGGCAGTGCATTCTACATGCCAGCCTGGATATCCGATTCCCCAGGGGCTGTCCCATGTCATCGCCTGGTCCTTGAACTTGCTGTTTGTGAACCAGAGTACGAAATCCTTCGGGTTCCTCTTTGCACTGTCCACTTCGATCCTCGCACCTTCCCTGAGCTCTTCAAGATTCAACCTGGCGAGCTTCCCATAGTCGTCTATGGTATCGATTGAGAAATAGACATTGCCGTCTGCTGTGTATGTATGACCTCTCCTCTCAAGCTCTTTTATCACCTCGATCATATCGGCTATATGGTCCGTCGCCTTGCAGATGATCTTCGCCTTCTCGATGTTGAGGCTGGTAATGTCATCCATGAACGCCTTGGTGTAGAATGCGGCGATATCCCAGACGCTCCTGCCCTGCTCCTTGGCACTCTTGGACATCTTGTCCTCGCCGTCATCACCATCGCCTGTAAGATGGCCGACATCGGTTATGTTCATGACATGCTTGACATCATATCCGTTCTTCTCCAAGACCCTTCTCAGGACATCCTCGAAAATATACGTCCTCAGGTTTCCGATATGTGCATAGTTATATACAGTAGGTCCGCAGCAGTACATTCCGACCTTTCCCTGCTCTATGCTCTCAAAAGGCTCCACCGAGCGGCTCATTGTATTGTATATTCTCATAAAGTTCTCCTAATGCAATCTATCATAAGTTAACACTTTGCCTTATCATAAGTCTATCGTATGCATGACAATTTAAGTTTTAAGGGTGAAAAAATCAAGCTTGAGGAGGACAAGAGCCTCTCAGGCCTCACATTCTTCACATCCAGGGGAAGGGCCCGGTATTTCGCAAGACCTGAAACGATAAGGGAGCTGAGGGAAGTACTTAAAACGGCTCAGGAGAAGAACCTCGATATAAAGGTCATCGGAAGCGGCACCCATGTGATCCTCCCTGATGGAGGGTTTGACGGCATGCTCATCTCCACAGAGTCCCTTAAGGGAATGACCATAAAGGGCTCACTCATAACCGCCATGGCGGGAGAGAGCCTAGATGATGTCATAAATACGGCTATAGAGCACAACCTCATGGGCCTTGAGGAGTTCGGGGGGATTCCGGGGACGATCGCGGCGGCAATCAAGATCAACGCCACAAGCCAGAACAAAAGCATCGGGGACTACCACTTCTACACAGACACTATGAGCAGGGATGGAAGGATACACCGCAAACCTGACTATTTCGATTTCTTCAACAGTACGAGGAACATCATAGACGAGGAGGAGATAATACTCTCGACGACACTAAGGCTCAAGGAAGGAAAGAGGACTGCGGAGGCGAGAATCAGGAAAGAGAGGTTCATAGAACTCTTCTTCATCCCTCCGTGCAAGAACTTCATAGGAAACGTCTTCAAGGATGGAAAGGACTATAAGGCCTCGGAGCTGATAAAAAAAGCAGGGATGACGGGAGACAAGGGGCTTTTATGCGAGTTCTCCTCTTTCCAGAGCAACTGCCTTTTCTGCTATCCAGAGTGCCAGGTGAAAGATGTCCTTACCCTTATTGAAATGACAAGGGAGAGAGTCAAGGAGCTTTTCGGCATCGCTCTCTCGCTGAGCATCACAATCGTGTCATGATGCCTCAGAACGAGAGTTCAACCTTCACCCTGAAAGCACCTCCTTCCACTTCAAGCATCACACCCCTTCCCATCTTGCAGCGTATGAACGCACCAGTGCTCCTCATCCCGATCTCCAGGGGAATCCTTTTCAAGCTGAAAAGCAGCCGTCCTTTGCTGTCATAAGAGACCATGAGGCCGTCATAACCGATTGCAAGGCGTTCGACATGCTCCCTTTCGGCACTGCTTGAAAAAGAGAAATCCGAGGTATGGCTGAAACTGAACAGCCCGTATTTGAACGAAAGACGGTACAGAGAGCTGTAGGAGCGGAAGAAATCCGTATAGTATGAGCCCTCGTCGTATCTTATCGAATAGTCGAAATCGACATGTTTTGTCTTTATTCCTGATTCCACGGAGAAAAGGCCGTCGCTTCCAGAGAGGAACGTGTTTCCGTAGCTGAGAGTCAGAAAAAGGCCGTCATAGCTTGCGCGGACGCGATAGAAGCCGTCGATGCCGAGATGAGGGGAATAGCTGAGAACCGTGATGAAATCCAGATAGCTCCTATAGCCAGTGTGGATGATAAGACTGTAGATATCCCTCTTGTCCTTCCTTCTGTAGTTGTAGATCACATCCTTTTCATCACGCTTCAACAGGTCGTAGTAGACCAATGAGATATCCAGATATCTTCCATCATAGCTTAGTGCGGTCGTGAAAGCCTCTCCTGAGGAAAAGGAGAGGGAGAAGTCCGAGAGACTGAGGCGCAGACCTCTTAGCCCCTTTCCATTTCCATCACTTACACTCAGTCCCGTATTATGGTACTTCCTGTAAGGGTTGAAGAGGGTCGAATAGACAGAGAACCTGTCGAGCCTGCCATAAGAGAAGTATCTTCCCTTGAAATAAAGATCCAAGGACGGGAGGCTGAGACTGAAATTCCTCTCCCTTATGAGAAAGGAACCGTCACCTATCTCGAAACTTAATGCCTGAAGAGGCAGAAACGAAAACAACAATATTGCTACTAGTATGAATTTTCTCATACTAATTAATACCGTAACCCTCAAAGACGTCTACCATTTCACACCGAATTGTGATAAAATTCCTCTTCGTCAATTGAAACTGATTAAGGAGTTGAAATAATGGTTATTCTTACCCTGAACTGCGGTTCATCATCTGCAAAATACCAGGTTTATGATTGGGACAACAAGGACGTGCTCTGCGTGGGTGTCGTCGAAAGGATCGGACTTGAGTACTCTACCATCGAGCAGAACTCAATAGGCAAAGAGGAATATGAGGCGAAATTCAGCAGCCCTACCCACAAGGAAGCCATCGAACTCATCCTGAAAATGCTCGTGGATGAGAAATACGGATGTATCAAGAGCCTTGATGAGATTGGAGCTGTAGGCCACCGTGTACTCCATGGCGGAGAGATGTTCAAGAAGTCGACACTCGTTACAGATGAGGTCGTTGAGAAGCTGAAGACCATCATTCCACTCGGACCACTTCACATGCCTGCCAACATAATGGGAATCGAAGCTGCCAGAAAGCTCATGCCGAACGTCCCACAGGCGATAGTAATGGATACTGCATGGCATCAGACAATGCCCAAGGAGGCATTCATGTATGCCGTCCCTTACGAATGGTATGAGAAGTACAACGTAAGACGCTACGGCTTCCATGGAACAAGCCACCTCTATTGTGCAAAGAGAGCGGCAGTCCTCCTTGGAAAGGAGAACAAGGATACGAACGTAATCATCCTCCACATCGGAAACGGTGCTTCCGCATGTGCGGTCAAGAACGGAGTTTGTATCGACACATCAATGGGATTGACCCCGCTTGAAGGACTTGTGATGGGAACAAGGAGCGGAGACATAGACCCTGCAATCATCTCATACATCTCAACGAACACCGGTATGGATGCCCAGCAGCTCGATACCATGCTCAACAAGAAGAGCGGACTGGTAGGACTTTGTGGAATGTCAGACAGACGCGATGTGCATGAGGCTGCCAAGAACGGGAACGAGATGGCTCAGCTTGGAATAGATATGGAAGCCAGAAGAATCAAGAAATACATCGGTTCCTATGCAGCACTCCTCGGAAGAGTAGATGCCATCGTATTCACAGCAGGTGTTGGAGAGATGGGAGAGCATATCAGGAAAGCCGCATGTGAGGGCCTTGAGAGCTTCGGAATCGAAATCGATGAGGAGAAGAACGACCTTTCACACTGCCGCAACGCAGAGACATGCATCAGCAAGGATTCATCAAAGGTGAAGATTTTCGTAATCCCGACAGATGAGGAGCTTGTGATGACGGAGGATGCTTTCGCCCTGATGAACGGAACATATGACATCCATACGAACTTCCACTACACATTCGAGAGCCCTGACTACGTCAACAAGGCCCGTGCAAGAGGTCTCAAGGAGAACCTCAAGAAGAAGCCTGAGCTTGAGAGGATCATAGCAGTTCCTCCAAAGAAGAGCTCCTGCTCGACTTGCGGCTGCTGAAAAAAAACAGGGGACTGATCCCCTGTCCATATAAGAGAAGAGAGGGAAAAAAGCCCTCTCTTTTTTTCTCATATTATGTAGTTGATATCCTGCTCACTCGGAATCGGGATATAGCCTATCTCTGTACCACTTACACTCTTTAAAGCGTTATGCACGTTCACACAGTTGATTCTCCTGTCCGTATATGGAGAGAAGTAGTAGTTGCCTGTCTCCGAGCACATTACCGTTATGCAGAGGCTCTGCTCGTAGTGGTCGCTGTCACTGGACTCTCTCAAGAGCCCCTCCGGGATATCTACAACTGCGAAGTTGTGGAACATCCTTGTAACAGAATCTATCTCATCACTTCCTTTGGGTGCGAACATCTTCGTAAAGGCGATACGTGTGAATCTAGCAGGTGACGAGTAGCCGCCAGGAAGACCGAAGCTTCCACCGGTCCCTACTCCGAATGCTGAGAACGTCTCCCCGAGGATATCTACAGGAGGGGTGTCGAGATTCGAGATGGCGACATAGTTTTTAAGATTAGTCTTCTGCCACTCATAACCAGGTGCGTTCGCCATGACACCGATGGTGTTCCTGTGGACGCTTATCCCTCCCTCGTCAGGCTCGACGATCATCGCCTCGCCCGTACTGTCGGAGATGATGTAGTGCACACTCATCTTCTCTCCGAATATGAGCTCGTCAGTGAGATTTATGTTCTCAATCGCCTTTGCCGCCTCCTCCACAGAAGCACAGTTTCCAAGAATGTAGCCGAGGAAGAATGACGGATGGATGTCTAAAGCCCCCTCCTTGTCATTGGTATTGTAAACCGCATATCCCGGATAGTTCAGAAGACATGCCATAAGTCCCTTTTCGTTCATTCCATCGATTATGATGGGAGATGAGAGCCCCAACATTGACTGAGCAATGAAGCCGTACTTTACTTCTGCCGTCTCGGTACCCTCCGGATTAAGAGCATAATCATAGCCCACGGGGACAATGCTTATGCGGTTAGCCTCAAGCGTTCCAAAGTAGTCATATGTACGTCCGAGGAAATGCAATGACTCGTCCTGATTGGACCAGGCGAAACTCGTGCAATCAGCTACTGCAGGTAAAGTTGAAAGTGCCGTTAATGTAACCATAAGAATTATTAGAAGTTTTTTCACTTTCTCCTCCTTCAATAATTCATTATACCACAATAACAAATAAATTGTTTAAAATGTTTGGGCTTCCGGCCTTGGTGCAGAATGGCGGGAAAAAGAATGTCTATGCCGTGAGCATCAACCGTTTTCGACCATCGGGTACATTGAGAAGTCGAAAGCCTCAAAATACCTGTCCTCAAGAGGCATCCAGAGGGATGTGAAGGTCTCCAGCTTCTTCTCTCCGCTCCGGGCTTTTATCCTGGCAATCCTTGCATCATACGATGCAGAGAGTACATAGCCGAGGTCGTAGGCATCCCGGAAGAGAGGATGAAGCGAATACACACCTTCGACAAGGATGAAAGGCTTGTCGACCTCTACAATCCTGTCGCTCAGGGCCATCAGAGAACAGTCGAAGGGACGATAGGAGAAAGGTATTTTGCTCCTCAAAGGATTGATGACCTCAGTCAGGAACCGCTCTGAATCCACATTACCACCGGCTGTGGCATAACGCTCAGCCGTCCTCTTCTCCTTTGGAAGGAAGAAATCATCCATATGGATCGTGCTTACTCCTGCACAGGCTTCTATGAGCCTGGCAAGATGGCTTTTACCTGTACCGCTCTTTCCATCGATTGCGACTACTACACGCTTTCTCTCTTTTATGATGAGCTCAGCTTCTCCTAGAATCCTGTTGAGGGCGTCCATATCCACCATCCTTTCCAATTCACTTTTAGTGGTTTTCTATACTATCATCAATGAAAATACGATACAACAAAATAATCTCTTGTGGGGAAACACAGGAAGACACATTATTTTCAAATTAAATGTCATATACAGAGAAAGAAACTTGATTTTATGGATTCTCATTAGATTTTAAAGTGCTGGAGCAGAACGTACGGCAAGCCCCATGCCATTGATAGCATTCCAAGACAAAATGATAAGAGGGCCCATGGACATTCCACATCCCCACTAATCAAGAAATCGTCCATAAAAGTCGGAAACACTGATAATTTCAGGATCTGAGGGGAAATGCTTTAGATTCCCTATCACCAGAACAGCGCCGGAAGCCTTGGCGACCTCAAAGAATTTTCTATCTGACTCATCGTTGAAAGAGATGCTTCTCAACGGACGTGCGACGATATGAATCCCATATTCCTTTATCAGCGATAATATTGCCTCAATGTCATTTTCATCAAACTTGAACTTCTCATATCGCAGAACATTCTCATATTCATCCATGATCCTCGAATCAAAAACCATCTGATGATCACCGAAGACCACAGCCTGGAGTATGCTGTATGCCTTACGCCCGGGAGAAAGCATTGCGGAAACCAGAACATTGGTGTCAAGAACGACATTCATGCTTTCCTCGCTTCTTTTATTGCTTCATCAATCTCCTCATCGGACATAAAACCGTTCTTTTCCGCATTACTCCTCATCCTCTCCATTGCAGCTATCGCCTTAGCCTGCCTGAAAGCACGTACAGTCTCATCAAACCTTCCTTCAGGTATCCCAACCATTAAAGCATATGGCTTTCCATTGTTGGTTATTACGACGTCATTCTCCTTTGAAAGTTCTTCCCAAATCGATTTTGTGTTGGTTCTGAGTTCTCTTACCGAATAGAATTCCATATCTTCCTCCATAAATAATATACATTATTGTAATACAATTGGCAATACAATTGTGTATACATTTTAAGCACGAAATATAAATATAAGCTACGTCTTTACTATGCCATGAATACTATACCTCTCTTCGAAGGTGAGAAGTCTTGGCAGCTTGAAAAGCGTCCTGCGATCATATTCGCTTCCGGCGGGGCATTCAGGAAATGCTCTCCAAGGGGAGGAGACCCTATTGCCATCAATTTCTTGAAATCCGGATTCAACGTCTTCACACTCTACTATGCCTTAGAAGAGGATGCTACGTATATGCATCTTCTCAAGGATGCATCCATGGCTCTCTGGAAGGTAAGGGAGAATGCCGAGAGATGGCATATAGATCCGGAGAAGATCGCTTTCGGAGGATTCTCTGCAGGAGGGACTGTAGCTGCAATGCTTGGAACAAAGTGGAACAGTACAGACCTTGGCAGAGAGATGGACATGCCGTACGGCATCAACAAGCCGAATGCACTAATCCTGGGCTATGATCCGCTTGTGTTCGATAAAAAAGGGAAAACCCTGGGAAGACAAACTTAAAACCGGGTGCTCTTATCGAGGAGAACAGAGAGGAGATAAATACATACAGATTCGTTGGAAAACACACTCCGCCCTCATTCATCTGGCACACATATGAAGACACCAAGGTCCCCTGCTCCAACGCGCTACTCTTCGCATCCGCCCTGAATGAAAACGGCATCCCGTTCGAACTGCACATATTCCAGCACGGGGAGCATGGGCTCTATACCGCAACCGATTTGACTATGTATGGAAATGAAATACCTGTCAATACCGACAGCTGGATCGACATGTGCTCATCCTGGCTCAGGAAGTTGTTTGACTTCTGACTGAAAGAGGGCATGCTTCTGCACACCCTCTGAAAACCTCAGTCACCCATGTCGATGAAACCGATCATATCACTGATTGACGCTCCTGGGGCGACCATCGGATAGACCTTGTCATCTGTAGGAATCTCACAATCGACGACTACTGCCTCACCGAGCTCGACAGCGGCCTTCAATACCGCCTCAGGGTCGTCATCTGCACTCAGGCGCATGCCTTTGACGCCGTAGGCGTTTGCAAGTGCAACCCAGTCGATCGGGGTATCGAGAGTGGTCTCGGAATAGTGCTTGTCATAGAAAAGGGTCTGCCACTGCCTTACCATTCCAAGACAATGGTTGTTCATCACGAGGATGATGATGGGAAGACGGTAGCGTGCGATTGTCGCAAGCTCATTGCAGTTCATCCTGAACGAGCCGTCTCCCGCGATGTTCACAACCTTCGTCTCAGGATGGGAGACCTGGGCGCCGATTGCAGCTCCCGTTCCAAATCCCATTGTCCCAAGTCCACCGCTTGTAAGATATCTTCTCGGTCTTATCGATTTGAGATACTGGGTAGCCCACATCTGATGCTGTCCGACTTCTGTCGAGATGATATTATCCTCTGGAAGCACACGCTCAAGAGCAGCAAGGATCTCCCTGCTTCTCCTGCTTTCCGTAGTAATCCTGAGAGGGAAGCGTCTTCTGTTGTCTTCAATCACCTTCATCCACTCCTCATGACTGAGCTGAGGTGTGCGATGGAGAAGCTTCTCGAGGATGACCTTCACATCCCCTATGACATGCTGATGGGAATAGATGTTCTTATTAATCTCCGCAGGGTCCACATCGATCTGAAGAACCTTAGCCTGACGGGCGAAAGTACTTCCGTTGGAGATGACCCTGTCGGAGAAGCGGGCACCGATTACGACCAGAAGGTCGCACATGTTGACACTCATGTTGCTCAGTTTCGTGCCATGCATGCCTACCATGCCTGTGAAGCGCGGGTTATCAGCACTTACAGATCCCAGCCCCATGAGAGTGGAGCAGCATGGTGCATCGACCTTCTCCAGGAACTTGTTCAACTCCTCTGATGCATCACTTCTGATGACACCTCCTCCGATGTAGAACATAGGACGCTTTGCGGCCTTGAGCATCTCGACAGCCCTATCTATGTCCTTCTCCTCGAGGCGGTCGACACGTGGAAGAACCTTCTCACTCTCCTTCCTCTCGTACTCGACAGTGCCGACCTGGAGGTCCTTCGGTACATCTATGAGCACAGGACCCGGACGGCCCTCCCTTGCAATCCTGAACGCCTCCCTCACGGTATCGGCAAGCTCCTCTATATCCTTGACGATATAGTTATGCTTTGTTATGGGCATGGTTATGCCCGAGATATCGACCTCCTGGAAGCTGTCACGTCCAAGAAGGGAAAGTGGGACGTTTCCCGTGATGGCCACAACAGGGGATGAATCCATGTATGCAGTAGCAAGACCTGTTACGAGGTTTGTTGCTCCCGGTCCGCTGGTTGCGATGCAGACTCCGACCTTTCCCGTGCTTCTGGCATAGCCGTCAGCCGCATGGCTTGCACCCTGCTCATGTGCAGTAAGGATATGCCTTATCCTTCCCTTGTATTCATATATCGCATCATAAAGAGGTATGACCTGACCGCCTGGATAGCCGAAGACAGTATCAACACCCTCTTCCAAAAGACATTCGATGATTACTTCTGCTCCTGTCAACCTCATTACTCCTCCCTTAGAACGGCACCCTTGTCTGCAGATGAAACATGCAGTGAATACCTATAGAGGTAACCCGACTTAATGGGGCACTCCTTTATCTTCAGATTCCTTCTTCTCTCTGCGAGGATCTTCTCATCAACAAGAAGGTTGAGGCTGTGCTTGTCGATATCGATCTCGATCATATCACCCTCCTCCACCAGTGCTATCGGGCCTCCGTCCGCAGCCTCCGGGGAGCAATGCCCGATTGAGGCGCCTCTCGTAGCTCCCGAGAACCTTCCATCTGTGATGAGAGCGACTTGCTTATCGAGTCCCATGCCTGCGATTGCGGATGTGGGTGAAAGCATCTCCCTCATTCCCGGGCCTCCCTTAGGACCTTCGTAGCGGATTATTACGACGTCCCCGCTCTTTATCTTCGAGCTGTAGATGGCATCAATCGCCTCCTCCTCGCTGTTGAAGACACGTGCCGGCCCTGTATGCTTCATCATCTCAGGGGCAACCGCACTTCTTTTGACGACAGCCCCATCCGGAGCAAGAGTTCCAGAGAGGACTGCAAGCCCTCCCGTCTGGGAATAAGGCTCTTCAATAGGCCTGATCACCGAGCTGTCGTAGTTCTTCGCATTCGCAAAGCTCTCTCCGATGGTCTTTCCTGTGACTGTGATCAAATTTCTATGAAGGAGATCCTTCTTATCAAGCTCATGCATGACGGCCATCACCCCTCCTGCAAGCTCGAGATCCTCCATATGGTGGCTTCCCGCAGGTGCAAGATGACAGAGGTTCGGCACCTCAGCACTGTACCTGTTCGCATCAAAGATGTCGATCTCAATCCCCACCTCGTGTGCGATTGCAGGGATATGAAGCATCGTATTCGTGCTGCAGCCAAGTGCCATATCCACCTTGAGGGCATTCTCGAACGCCTCCTTTGTCAGGATGTCCCTTGGCCTGATATCCTTCTCAAGAAGCTCCATGATCTTATATCCCGCCTCTTTTGCAAGACGCTCCCTGGCGGCATATACAGCAGGGATCGTACCGTTTCCAGGAAGGGCCATTCCAATAGCCTCTGAAAGGCAGTTCATGCTGTTTGCAGTATACATTCCCGAGCAGGAGCCGCAGGTAGGACAAGCAGAGTTCTCCCATGCGAGGAACTCCTCATCGTCCATCTTTCCCGCCTTTCTCCTTCCTACAGCCTCGAACATGCTGCTCAGGCTCATGCCTCTCTTATCCCCGCCGCGCACATGGCCTGCAAGCATCGGACCGCCTGAGACGAAGATTGAGGGAAGATTCATCCTTCCTGCGGCCATGAGCATCCCCGGTACGATCTTGTCGCAGTTGGGAATGAATACGAGAGCATCGAACGGGTGTGCTGTCGCCATCACCTCGATGCTGTCCCTGATCAGCTCACGGGAACAGAGGGAATACTTCATTCCCGTATGCCCCATGGCAATTCCGTCGCAGACTCCGATTACAGGGAATGACACTGGATTGCCCCCAGCCTCCCTTACTCCTGCCTTTACGGCCTCGACAATACGATCAAGCTCCTTGTGGCCAGGGATTATCTCGTTGAAACCTGAGACGATTCCAACGATTGGCATCGCTATCTCCCTGTCTGTCCAGCCAAGAGCCTTCATCAATGATCTATGAGGGGCTTTCTCCTCCCCCTTCTTCATGCTGTCGCTTCTCATTTCATCATCTCCCTGATCTTTTCTCCCATCTCCTTTGTTCCGATATGGCCTTCTCCATCCCTTGCGATATCGAAAGTACGCCATCCTGCATTGATGACATCTTCAACCGCATTCTCTATCGCCTCAGCCTCAGCATCCATATCGAAGCTGTAGCGGAGCATGGAAGCTGCAGAGAGTATCGTGGCTATCGGATTTGCGATATCCTTTCCTGCGATATCAGGGGCGGAGCCGTGGATGGGCTCGTACATACCCCTCCTTCCACTTCCAAGGGATGCGGATGAGAGCATTCCTATGCTGCCTGTGATCATGCTTGCCTCGTCCGAGAGGATGTCTCCGAACATATTCTCGGTGACTATGACATCGAACTGCATAGGATTCCTTACAAGCTGCATTGCAGCATTGTCCACATACATATGGTTGAGCTCCACTTCCGGGTAGTCCTTTGCGACCTCTGTGACGACCTTCCTCCAGAGTCTGGATGTCTCCAGGACGTTGGCCTTATCGACACTTGTGACCTTCCTTCTCCTCTTCATTGCTGCATCGAAGGCCTTACGTGCGATCCTGTCGATCTCCTCGACGGAATACTTCATAAGGTCAGAGGCCCATGAGGAGTCCGAGGCAAGTGTCTTCTCTCCGAAATAGATGCCACCTGTGAGCTCACGGACGATCATAATGTCGATTCCATCCCCTATGATGCTGCTCTTAAGAGGAGATGCATCTTCAAGGGCCTTGTACATCAGGGCCGGACGGAGGTTGCAGAAAAGACCAAGTCCGCTTCTCAGTCCCAGGAGGGCCTTCTCTGGTCTGAGCTTTCCTTCCATCTTATCCCATTTGGGACCGCCGACAGCTCCAAGAAGGACACTGTCCGCACTTCTGGCCCTCTCAAGGGTCTCATCTGTGAGAGGAACGCCATACTCATCTATCGAGGCTCCTCCTGCAAGAAGGTATTCGAACTCGAATTCATGCCCATAGAGAGAGGCCACCTTCTCAAGGGTCTGGACCGCCTCGTTTATGATATCCGGTCCGATACCGTCCCCTGCTATTACTGCAATATGCTTCTTCATCAGTAGTTCTCCTTCATGTACGCTGCAAGACCGCCTGCATTGATCAGATCCTGCATGAAAGGAGGGAACGGCTCTGCATGATATACCTTTCCCGTCGTCTCATCCGTGATCGTCCCGCTTGTGAAATCGACTTTGACCTCATCCCCCGCATTGATCTCCCTGCTTGCATCCTCACACTCAAGGATCGGCAGTCCGATGTTTATGGAATTACGGTAGAAGATACGGGCGAATGATGTAGCGATCACACAGCTTACTCCGCTTTCCTTTATGGCGATCGGAGCATGCTCGCGTGAGGATCCGCAGCCGAAGTTCCTCCCTGCCACGATGATATCCCCATCTTTCACATTCTTGATGAAATCCTTGTCTATGTCCTCCATGCAGTGGGAGGCAAGCTCCCTGGGGTCGCTTGTGTTCAAATAACGGGCAGGGATGATTACATCCGTATCCACGTTATCATTATACTTGAAAACCTTACCCTCTCTTACCATCATCTGACCTCCTCGAGACTGGATGGATCCGTGATATAACCTGTAACAGCACTTGCCGCAGCCGCATAAGGGCTGGCAAGGTAGACCTCGCTCTTTATATGCCCCATCCTGCCGACGAAGTTGCGGTTTGTCGTGCTGATACATCTTTCCCCTTCTGCAAGGATACCCATATAACCGCCAAGGCAGGGTCCGCATGTAGGTGTAGAGACCACAGCTCCCGCTTCAATGAAGATATCGAAAAGACCTTCATCCATTGCCTCCTTCCATATCTTCTGAGTTGCCGGGATTATGATGCACCTTACATCCGGGGATACCTTCCTTCCCTTGAGGACCTCCGCTGCGGCCCTCATGTCGCTGATTCTTCCATTCGTGCAGCTTCCGATTACGACCTGGTCGATCTTTATGGAGGATGAATCCTTTACAAGATGTGTGTTCTCAGGAAGATGAGGATAGCTTACTGTAAGGTCGATCTGCGATAAATCAAGTTCTATCACCTCGGAATACTCTGCATCCTCATCGGCTGTGAATATCTTAGGCTCTCTAGCCCCAGAGGCTCTCAGATATTCAAGAGTCTTCTCATCCACTGGGAATATTCCAGTCTTTCCACCTGCCTCGATGGCCATGTTGGAGATTGTGAACCTGTCGTCCATGCTGAGCTCTGCAACCCCTGGTCCTGTGAATTCAAGACTCTTATAAAGTGCACCGTCGACACCGATCTTTCCAATCAGGTGCAGGATGACATCCTTTCCTGTGACATATCTCCTGAGCCTGCCTGTAAGATTGACCTTGATCGTCTCAGGGACTTTGAACCAGGCCTTTCCTGTTGCCATTCCACATGCCATATCGGTCGAACCGACACCGGCGGAGAAAGCTCCAAGCGCACCATATGTACATGTATGGCTGTCGGCTCCGATAACGACATCCCCTGCTGTCACAAGCCCTTTCTCCGGGAGGAGGGCATGCTCTATACCCATTCTTCCGACTTCAAAATAATTCTTTATCTCTTCAGATTTTGCAAAAGCTCTTACACAGGCACACTGCTCTGCCGCCTTGATATCCTTATTAGGAACGAAATGGTCTGGCACAAGTGCTACCTTGGTCTTATCGAATACATGTTCCTTGCCGAACTTCGGGAACTCCCTTATGGCGACTGGACTTGTGATGTCATTGCCAAGGACCATATCAAGGTCCGCCATTATAAGCTGTCCTGGATGCACGGAATCCAGATGTGCTCCGTGCGCCAGGATCTTTTCAGTCATGTTCATTATTCTTCCACCCCGCTTTTATCTGTATGGCCCATGAGCATATCGTTCTCAAAACTCATCTGAACTGCACTCTGGCTCGTTCCGATGGCTTTCGAATTCTCACTGAGCATCTTGTTCACCGCATTCAAACACGCAAGGATGCTTGCCTCGATTACGTCTGTGGAAACACCCCTGCCCCTGTAGACTCCGCTCTGGTCGGAAATCTTCACAAAGACCTCTCCAAGGGCATCCCTGTCCTCGGTTACAGCTGTAAGCTGGTACTCCTCAAGGCTGAAAGGATGCTTGATGATCTTCTCAACACATCTGAGGGAGGCATATACAGGACCCGTTCCGCTTGCAACCTCCTGATAGATCTTCTCATTGTTCTTCTTCAGTGAGATGCATGCAGTGCTTGTCATCCTGTTTCCGCTGTTGACGACGAATGAATCGAGCGCCCATGTCTGGGTCTCAGGATTCTCAAGGGCCTCAACAAGGGCGATGAGGTCACGGTCGGTGATGTTCTTCTTCCTGTCGCAGGTCTTCTTGAACTCTGAGAAAAGGGCATCCTCCCTCTCTTTGGTAAGATTGTATCCGAGCTCCTGCATCTTCTTGGAGAAGGCATGCTGCCCGGAGTGCTTTCCAAGTACGAGGTTCGTCTTGACAACGCCAACCGACTCAGGTGTCATTATCTCATATGTAAGGCTGTTGGCCATCATCCCATGCTGGTGGATTCCCGACTCATGGGCGAAGGCATTATCCCCGACGATGGCTTTAGATGGGTTGATCTTCACACCTGTAGTACTGGAAAGAAGGCGTGCGGACCTTGCAATCTCCTCGGTCACGATTCCTGTGTAGAAACCGAATTTGTCCCCTCTTGTCTTGATAGCCATGACGATCTCTTCAAGAGCTGCGTTGCCCGCTCTCTCTCCGATTCCACAGACGGTGCACTCGACCTGTCTGGCTCCAGCCTCGATTCCAGCAAGGGTGTTGGCAACGGCAAGTCCGAGATCGTTGTGGTTGTGCATGCTTATGATCGCCTTGTCTATGTTCTTGACATGCTTCTTGACATAGTCGACCATCGCGGCAATCTCTGTCGGAGTCGCATAGCCGACTGTATCTGGAAGGTTTACAGTCGTAGCTCCGCACTCGATTGCTGTCTCCACTGCAAGTGCAAGGTATTCCAGATCGGTTCTGCTTGCATCCTCGCAGCTGAACTCTATGTCGTCACAAAGGCTCTTTGCGTATGTGACATTCTCCCTGATCCTCCTTATGGCCTCCTCCCTGCTCATCTTGAGCTTATATTCAAGATGAAGGTCGCTGGTAGCCAGAAAGACATGGATCCTCGGATGCTTTGCGTTCTTTACGGCATTCCATGCGGCATCTATATCCTTTTTAAGTGCACGTGCAAGGGATGCCACAACGGGCTTCTCGACGGCTGAGGCGATTGCCTCAACCGATTCGAAGTCACCGGGGGATGAGATGGCAAAGCCCGCTTCGATAATATCTACGCCCAGTCTCTCGAGCTGGCGTGCCATCCTGATTTTCTCTTCCAGGTTCATACTATAGCCCGGAGCCTGTTCTCCATCACGGAGAGTGGTGTCGAATATGTAAATCCTCTCTGCCATCTGCGTCCTCCAAAAGTTCTTATTTCTTGAGCCAGCTCATAAGTGAGCGGAGCTTCTTACCTGTAGCCTCTAAGAGCGTGCTTGCCTCCTGGCGGCGGCGTGCATTGAAATAAGGTCTGTTGACCTGGTTCTCAAGAAGCCAGTTGCGGGCGAATGTTCCATCCTGGATGTCTGAGAGAACTCCCCTCATGGCCTTCTTGGTATCTTCTGTGATGATCTTGTTCTCTGTAATGTAGTCGCCATACTCTGCAGTATCGGAGATGGAATATCTCATGTATTCCATACCGCCCTGGTTGATGAGGTCTACGATGAGCTTCATCTCATGGCAGCACTCGAAGTACGCCATCTCAGGCTGGTAACCGGCCTCTACAAGTGTGTCGAATCCAGCTTTGATGAGAGCTGAGACACCACCACAGAGGACCGCCTGCTCACCGAAGAGGTCTGTCTCCGTCTCTTCCTTGAATGTCGTTTCGAAGATTCCCGCCCTGCCTGCTCCGATTCCAGATGCATATGCAAGAGCGACCTGTGTGGAATCCCCGCTTGGATCCTGAGCTACTGCGATAAGGGAAGGAACACCCTTTCCTTCGAGGTACTGGCTTCTTACCGTATGCCCCGGTCCCTTAGGAGCGATCATGATTACGTTGATATCATCAGCCGGCTTTATCTGTCCGAAGTGGATATTGAAGCCATGTGCGAATGCAAGGTACTTGCCCTTTGTGAGATATGGTTCGATGGATGTATGATAGAGCTTTGCCTGCTTCTCGTCATTTACGAGGATCATGATGACATCCGAGCATTTTACAGCATCTTCTGTCGTCATGACCTTGAGGCCTGCCTCTTCTGCCTTCGCCCAGCTCTTAGAACCGTTGTAAAGACCGACTACAACATCGATTCCGCTGTCGTGGAGGTTAAGTGCGTGTGCATGGCCCTGGGAACCATATCCGATAATCGCGACCCTCTTGTTCTTAAGTACTGAGAGGTCTGCATCCGAGTCGTAATACATCTTACTCATTTGTCTGCTCCTTATAATCATAGTCCTCATCGTGACCGATCTCGATAAGGGATCTAGAGCCACGCTCAAGGGCCGTTATTCCTGTTCTTACCATCTCGACAATGCCATAGGGCTTGACGAGAGCGAAAAATGATTCAAGCTTATCGAGGCTTCCTGTGAGCATCAATGTGATGGTCATCGGAGTGACATCGATGATCTTGCTCTTGAAGATCTCCCCGATTTCAACTATCTGAGTCCTCGTCCTCTCTGTAGCCCTGATCTTGAGCATGACAAGCTCCCTCTGCAGGGACCCTCTGTCTGTCATCTCGAAGACCCTGATTACATCGACAAGCTTCTCCACCTGTCTCTGTATCTGATCGACAACCTGCCTGTCTGCGGTAACAACAATTGTTATGCGGCTGATTTTCGGATTCTCCGTCTCCCCTACCGAGAGGCTGTCGATATTGTAGCCACGGCGAGAGAAGAGCCCGACAACACGCATCAGAACGCCTGAGCGGTTGTTTACCAGTATCGCCAAGGTATACCTTTTCTTATCATCTTCCATCCCCTTCTCCTCCTTCAAAATAAAAAAAATCAGCCCATGGAATTAATACTTCCACGGGCCTATGCAAAACATATACTGCAACCGTGGTTCAGTATGTAATGAGTAGGACTAGAACTAGAAGAGAAGAAAGAGATAATATAGTATTCTTAATAGATGTCATATTATTTCCCCTCCTCCCTAAAATGATATTCTTGTTTATGCTCTCCTTTTACTCCAAAGGATATTTTCTTGTCAATCTGAAATAATCACTTTTTTATTCAACTTTTGCAAAATAATGATTATTCAAGGAATATTTATGCAGAATCAATCATTTTTCACACTTATTTCCAGTCTTTTTCCTCATTTTCAGCTCTGACATACCGCTGGTTGCGGCTTGTAGGCTTGTTTAGAATCGTCATCTTCAGCCCCCCTTTCCAAGCAAGGGAACAAGGTACCTGGAACGGAAACTCTTTTTATCTGAAAGATCCAGAAAATCCATTATCTCAATTACACTGCGAGGCGTAGCGGTACAAAAGAGGATTATATTACTTTCTGTTTCTGTAACTTGGGGAACTACTTTTCCAGATTATATTCTATCTGTAAGAGGGATATAAAATCAAAAATGGAAAGAGCTATCAGAGAAAAAGAAATAAAGCAAAGAAAAAGACCTGAGAAAGTACCCTATTTGATAGGGGTATTGAAAGGGGATTGAAAAAGAGAATGGCCTCCAGATCTAGAGGACGTTGATAGGTTATAAATCGGCTTCTGAAAAGGCAAAAGGAACTATTCTAAGCTCTATTTCATAGCCTTTGCTATATTCTATAGTTCCGCTTGTTGTATCAAATTCAACGTTTTCAAATTCAACGTTTTCAAATTCAACGTTTTCTATTCCATCTTGGATAGCTGTTGATAGTTCATCACCTCTCTTGAATTCGATTGTTTTTGATTCTTTTTTGTCGTTTGGATATGTCACAGAATATGATACCTTTATTCTGTTTGTGTCGGCTGGTATTTTCTGAGGGTTGAATATAAAAATCAACTTATTCCCTGCTGTTTTATTAATGCTTTTCTTTTTACCTTTGGTCTTGTAAATCAAGGACACGATATAGACACCAAGAACACCACTCAGCACATAAACAGCAGTAATGATAATAGCAGCAAAAGATGCATTAGTAATCATACCCTGGTGGATTAAAGCAGAAACAATATTACGTGATATTGTTTGACCTATCACACCCAAAAAGCAGAATGCCAATACTTGAAATACTATTTTCCACATATCAAAGCCCTTAACAATAGAGCCATCACAAGATAGCTTTACTAGTATAGCTTGATTCTATGCTATAAGCATAGAGTCAATTTGAACTTTTTTCGATTTTCTCCCTTAAGGCCTCCTTGATGACACATTGCCGACTCTTTCCCGCTGCTACCTCTCTATCAAGATAGCCTATTATATCGCTATCTGTAGATTTCATTAAATTCAGGCCTATAAATACTTTATTTCTTTTCTCCCATAGACTACGCTTTTCTTTATCTAGACCTTTTCTTCTTTCTTTCTCTTCTTCCATTTTTTTTGCCGACCTTTACAAAAAATTTTATTACATAGTAATAATAGCAGAAAAAATGAGGTTTAACTACATTTTTTCTAAAAAGGTACTTGACAGTGGTTTAACCTACGCAGTATTGTGTAGTTGTAAATGGGTTAAACCCATACGAAAAATCTATTAAGGAGGCCAAAAATGGCAAAGAAAACAACAGTTAAGAAGGAAGTGAAGAAAGTGGAAGTGATGGGAGCTGTCAAGGTAGCAGCTAGCAAAAAAAAATGTAGGACTTGCTCTTACCCTCAAAAGGAAGGGGAATAATGAATGGATTACTTGCAAAGTGTTTACAGTCTACTTCTCTATCGACAAGGGTATGAAGGGCAAGTGCGCGATTCAAGCTGTTTTGGTACTGTGATTTTTTTTATTGCCTAAGGCATGCGTCTTTTGAATTAGCGTCAATGTCTATTATTGTTTTTTTGTTGCAATTTCAGCAATATTAATTCAGCAACTTGTTCTTTCAGAGAAGAAAAGCACAGAAAGTTGCAACATTTTAGTAAAATACAACATTTCTGCAACATTTTTGGTATTGTAATCTTCTTTCTCTTTTGTGTATGGTTAGGACTGTATTTGTTTTTCGTCCGATTTGTTATTTTGAGGAGAGAGCATTGAAAAAAGTAGCAATCATAATGGGTAGCGCTTCAGATAAGGAAGTCGCATCGATTGCCGTTGAGACCCTGAAAGGTCTCTCCGTACCTTACACGGTACGAGTTCTTAGTGCACACCGTACTCCGGATGAGGCAACAGCCTTTGCAAAATCACTTGAAGAGAATGATTATGCCGTAGCAATAACAATTGCAGGAAAGGCCGCACATCTGGGAGGCGTAATCGCCGCAAACACGACACTTCCCGTTGTCGGGATTCCTGTCAAAGGCTCTGACCTCGGAGGCATGGATGCCCTGCTTTCGACAGTTCAGATGCCGCCCGGGATTCCTGTTGCATCCATGGCCATAAACGGAGCAAAGAACGCAGCAATATTCGCAGCGGAGATCATCGCACTCACCGATGATTCACTGAAAGAGAGAATCAAGAAAGAAAGAGATGCAATGAGGGAGAGCGTCCTCAAAGCAGACAGAGAGGTAGAGGGATTATTATGAAGAAAGAACAGATGTATGAGGGAAAGGCCAAAAAGATCTTCTCCACCGAAAACGAGAACGAGTGCATCGTTTCCTACAAGGATGATGCAACTGCTTTCAATGGTCTTAAGAAAGGAACGATCAGAGGCAAGGGCGAGATAAACAACCGAATGACCAACTATCTTATGACAAAGCTCGAGAAGGAGGCAGGAATCCCTACACACCTTATAAAGGAGCTTTCAAACACCGATACACTTGTAAAGAAAGTGCATATCGTCCCACTCGAGGTGATTGTAAGGAATGTGATTGCAGGAAGCCTCTCAAAGCGTCTTGGTGCTCCAGAGGGAACTGAGCTTAAGTGCCCCGTCCTCGAATTCTGCTATAAGGATGATGAGCTCGGAGATCCGATGGTCAACGACTACCATATCCTTGCAATGGGATGGACAGATAAGAAGACGCTTGACCAGATAAAGGATTATGCATTCAGAATCAATGATTACCTTGTTAAGTTCTTCAAGGAAATCGGGATAGATCTGATCGATTTCAAGCTCGAATTCGGAATCACGGCAGACGGCACTCTCGTTCTTGCAGATGAAATCAGTCCCGACACATGCCGCTTCTGGGATTCAAAAACAAAGGAAAAGCTCGACAAGGACCGCTTCAGAAGGGACCTTGGAGATGTGGAGGGCGCCTATCAGGAGATGATAAAGCGCGTTTTCTCCCATGAATGAGATCCACGAGGAGTGCGGGCTCTTCGGCATCGCACTTAAGAAGAAGAAAAAGATCGCATACGATGCATATTACGCTCTCTATGCCCTTCAGCACAGGGGGCAGGAGGGAGCGGGAATCGCCATAAGCAATGACGGTGTCATTTCCCTCCATAAGGATGCAGGGCTTGTGAATGAGGTATTCACCCCTCAGGTCCTTAGAGGCATGAGCGAAGGGGAAAGAGCAGTCGCCCATGTACGCTACAGCACAACAGGAGCGGACAAAAGGCTCAACGCACAGCCGTTGATGATAAACCACCTCAAAGGGAGGATGGCGATCGCCCATAACGGGAACCTCACAAATGACAGAGAGCTGAGGGAGGAGCTTGAGAGGAAGGGATCCATCTTCCACACTACAAGCGACACCGAAGTCATCGCCTATACGATAACAAAGCACCGCTTGACATCATCCTCGCTGGAAGAGGCCGTCTCGAAGACCATGGATGATATCAAAGGTGCTTTTTCTCTTCTCCTGATGAGCCCTTCAAAACTCGTTGCGGCAAGGGACCCCTGGGGCTTCAGACCACTCTGCATGGGCTCCTATGAGGGTGGTTATGTCTTCTCAAGCGAGAGCTGCGCGTTCGATGCCATAGGTGCTGAGTTCATCCGTGACGTCGAGCCTGGGGAGATCATAACAGTCCACGAAGACGGCACAATCACCGAGGATAAGAGCCATACGAAAAAGGAGAGGAAAAGCCTCTGCGTATTCGAGTTCATATATTTCGCACGACCTGACAGCATAATAGACGGCTCATCGGTGCAGAACGCCAGACAGAGGGCTGGGGCATTCCTTGCCCTTGAGTCCCCTGTACAGGCAGATATAGTAATCGGAGTCCCCGATTCCGGGATAGAGGCTGCGCTCGGCTATGCAAGACAATCGGGCATCCCCTATGGAATAGGCCTGATCAAGAACAAATACATCGGAAGGACATTCATAAGCCCGGGGCAGGCATCGAGGGAGAACAGTGTCAGGATAAAACTCTCCCCCGTAAGGTCTGCTGTAGACGGAAAAAGGGTAATCCTTGTCGATGACTCGATAGTAAGAGGCACGACAAGCAAGAGGATAGTCAAGCTGCTCAGGGATGCAGGGGCCAAGGAGGTGCATTTCATGAGTTCTGCTCCGAAGTTCCTCTATCCTTGTTATTTCGGAACAGACATCGACTCGAGTGAGAATCTCTTTGCATACAAACATACCGATGAGGAGATGAGGAAGATCCTCAATGTCGATTCAATACACTTTTTATCTGTCGAGAGTGTTGTAAAGCTCACAGATAACGGAGACAGGGGATTTTGTACCGCTTGTTTTTCATCCATTTACCCCACCCCGCCACCGGCGGAAGGAAAGAAGGACAGGTACAGCCGGCCCATAAGAAAGGATTGAAGGAATGAACAAGATAAGCAGAAGTGAAAGCTATAGGAAAAGCGGAGTGGACATCGAGGCAGGATACAGGGCCGTGGAACTGATGAAGGAGAGCGTCATGGCGACCAGGACGGCTCTCTCCTACGATGAGATCGGAGGATTCGGAGGAGCTGTAGACATTACCAATGTCGAAGGGAACGTACTTGTAAGCGGAACCGATGGGGTTGGAACAAAGCTCAAGATCGCATTCCTGATGGACAGGCACGATACTGTCGGCATCGACTGTGTCGCAATGTGTGTCAACGACATCATCTGCACAGGAGCCCGCCCTCTTCTCTTTTTGGACTACATAGCATGCGGGAAGAACACGCCAGAGAAGATTGCGACCATCGTGGAAGGTGTTGCAAAGGGATGCATTGAAGCAGGATGTGCGCTTGTCGGAGGAGAGACTGCAGAGATGCCCGGCTTCTACAAAGAGGATGAATACGACCTTGCAGGCTTTTCAACAGGAATCGTCGACAAGGATAAGATGCTCGACAAGAAAAACGTCAAAGAGGGGGATGTGGCAATCGCCATCGCCTCATCCGGCGTCCATTCAAATGGATTTTCCCTTGTAAGGAGAATATTCGACATCGACAGCAATCCCAAGGTGCTTGAGGAAAGATACGACAGCCTTGGAGGAAGGACTCTCGGAGATGTGCTGATCGAGCCTACGAGGATTTATGTACGCCCTGTTCTCAAGCTCATCGAGAGTGTGGATGTGAAATCCATCAGCCACATAACAGGAGGTGGATTCTATGAGAACATTCCCCGCTCCCTTCCTGATGGCCTCACAATCTCAATCAAGAAGGAAAACGTGAAGGTCCTTCCAATCTTCTCCCTCATACAGGAGAAGGGAGGCATTCCCGAGCGCGACATGTTCAACACCTTCAACATGGGAGTCGGTATGATTGTCATCGTCCCAAAGGAAAATGAGGAGAAGGCTTTAGGCATACTGGATTCGATGGGATTCGATGCCTATCATCTGGGAACTGTCGAGAAAGGGGATGAAGGGGTGAGACTATGGTGAACATAGCCGTCCTGACAAGCGGAGGGGGAACGAACCTCGAAGCGATACTGAATGCAGAAGAGAGAGGGGATATCAAAAGCGGAAAAGTCCAGATTGTCATTGCAGATAGAGCCGGGTGCTACTCCCTCGTGCGTGCCGAGAACCATAAAAAAAAGAATCTTCTTTTAAACAGGAAGGAGCTTGGAAGAAAGGAATTCGAGAAAAGGCTGGTAGAGACACTTATCTGCGAGAAGATAGACCTCATTGTGCTTGCAGGCTTCCTTTCAATCCTCTCAGAGGATTTCACAGAGTTCTACAGAGACAGGATCATAAACATCCACCCCTCCCTCATTCCATCGTTCTCAGGGGAAGGATACTATGGCCTTAAGGTGCACGAGGCGGCTTTGAAGCGTGGTGTCAAGGTAACAGGAGCGACAGTGCATCTTGTAAACGAAATCCCCGACGGAGGAAAGATCCTCTTCCAGAAGGCCGTGGAGGTAAAGGATGGTGACACACCCGAGGCCCTGCAGAAGAGGGTCATGGAGGAAGCAGAATGGATCATACTGCCGATGGCAGTCGAATATATGGCAGATAAGATAGATAAGGAGAGAGTATGACGATAAGAGAATACTTAAGTTCAAAAAAATACCCCGGAAGATTCCTTCTTGCAGGAGTCAGCTCAAATGGTGAAGAGGTACTCGCATACGCCATCATGGGAAGAAGCGAGAACAGCAGGAACAGGATATTCACCCTGGAAGACGGGGTTCTGAGGACAAAAGCCTACGATGAGAGCAAAGTCGAGGACCCGAGCCTCATCATATACAATGCGAAACTTGAAGATGAAGAGCACATCGTCCTTACAAACGGGGACCAGAGCGACACGATAATGGATGCCTTGAAAGAAGGGAATACTCTTGAAGATGCACTTATCAAGAGGACATACGAACCGGACGGCCCGAACTACACCCCCCGCATCTCTGTGGTCTTCAACAAGAAGGATTCATCATACACCCTCTCGATCATTAAAAAGAATGAAAGCGACATGGGTACTGAGAGGAAGATCTACTTCTATCAGGGAGTAAAAGGCTTTTGCCATGTGATCCACACATACCTTGATGACGGCTCTCCCCTCCCCTCCTTCAACATCGACCCGCCGTCCTTCATCATCCCGGACGACATAACCCTTTTGAAGAACGCACTCTGGGAGAGCCTTGATGAGGAGAACAGGATAAGCCTCTATGTCAGGGTTGGAGAAAAAGAGGAGATCATAAACAAAATGGAGAACGAGCTGAAGCTCAAGTATGGATGCAATCCGAACCAGAGCGAGAGCAGCATAAGCACACCATTTCCCCTCCCTGTGAAAATACTTAACGGAAGACCGGGATACATAAACCTTCTTGATGCACTCAACGGCTACCAGCTGGTAAGGGAGCTCAAGGAGGTCACAGGACTGGCAGCTGCTACCTCATTCAAGCATGTATCTCCTGCAGGGGCAGCCGTCTACTGCCCTCTCAGCGAAAAAGAGAAGAGGATGTATTTCGTAAAGGACTCGGACGAGCTCACAGAGCTCTCAGTCGCATACATAAGGGCAAGGGGTGCCGACAGGATGAGCAGCTTCGGAGATTTCATCTCCCTCTCCGACAAATGCGACAAAGCAACGGCGAAGATAATCTCAAGAGAAGTCTCAGATGGAGTAATAGCTCCCGGCTACGATGAGGAGGCACTTGAGATCCTCAGTAAGAAAAGAGGGGGCTCGTACTGCGTACTCTCCATAGACCCCGGCTACATCCCAGAGAAGAAGGAAATGAAGACGGTATACGGCATCACATTCAAGCAAAATCATAACGACTATCTTCCATCGGAAAAGGATTTTGAGAACACAGTCACAGAGAACAAGGAAATCACAGATGAAGCAAGAAGGGACCTGACTGTCGCTCTCATCGCACTCAAATACACCCAGTCCAATTCAGTCTGCTATGCAAAGAGAGGACAGACGATCGGGGTCGGCGCAGGCCAGCAGTCCAGAATACACTGCACACGCCTTGCAGGGGGAAAGGCGGACCTATGGAATCTCAGGCAGAGTGAGAAGGTGCTCTCCCTGCCGTTTAAAGAGAATCTTTCAAGAAACGACAAGGACAATGTCATCGAACAATACCTCTCGGAAGACCCGGAGATAGATATCTTCTCGTCCTGGCAGGATTATTTCACAGCACCTCCAGAGCCTTTCACAAAAGAGGAAAAGAGAAAATACCTCGACTCAATCAGCGGCATATCCCTTGCAAGTGATGCATTCTTCCCCTTCAGGGACAACATCGACAGGGCCGCAAGAAGCGGGGTCAGGTATGTCTCAGAGCCGGGCGGCTCGAAAAGGGACTCAGATGTGATAGCAGCTGCGGATGAGCATGGCATGACGATGTTCTTCACAGGCGTCCGTCTGTTCCACCACTAAGGAGGGCGAGGATGAACGTACTCGTATTGGGCTCCGGAGGGAGGGAGGATGCAATCTGCACAAAGCTTTGTGAGAGTAAGAATCTCGATAAGCTCTATGCCATGCCTGGAAACGGTGGAATCGGGAAGAAGGCCAGCCTCATTCCCGGCTCCGTAATGGATAAGGATGCCGTATACAAGGCATGCCTTGATCATGATATCCAGTATGTCGTCGTCACCCCTGACGACCCTCTTGCCGACGGCATGGTCGATTTCCTTTCACAGCGTGGGATCAAAGCGTTCGGTCCTGATAGAAAAGCAGCCAGGATCGAGTCAAGCAAAGCCTTTGCAAAAGAGCTTATGAGGAAGTATTCGATTCCTACTGCCGGCTATGCGGTATTCTCAGATTATGAAAAAGCTCTTGAATATGTGCTCTCCCATGGATTTCCGACCGTCATAAAAGCAGACGGCCTTGCACTTGGAAAAGGTGTCACCATTGCCCAGAGTCCTGCTGAAGCTAAGAAGGCACTCAAGGATGCGATGCTCACTCACAGGTTCGGGCACGCCGGGGAGACTGTCGTAATAGAAGAGTTCCTCTCGGGGCCTGAGATATCCGTGCTTGCATTCACCGATGGAAGGACAATCCGGCCGATGGTATCGAGCATGGACCATAAGAGGGCCTACGACAACGATGAGGGGCCGAACACAGGTGGAATGGGTACGATAGCTCCGAACCCATATTATGATGAGAAGACTGCAAAGGAGTGCATGGAGAAGATATTCATCCCTACAATCAGGGCAATGGAAAAAGAAGGCTCTCCATTCAAAGGATGCCTCTATTTCGGACTGATGAAGACAGAAGAGGGAGTAAAGGTGATCGAATACAATTCCCGTTTCGGAGACCCTGAGACACAGGTGGTCATTCCCCTGCTTTCTTCCGATCTTTTAGAGATCATGATGGCAACCACGGATTGCAAGCTCAACGAAGTCGATATCAAATGGAAGGAAAAAGCATCATGTGCAATCACAATCACATCCTCAGGCTACCCCGGAGAATATGAAAAAGGTAAGAAGATAACCATAGCCCCTGATTTCAATGCCACACTTTTCATTGCCGGGGCAAAGGAAGAGGACGGCGTGCTTTATACCACAGGAGGTCGTGTCCTCAATGTCGTCTCAACGGCAGTGACACTGAAAGAGGCGGTTCAGGATGCCTACAGGAATGCAGGGAAGGTCCAATTTGAGAAATCATTCTACCGCCACGATATCGGAAAAAGAGCTCTGGAGGCACTCAATGGTTAGAAAGATATTCGTTGAAAAGAAGAAAGGAATAAGCGCAGAGGCGGATAATCTGAAAAGAGACATATTCGAAAGTCTTGCAATAGAGCTCGATAAGATAAGGATTCTGACCAGATATGATGTGGAAAACATCTCCGACGAGCTCTTTGATGTGGCAGTGATGCAAGTCTTCTCAGAGCCTCCTGTCGATGATGTCTACATAAGCCTTCCACCATATGATAATGCCTTCCAGGTAAGCTATCTTCCAGGGCAGTTCGACCAGAGGTCGAAGAGTGCCGAGGAGTGCATCTCCTTCATCTCTCCCCAGTCGAGGGTCAAGGTGAAATCAAGCAGGGTGTATCTCCTCTATGGAGAGCTCGGGAATGAGCAGCTTAAGAGAATAGAGTCATATCTCATAAATCCCGTAGAGGCATTCCTGGACAGTCTTGATGATGTAGAAACACTCTCAGAGGAATATGCAGATGGAGAGGATGTCGGGATTCTTGAAGGTTTCATCGGCAGAGACGATGAAGAATTGGGGACGATCAGGGAGGAATACTCACTTGCAATGGATGAAGATGACCTCAGATGCATCAAGACATATTTCAAAGGCATGGACAGGGACCCGACAATCACGGAGCTGCGTGTCCTTGACACCTACTGGTCCGACCATTGCAGGCACACCACATTCCTCACAGAGCTCAAGAACATCGAATTTCATGATGATGAGGTGAAGGAAAGCTATTCAAGATATCTTTCCCTCAGGAGAGAAGTGAATGATTGCAAACCCGTTTCCCTTATGGATATTGCAACACTGGGAGCGAAGGTTCTGAAAAAGAGAGGAGATCTTCCTGAGCTCGATGAATCCGAGGAGATAAACGCATGCTCGATAAATGTGAATGCGGATATCGATGGAAAGCATGTCCCCTACCTTTTGATGTTCAAGAACGAGACACACAACCATCCTACTGAGATCGAACCGTTCGGAGGGGCGGCAACCTGCATAGGAGGTGCAATCAGGGACCCGCTCTCAGGGCGGAGCTATGTCTATCAGGCGGCAAGGATCACAGGAAGTGGAGATATCCTTAAAAGCTATAAGGACAAGATGGAAGGTAAGCTCAGCCAGAAGAAGATAGGCATCACCAGTGCATCAGGCTATTCCAGTTACGGAAACCAGATCGGGCTTGCCACCGGCATCGTGGATGAAATCTACCACCCCGGGTATGAAGCCAAGCACATGGAGCTAGGTGCGGTCGTAGCCGCAGCCAGGAAAGAAAACGTCGTAAGGCTCTGCCCGGAACCAGGAGATATCGTAATCCTTCTTGGGGGCAGGACAGGAAGGGATGGAATCGGAGGTGCGACAGGAAGCAGCAAGAGCCATGAGAAGAAGAGCGTAGAGAAATGCTCGAGTGAAGTTCAGAAGGGAAACGCCCCTGAAGAAAGGAAGCTGCAGCGCCTCTTTCGTAATCCGGAATGTGCACGCATGATTAAGCGCTGCAACGATTTCGGGGCAGGAGGTGTCGCAGTAGCCATAGGAGAGCTCGCTCCCGGTCTTGTCATCGACCTTGATAAAGTGAAGAAGAAATACATGGGGCTTGACGGGACGGAGATTGCAATCTCGGAAAGCCAGGAAAGAATGGCTGTAGTCATAGACAAGGGGGATGAAGAGAAGTTCCTCTCCCTTGCAAAAAAAGAGAACCTCGAGGCTACGACAGTCGCCACAGTCACATCTGATGATAAACTCATCATGCTATGGAGAGGAAAGAAGATCGTAGAGCTGGATAGAAGCTTCCTCGATACGAATGGTGCGAAGAAGGAGACAAGTGTATGTGTCGAAGGAAAGAAAGATATAAAGAAGGAAGAACAAAGCCTCAAGGAAAGGCTTTCCTCTCTGATGCACTGCTCCAGAGAGGGACTCAGCGAGCGATTTGATTCGACAATCGGAGCATCAACCCTCCTTATGCCGTTCGGAGGGAGATATCAGAAGACATCCCCATCTGCCATGGCCGCCCTTCTGCCGACGGATGAAGGAGAGATGAATACCGCAAGCATATTCTCCTATGCATATGACCCATACCTGAGTACAGGCGATCCCTACAAAGGGGCAAAGAATGCAGTGTTTGAATCGATTGCAAAGATAATAGCCACAGGGGGAATGAGGAAAGGCACATATCTCACATTCCAGGAATACTTCGGCAAACCCGGCAGGAGCAAAGAGAAATGGGGTCGCCCTCTATCTTCCCTTCTTGGAGCACTCGATGCCCAGATTGAGACAGGATGTGCCGCAATCGGGGGAAAGGACAGCATGAGCGGGACGTTCGAGGATATCGACGTGCCGAACACCCTTGTCTCTTTTGCGATAAACACTGTGCCAAAGGACAAGGTGAAATCACCTGAGTTAAAAAAAAGCGGCAGCTATGTCTACCTGCTTGAGAAAAAGGAAGATGAAGAGATCGCACAGTTCTTCGACAGGGCTGGGAGAATCATCGGGAAAAAGTGCATACTCTCTGCATCAACAGTCCCTTACGGGGATATCGATGTGACATTGGCAAAGCTTTCTTTCGGCAACATGATAGGTCTCTCACTATATTCAGACCACAAAGAGAAGACAGACAGCTACTCCTTCCTGCTTGAAGCAGATGAAGAAATAGATGATGCTCTTCTGCTGGGAAGAACCGTAAGTGCTCCATATTTTGCAAGAGAGAGCCTTTCCGACCTCCTCTCTTCATACGAGGGGACTCTTGAAAGCATCTACCCTATGAAGGATGGAAAGGAAGAGGAAATAATTCCTACCTTGGTCTATGACAAGAGGCCAATCAGGGAATTCTCAATCACAAAGAACGCCCGCCCAAGAGTTTTAATCCCAACATTCCCAGGAACAAACTGTGAGTATGACAGCAAGAGGGCGTTCGAAAGAGCTGGAGGAGATGCAGAAATCTTCATAGTCAACAACCTCGATGAGGAGGCACTGAGAGAGAGCATCCAGACATTTACCCTAAAGCTGAAGGAAGCGAACATATTATTCATCCCAGGAGGCTTCTCTGGAGCTGATGAGCCTGACGGATCGGGAAAGTTCATAACGGCATTCCTTAGGAATCCCAAGATTATGAATGAGATTGAGACACTTCTAAGCTCAAGGGACGGCCTTGTCGGAGGAATCTGCAACGGCTTCCAGGCCCTAATAAAGCTCGGCCTCATTACCGAAGGAAGGTTTGCTGAACTTAAAGAGGACAGCCCCACCCTCACCTTCAACACCATCGGCAGACACCAGAGCAGGCTTGTAAGGACGAGGATTGTAAATGCGTCCTCTCCTTGGCTCATGCACTATGAGACAGGAGATATCGAATCTGTACCGGTCAGCCATGGGGAAGGAAGGATACTGATGGAGAAGAGACAGGCAGAAGAACTCTTCAAGAGAGGACAGATAGCCAGCCAGTATGTGGATCTGAACGGCTATGCGACAATGGATATCGCATATAACGTGAACGGTTCCGTCTATGCCATCGAAGGACTCACAAGCCCAGATGGAAAGGTCTTTGGCAGGATGGGACACATAGAGAGGGCGAAACCCGATCTATATAAGAACGTAGTAAGCTACGACGGTCTAAGGTTCTTCCAAGGTGCAATAGATTATTTCTCATGAATTATGGGGAGCGTTTCTGCTCCCCAAAACACTTTAAATGAAGTGATGTCAGTCATCGAACCACTGATACTCATATGGTCCATAGGATACGCTTATCCCCCTATGCCAATCATCATCAAAGAGGAATCTCTCCCTGCCTTCGATGTCTTCCTCAAGGATGTCATCATCAAGGTCAAGATAGTCCTCTATGAAATCTTCACTCAATGGTTTTGCTGTAATAAGCTTTTTAATCAATACTGAATCATTGGTTTTATATGATGTACCATCCCATTTTGCTACGTATTGATTATTCCTATCATCTTCAGGTCCTAGACTACCATATTCAATGCTGTTATTCGCGCCGAGAATTGTTTTCCCTGAAGCATTCTTCACAACAGAATGATAGTATACTACACCATCTACATAAGGAGCTACGGAGTTCACTATTACAAGATTGGATGAATTTGCAGCCTTGATGATTTCATTTACCATCAAACCATTCACCACACCACGGGCATTAGTAAGCTTACCTACCGAGCAGTTTCTGAAGTCGATTTCAAAATCATCATCCTTCCCAAATAGAGAATAATCAAACTCGTCGAAATTGATGTTTCTGAATTCAAGCTCAAGTTCAAACTCTTCTACATATGGAAGTTTTGGAATACCTATATTAGTTATTGTTGTCTTATCATCCCCTATGATATTCCATGATGAATCGTTATAGCCTCCGATGATCTTGAGCTCCAACTCTATTTCATCATCTCCATATCCCCATGAAAGTCCACTTAAGTCAAAATCAAAAGGGCCTGTTGCAAGTTTGATTGTCAACTCATCGTCATCATATCTTCCTTTTGTATTATTGAAATACTGCTCAAGTTCTGTCTTAATATTTTCACCTGATTCGACATAGATTCCCCTGTCAAAACTCGGACGGATATACTTGATATACTCAGGCTTGATCCTTATCGTCTCGTTGTCACCCCTGGTTGCAACCCATATCTCCTTAAGTACATCCCACCATGCATCTTTGTAATCCTGCATGATAGCTCTGCGGTTTACAATTTTCCATTCATCAAATACAAAGCCATTCTCATGCTCCACCCTGTAGGTTACCATATCTCCAATTACTGAGACATCCGCCTCAAATACGACATCATTATTTGAAGTCTGATTCTGCTGTTCTGGATCTGTTGCGGAAACCGGCTTAAGCTGATCTGTAATTTCCTTGTCTCCGACAAAGACCTTTCCAGAACCGAAACTTAGATTTGATGCAACAGCACGTGTTTTTTCTACGGCTGTTCCGATTACTCTTACCTCTGCTTTTGTCTCACGTCCAGGATCAGAGCAGGATGTAGATGTGAGAACGAGGACAATCGCTAAGAAGGCAAGCAGGAAAACTTTTCTGTTTGTTTTCATAGTGTGTTCTCTCCCTTAAGAGTTTTCTGAGAGTTATCTCTCTAAAGACACTTCTATCATGAGAATCCGATATCCGCAAGAAAAATCTGCCTGCTCTATAAAGATTTAACCGAAAATTAACATTGTTTGTTTTCCATATCAAAACAAATACTTATTGATTTATCGATAAAGAATTATTTTAATGTGAAAAATGGTATATTATTGTTGAAACTGCATTATTTTTCCTTTTCAAGTCTTTATTAAGATGGTAGAATTTCTGCTGGATAATTTTTAGGAGGGTGCAAAAATGATACACGTTATCGAAGAGGCCAACCGCTGTCTTCAGTGCAAGAAACCGATGTGCACGACCGGTTGCCCTATTTCAACAAATATTCCAACCATGATCAAGCTTTTCAAGGAAGGGAATGTCAAGGAAGCAGGTCAGATGCTTTTTGAGAACAACCCGCTTTCAGTAGTCTGTTCCCTGGTATGTGACCACAAGAAACAGTGTGAGGGGCACTGTGTACTTGCCCGTCGTGGACAGGGAATCCATATTTCAAGCATTGAGAACTATATTTCAAATGCCGTCCTGGATACCATCGAGGTTCCGATGGCGCCGAAGAACGGAAAGATGGTTGCCGTCATAGGAGCAGGTCCTGCGGGAATCACAATCGCCATTGAAATGGCAAAGAAGGGATACGGAGTGACCATCTTCGATTCGAAAGACAAGATCGGAGGTGTCTTGCAGTACGGCATCCCTGATTTCCGTCTTCCAAAGACAATCCTTGTGCGTTATAAGAAGAAGCTTGAGTCGATGGGTATTCTCATAAGGCCGAATACGACCATCGGAGGAGCACTGGTCATCGACGACCTCTTCCGTGATGGTTACAAGGCCATCTTCATCGGAACAGGTGTTTGGAGGCCGAAGAAACTCGGTGTACCGGGAGAGAGCCTTGGAAACGTACATTTCGCAATCGATTTCCTTGCAAACCCGAGTGCATACAACCTCGGAGAGGATATCGCAATCATCGGAGCGGGAAACACTGCGATGGATGTGGCACGTACAATACTGAGAAGCGGACACCACAACGTCACAATCTATGCCAGAAGGAACAAGATCGACGCATCCGAGGAGGAAAAGGACTATGCATCACTCGATGGTGCAAACTTCGAATATTGCATGAAGGTCGACCATATCACACCTGATGGACCTGTATTCAAGAAGAACATCGTAGATGAAGAGGGAAACATCGTAGGAGAGAGTGAAGAGCTCTACCCTGTCCATGCCGATAATACATTCATCGCTATCAGCCAGGGACCTAAATCGAAGCTTGTAGACACAACAGAAGGTCTCAAACCATCGAAGAACGGTCTTCTGCTTACAAACGAGAAGGGAGAGACGACACATCCCGGCATCTTCGCAGCTGGTGATGTTGTCCTTGGAGCAAGGACCGTAGTAGAAGCCGTTGCTTATGCAAAGAAGGTTGCAGAGAGCATGGATGAATACATCAAAGGCCTTGAGGACTAAGCTTTTGCATAGCAGAAGCAATAGCTCATGTGGTCGTTGATTATACCTACCGATTGAAGGTAGGAGTACACTGTTACAGAGCCGAGGAAGGAAAATCCTCGGCTTTTCAAATCAGAGGCGATAGTATCTGAAAGCTCGTTACGGGCGACCATGTTGCCATCCGCATGCTCAGGATATCTCATGACCTTGCCCTCTGTGAACGACCAGATGTATCTGGAAAATGATTCAAATTCATCCTGTATCCTGAGAAATGCCTTCGCATTGCTTATGACAGCCCTTATCTTGCGCTCAGACCTGATTACGTTCTCCGCTCTTATGATCCTATCGACATCTGAAGAGTCATATTTTGAGACGGCAGCAGGATCAAAGTCCGAGAATGCCGCTCTGAGGGCCTCTCTCTTTCTCAGCACGGTCATCCAGCTCAGACCGCACTGCATCACCTCAAGGCTGAGGGCCTCGAAATGAAGGCGGTCGTCAAACAACGGCATCCCCCACTCCGTATCATGGTATTTTTCAAGCAAAGGGTCTCCATCGGCCCATCTACATCTTTCCATACAAAAAGAAGACAGGGAGCTTTTTAGGCTCCCTGAAAACTTAAGAAACTCCTTTTATTTCCCCTTTGCAAAGCTGACAATAGATTCAACTATTGCATCGATTCCCAAATCACTGGAATAGACCAGATGGTAGCCGTCGCTCGCTCCCCACTTCTTACCCGTGTAGTGGTTGTAGTAGTTGGCTCTCTGCTTATCCATCTTGTTAAGATACTTCTTATAGTCTTTCTCTATCTCGTGGTATGTATCACGGACACGCTCGATCCTCTGTTCAAGAGGAGCATGGATGAATACGTTCAGCACATCCTTCCTTTCCCTGAGGACATAGTCTGCACAGCGGCCGACGATGACACATGGTTCCTTATCGCTTACCTCCTTAATGACTTTGGACTGGGCGATATAAAGCTGATCTTCAAGAGGAAGGTTCCTACTGTCGATGTACATACCATAGAAGAACGACTGTATTCTTCTCATATCGGTATCTTTTACATACTCCTCAGCAAATCCACTCTCTTTGGCGATAAGCTGAATGAGAAGCTTATCATAAAGTTTGATTCCAAGCTCCTGGGCGACCTTCTCCGCTACAGTTCTCCCCCCTGAGCCATGCTGACGTCCTATTGTAATAACTGGATATCTCATAGCAACTCCTCCTTAAGTATCCATATTTTAACCCTCTAGAAGACAAAATGCAAATTCATATTCCCTTTTGCAGCAGCAATTCCTACCATCATCAGTCCGCCTTTTGCTTGAAAAACCTTTCTATCTCATTTCTCTTAAATAATTTATAAAAGGAATTTCCATGCTTTGTTTTTCTTGTTTTTTTATATTTCCTGTAGCAATTGAAAAATAGGAAATACTGGAGGAAAGGCAGTGCAATCGAATATTATTTTATCGATAAAAATTTATAAATTATTATTATGAAAAGAATTATTTTGAGAATCCGGAAATTGCATGATACACTTAGGACAAACAGGAGGGACTTATGATTGAAGCTATTTATGATACCAATGCAAAGGAATTCATCGAAAGCTGGCTCAGTGCCGACATGCATGACCAGTACAAGGCGTTCGAGACACTTGTCCACCCGGGAGCTAAAATCCTGGACGGAGGATGCGGAAGCGGAAGGGACAGCCTGTACTTCCTGCAGAAAGGATATGTCGTAGATGCATTCGACCCGTCTGATGAGATGATCAAATACGCAAGTGAGTTCACAGGGCTTAAAGTAAACAAGATGAAATGGGAGGATCTTGATGCAAAAGAGGCATATGATGCCATCTGGGCAAGTGCATCACTGTATCATGTGGCACGACCGGACATGGCCCCGACATTCAAAAAGATAGCCAATGCCCTCAAGAGCAAGGGGATACTCTTTGCATCCTTCCGTGACAAGGAGAACGATTTCGTCGACAGCGAGGGAAGAGCCCTGACATCCTTTAATAAAGAAACCCTCACCTCATTCTTATCCACACTGGGACTTTTCGATATCGTGGCACTTTCAGAGAGGAAGGACACGAGGAAGAACAAACAGGATGAGGTCTGGCTGTTCGCACTTCTGAGAAAAAAGATCTAAATCAGAAGCAATAAGAGAGTTGCAACCAGAGCAAGGATGATGGCGACTATCATGGACGTACGCTTCAGCCCTGCGAGGAACGCAACAACAACTCCCCCGAGCCCGGCATACCATGCAGAAGAGAAATCCGTAAGGGCAAGGGGGAATATCAATGACCCGAGGGCCGCTGTAGGCAACAGCAGCATCGCCTTTTTAATGACCTTTGGAAGCTTGTCGAGTGAGCTTATATACTGAGGAACGATTCTTGCGGCCATCGTAACAAGGGAACAAAGAAGAATCATAAGAACCTTATTCATTGTCAAAAACCTCCTCATCGGTATAGATGAAACAGGCGAACACAACCGAGACGATCATGCTGATGATGAAGCTCAGCCCTGTTGAGAGTCCCAAGCCCAATATGAACAGGCTGTTGAGTGCTGCAGAGACTCCGACTACTGCAACCGCCTTAACATTACGGCTCACCTCATTGCCGAAGAGGGATGCGAACATCGCATATATCGTGATGAGGGCAGCTTTCTGCACAATCTCCGGCAGGATGTTGCCGACAAGATATCCTATGGCGGTACCGCTCACCCACCCCGAGTATGATGTAAGCATAAGAGCAATCAGATAGCTGTAGCTGAGCTTCTCACCTTTGAAGGAGGCGACGGCAAAAGCCTCATCGACGGTTCCCGCACCTACAAAGAAACGCCCGATGATGCTCTTCCTGTCCTTCAGACGCTGATTAAGACTTGCACTCATGAAAATATATCTTGCGTTGATGAAGAACACAGAGAGGACGATCTCTAAAAGGAACGCACCTCCGTTATAGAGGTTCATCATCAGAAACTGTCCGCTTCCTGCGAAATTCGTAAGGCTTGTAAGCACCCCCTCTACGAAAGTGAATCCGCTTGAACGTGTCAGCAGTCCAAATGCGAGAGCTGTCGTGAAATATCCTAAAAATATGGGACTGCCGTCCTTTATCCCTTCCCTGATCGCACTTTTTTCCATAGCCACGGAATATATTAGGCTTTTCAGAAAAGCACTTCAAGGTTGTGGACGAAAGAAAAACAACTATCTAGAATGGAGAAGATGAATATCCTGAGTGTTGAGAATCTTGAGAAGACAGTAAAAGACGAGCCGCTTTTCTCCGCCCTCACCTTCGGTCTTGAAAAAGGTGAAAAAGTCGGGATAGTAGGGAAGAACGGTGCAGGAAAGAGCACACTGCTGAAAGTGCTTGCAGGCATCATATATCCGGATGAAGGCACTATAAGCATTAAAAACGGTGCCGACATCTCATATCTCGAGCAGAATGTCTCATTCTGCGATGACGACAGCCTGGAGGATTTCTTCTTCTCTTCAGTATCGGAAAAGACAAAAAAACTTAAAAGATATTACGATTCCTTGAAACAAAACAATGAGAAGGAGCAGATGAGGCTCTTTGAAGAGGTTGAGAAGGAAGGACTCTTCAGCATCGAAAGAAGATATTATGCACTACTTTCGGAATTAGGTGTCCCCTATTCAAAAGAGGACAAGGTCTTTCAGCTCTCAGGCGGAGAGCAGAAGAAGATGGCACTTGCCCGTGCCTTTGCCACAGGAAGTGAGATAATACTCCTTGATGAGCCTACGAACCATCTGGATATCAGGACGATAGAGAAGATGGAGGAGATGCTCAGGGATGAAAAGACCAGTGCGATCATCGTGACCCACGACAGGCACATCCTCGACAGCGTCTGCACAACCATCTTCGAGCTGGACAGGTCCTCATTCTACCGCCATCCCGGAGCCTACTCATCATACCTTGAAAGAAAAGCAGAACGCCTTACCATGGCTCAAAAGCAGAAGGAGAGGATGGAGAGCGTACTGAGAAGGGAGCTCAAATGGCTTCAAAGGGCACCGAAGGCAAGAACGGGTAAGGACAAGGGAAGAATCGAGAGGGCTGAAAAACTGAAAGAGGCCCAGAACACTCCAGTCTATGAGAAAAGGATAAGGGAGTTCTCCAGCGAGAAAAGAAGGCTCGGAAAGAAGATACTTGAAGTCGATTCAATAACAAAGAGCTACGACGGGAAGAAGATATTCTCCCCCTTCTCTTTCATCTTTGAGAAGAACATGAAGATAGCACTGGTCGGAGACAATGGATCGGGCAAGAGCACTTTCCTCGATGTCATCACTGGAAACATAGCTCCCGACAGCGGAACAGTGGAAAAAGGAGTCAACACCGTCTTCGGATACTATGACCAGAAATCGAGACTTCTGAATGAGAACAAGAGTGTGATCGAATACATATCAGACATCGGGGAGAACATTGAACTGAGCGAAGATGAGAAGGTGAGCGCAGCACGTTTCCTCGAGCTCTTCGGTTTTCCTCAGTCGATGCACCGCTCTCCTATCTCGATACTTTCAGGAGGGGAGAAAAGAAGGCTGTATCTGATCTCCCGTCTTGTCGCAAACCCGAACTTCCTGATACTCGATGAACCGACTAACGACCTGGATATCGACACGATGGAAAGCCTTGAGGATTACATCTCGTCATTTCCCGGCCCTGTTCTGATCTGCTCGCATGACAGGACCTTCCTGGATATCACTACAGAGACGACACTGCATATAAAGGATGGTATCATCCAATACTTCGCAGTTCCCGTCTCAACATTCCTTGAGGAGGAGAAAGAGAGGGAGAAGGA
>DVIF01000085.1 GCA_018711525.1 Candidatus Ornithospirochaeta stercorigallinarum
GGTGCAGAATCAGCACTGCTGTCAATATTGATGATTACAAACGGTTTATCCTCCCTTTTGGATTCCGCTGTAATCGCAATGGGAATAAAGGCAGTATCTGTAGCGACAAAGACAGACATGGACGTGCCATATAAGGATTACATCTGATGAACAAGATAATAGCTAGAGCGGTCCTAATAATAGAAATCATTATCGCCCTTATTTTCGGCGCTGTCCTTATTGACACCTGTTCCATATACAGGGATGCAAATCCTTCTCTTTCCTCAATAATAACAGTTGCCTCCCTTATCTCTGCAATCATCTTCCCTCTGGCGGCACACATCGTGATAAGGGTGAAACACAGAAGCAACACACCAGAGGGGGAGCTGCTTCCATTCCTATTCCTTTCCATCACTTTTGAATGTGTCTCCTTCCTTCCAATATATTATATCGAATCTGGAAACCTGCTGCTTGATCCCATAATGATAAACGTCCTCATAAGATTCGCATTCCTCACGAATGCCTTGGTCTTCCTATTCGTATCCCTTCTCCTGATCGGAGTGACGACAAGCAACTACATATCATACTTCATCATATCAACGGTATCCGCCCTGATACTCTCCATAATGGCTCCAAGTAGTTCATCGATACAGGCGGCAGGAAGCAATTTCGGATCGGACTATGATGTATATTTCAACTTTGCGATAGCCCTGATCACAATAGTGACGATAATCACACTTGTCGGTTTCGCAATGAAAGACAAAATGAGGCACAGCATAGAAAAAAGCATCACTTATATTCTCTTTGTAATAGGAAACTACGGGATTTTTTCTAAAACAAGCATGATAGTCACTGCCATCTCCACTGTGATTTTAATCATAAGCAGCATCATGCTGATGATAACAAGCAAGGAATCATTCTAAAAACCATATAAAAACCGCACCCTTCCATATAGAAACAGATGCGGTTTAAAAACAACCAAGCCTCAATATATTAGTTGTAGTTGATTATGCTCTTATCGTAATCCGATGGGGCGTCATAACCAAGAAGGTTCATCAGAGTCGCAGCAATTGAAGAGATTCCAAGACCTTCATTGAGTGTTGTAGAATATTCGTTATTATAGCATGGATCATAGATGATGCATGGTACAGGGTTGAGAGAGTGGCTTGTCTTCGCCTTAGGCTCTCCATCGGCCTTTGTCTTGATACCGCCATTCTTGTCATGCTCATACATATCATCAGCATTTCCATGGTCGGCGGTCACAACCATCACACCACCTGCCTTCTCAATGGCATCCTTGAGTCTTCCAATCTGAAGATCCATAGCCTCCATTGAGCATACAACAGCCTCGAACACCCCAGTGTGTCCTACCATGTCGCCATTCGGGTAGTTGAGTTTGATAAGATCCCACTTCCCGCTCTCAATCTCTTTTATCACGCGGTCTGTGATTTCAGCACACTTCATCCAAGGTCTCTGCTCGAATGGAACGATATCGGAAGGAATCTCGACATAATCCTCAAGCTTCTCATCGAACTTGCCGCTTCTGTTTCCATTGAAGAAGTATGTTACATGTCCGAACTTCTGAGTTTCGGAAATACTGAACTGCTTGACTCCTGTTGCACAGAGATACTCAGCAAGCGTCCTGTCGATTGATGGAGGAGAAACCAGATACTGATGAGGGATGTGCAGGTCTCCGTCGTATTCCATCATTCCTGCATATTCGACCTTCGGGTATCTCTTCCTGTCGAATTCCGTGAAATCCTTCTCTTCGAAAGCCTTCGTAATTTCGAGAGCCCTGTCGCCACGGAAATTGAAAAGAATCACACTATCGCCATCTTCAATGGTTCCAACAGGTTTTCCATCCTCTGCAATTACAAAAGGAGGAAGATCCTGGTCGATAGCTCCAGTCTCCTTTCTAAGTGTTTCTATAGCCTCATGAGCGTTGCTGAAATAGCGACCTTCGCCAAGAACATGGGTCTCCCACCCCTTCCTGACCATATCCCAGTTTGCATTGTAGCGGTCCATTGTGATGACCATTCTTCCACCACCTGATGCAATCCTGGCATCGAATGTTCCATCGCTTGAAAGCTCCTTGAGGAAGGCATCAAAAGGATCGAAGTAATCGAGAGCACTCATCTCCCCTACATCCCTTCCGTCGAGAAGTGCATGTACTCTGACTTTCCCGACACCTTCCTTCTTCGCCTCTTCAATCATATGCTTGAGGTTGTCGATATGGGAGTGTACGTTTCCATCTGAAAGAAGTCCGATGAAGTGCAGTGTGCTTCCATTGTCCTTGACGTTCTTTATGAGCTTCTTCCATGTATCTCCCTGGTACATATCCCCGGAGTTGATGGAGTTTGCAACAAGCTTGGCCCCCTGGGCGAAGACCCTTCCACAACCCATTGCGTTGTGTCCTACCTCGCTGTTTCCCATATCGGCATCACTTGGAAGACCGACAGCGAGTCCATGTGCTTTCAATTTAGTATTCGGACATGTTGCATAGAGCTTATCGAGGTTTTTAGTCATAGCCTGAGCTACCGCATCCCCGTCCTTGTATTTGCCGAATCCAACACCGTCCATGATGACCAGCATCACCGGTCCTTTCCTGCTTATCCTACCGTTTCTCTTTAAAGGTTCTACCATATGTTTCTCCTTTGTCTATCTAAATATACCTAATTCCTCTTAATCGGTGAAGTAGCCTTTTCAAGGTAATCGAGACTCGATTCATCGACTCTGTCCTTCAGGCTCTCATAAACCCTCTTATGATAGTCGTTGATCTGTTTGATCTCTTCATCAGAGAGAAGGGTGTCGTCTATGAGGGCTTTTTCATATGGAACCAAGGTGAGAACCTCAAAAGAATAGAAATCCCCGAATTCTGTAATGATGTCCTCTTTTACCATGATGAGGTTCTCAATCCTTATGCCATGACGGCCCTCCTTGTATACACCGGGCTCATCGGAAATCACCATTCCGGGCCGCAGGGGGACGTCTATCAGGTGTGAAGATATCTTCATCGGTCCTTCATGAACATTCAGATGACAGCCGACACCATGCCCCGTTCCATGAAAATAACTCTCTCCATTCTGCCATAGGAACTGTTTGGCAAGCACATCAAGATGCACACCACAGGTTCCCTTTATGAAACGCTGTCTGGAAAGGGCGAGATGACCTTTCAAAACGAGGGTGTAATCCTTCCTCTCCTCCGCATTCGCATTTCCAAAAAGAAGGGTCCTTGTGATATCGGTCATACCGTACTCGAACTGACTTCCTGTATCGAGAACGAGAAGGCCGTCTCCTTCTATCTTCTTATTGCTCTCAGCACTTGCACTGTAGTGGCACATGGCACCATGCTCTGAGAAGCCTGAAATCGGTGAAAAAGAGGGCCCGAGATACCCTTTCCTCTTCTCTCTCTCCCTTTCAAGGGCATCAGATACAGAAATCTCATCAGTGACCTTTTTCCTGTCTAAACGAGCAAGGAAATCCACATATGCAGCCCCATCCTCGACATGACACATTCTCATGCCTTCCCTTTCAACATCACTCTTCACTGCTTTCAGATCCGTTGTCATATCCCTGCATTCCATATCATCATCAGAGAAATACCTCTTGAATGACATTACAACCTTCCTTGGATCATAGCAGCCTTTTCCTTGTATCAGAGAAGACAGGCTTTCAAACACCTCAGAGTAGTCCTTGATTTCAAACGGATAGCCATCAAGTCTTTCAAACCTGTCCTTTGATGTGAAAAGAACAGCTTTATCCTGACTGATGAACATGAAGGCATAGAATACGGGATTGTATGGGATGTCGTCTGCACGCAGGTTTGTAAGCCATGCGATATCATCAAGACCGGAGAGGAAGAACCAGGATGCACCTTTCCTCTTCAATTCCCTCCTTAGAATCTGCAGTTTCTCAAAGGAAGATATACCGACATATTCAGCCCTCATCTCACAGACTGCAGTATGAGGAATTGCAGGCCTGTCGATCCAGAT
>DVIF01000086.1 GCA_018711525.1 Candidatus Ornithospirochaeta stercorigallinarum
ATCTTTTCGTCGATTATGAAGAAGAGAAAAGAAAGGATATGGAGGATATGAACGCCTCCATGAAGGAAAAGAATTTCCAGCAGGCAGCACTTGAGATAAAGAAGAAATATGGCAAGAATGCAATCTTGAAAGGCATAAGTCTTGAAGATGGAGCAACAGCTAAGGAGAGAAATGAGCAGATTGGAGGACATAAGGCATGAATGGGAAATATGATGACATCATCAATATGGAATACCCCTATCCTTCAAAGCACGAGAAAATGAGCATGTATGAAAGAGCCGCACAGTTCTCCCCTTTTGCAGCCCTCACAGGATACGATGAGATAATAAAAGAAGAGGCAAGATATGTTGAAGGAAGAACAGCACTCAGCGAAGATGACAAGGAGAAGATAAACGAAGCCCTTAACATCATAGCATCAGATGCATCAAGATATTTCGATATAACCTACTTCATTCCTGACAGCCGCAAGGCATCTGGTGGTGAATATGCCAGGAAAGAAAAAGCAACCATGAAAAAGATTTCAGAGCATGAGCACTTCATAATACTTTCAGATGGCACTCACATCTCATTCGAGGACATACTGGAAATCAAAATCGAATAAAAAAGCTCCCAATCCCTTGGAAGCTCTATAGGAGTCGAGCGGATTCGAACCGCTGAAAGACGGTTTTGCAGACCGTTCCCTTAGGCCGCTTGGGTACGACTCCATTGTTTTTGCTTTATTGACTTTATCAGAAAGAATTCTCTTATTCAAGATGTGAAATTTCATTTTTCACAATTTACATTATTCCGCTTACACTCCATACTATACAAAATACTTCTTAGGAGTGTTTTCCGATGAAAAAAGTATTATTGATAATCTTGATTGCAATCATTGCATCCACTTCGGTTTTCGCTGATTCCTTCTCCGGTTTCGGCATCAGTGGAATATATGACAATCCGCTGGAAAACTTCGAACTCGGCTTCTATACGAACTATTATTACACCTTCCCGCTCGAAGGCACTTGCGTAAACATGGGATTCGGTTCACGTCTGGACCTTTCATTCAGCATACCTGTAGATACGTTCTCATTCGCATTTCTCAGCGGATTCGCAATTGATGCCGAGTTGAGCAAGCGTATAGACCTATATTTCATCCTTGGGCCACAAGTTACAATCCTGATGCCGTATGATGCCCCTGATTCCATCATAGGTATCGGAGGAGGACTCGATGCAGGATTGACCTGTTATTTCAACGATGAACGTTCCATAGGAGGGTCATTCGGAATCGCAAATTACTTCTCTGCGATACTCTCCGATGTCGGAGATGCATATTTCGGCTACTATGGAGGAATCTATGCCGGCCTTACAGTCAGATTCGGACCGACGGTTTTCGACACACTTCCTCCCGGGTACTCATACATAATCCTGTAATTTTTAATGAAAGCCTCCAAAAGTAGTTTATACTGTTGCTGGAGGCTTTTATGACAAAAGAGGAAAAAGAGTATCTAGATCGGTATAAGGATTCGGCTTTCGTCCCCTTCGACAAGCTTGAGCGTTTCATGAAAGAAGCACTTATGGGTGCCGGTGTTCCAAAGGCCGATGCAGAAATCATAGCAGATGTACTCATTGAAAGTGATAAAAGAGGTATCGACAGCCATGGGATCGGAAGATTGAAACCGATATATATCGACAGGATCGACAAAGGGATCCTAAACCCTGTCACACAGATAGAGATAGTAAGGGAAGAGAAGGCAACCGCAGTCATCGATGGCCACAACGGCATGGGACATGTAGTCTCCCATAAGGCGATGGCCATGGCGATAGAGAAGGCAAAAAAGAACGGAATCGCCATGACTGCAGTCAGGAACAGCACACACTATGGTATTGCAGGCTATTATGCGACCATGGCGACAAAAGAGGATATGATAGGCATCACAGGTACAAATGCACGACCTTCGATCGCCCCTACCTTCGGAGTGGAGAACATGCTCGGCACCAATCCTCTGACCATAGGACTTCCTACCGATGATCCATTCCCGTTCGTCCTTGACTGCGCAACCAGCGTAAGCCAGAGAGGAAAGATTGAAGTATATGGAAGAGCAGGTAAGGACATTCCCGCAGGGTGGGTGATCGACGAGAACGGAAACACGAGGACCGATACCGACGGAATACTGAAAGACCTCACACTCGGCAAAGCCGCACTCACCCCGCTGGGAGGGCTCGGAGCAGAGACAGCAGGATACAAGGGGTACGGGTATGCAACAGTCGTTGAAATACTTTCAGCAGCACTTCAGGACGGCTCGTTCATGAAAGCTCTCAATGGAAAAGATGAGAATGGACAGGCAATACCATATCCTCTCGGACATTTCTTCATCGCCATAGACCCTGATTTCTTCATGGGAAGAAAGACATTCAAGAGAATAGCATCGGCAATCCTCAAAGAACTCAGAGAGAGCAGGAAAGCTCCAGGCCATGAGAGGATATACACAGCAGGAGAGCCTGAATACGTGGCATATCAGATAAGGAAAACATACGGATGCCCCGTTCCTCCATCACTGCAGAAGGTGATAAAAGAACTCTCCCAGCGCTACGGGCTCACAGACTCCTGGCCGTTCTGAAAGAGGTTTTTCGAAACAGCTGCTATGGCTTCAAAATTATGATCTGCAGGGACGAAGATCGTACTCTTCGTCCTTTTCAGCAATATCCCGCCATCTATGAATTCAACGGTGTAGATTCCAAGATTCATCCTCGGGTTGTCATAACCGAGGAATGCGTCAGCAAAATACAAGGTCTTCGATCTGCCTTTCTCTAGAGAGAAATTCTTAGTATGCCTAGGCCCGTAGTTCATCCCTACGGAAAGGCTGTACACCTGACTTGTCGCACCATCATACAAGGCCCATGGGGTATCCATACGTCCAAGATAGTTCTCTACAAGGAATATGTTCGGGAAACTGTCTATCATATCGGCAGGAGTGAAAGAGATATAAAGCTGCTGCAGACGTGGATTGATGATGCTTATCCAGCCTGTCTTCGCCCTCTCCGGGAGTTTTCCCAGGAGATAGTCATAGGTTCCCGTGGGAGCTGGAACATAGGAGGCATCGGCAAACCCACCTTTTACAAGGGGTGCTTTCTTAAGCTCGTCGAATACGGGCCCCGAAAGGAAACGGTTTGTCGCAAGCTCTCGCACAGCCGTATGATAAGCAGAGAAATTGCGTGCATTGGTATCTATGAAACACCCTGATTCAAAGAACGGGGAGCCAAACATCACGGAATGCGACGGGGATGCATAGAGAGTTTCATCTCCTGTATTGGTGATTCTTATCGCAGTGTACAGGACGGGATGGCCTGGAATCACGAGGTCGACCTTCTCAAGACGGTATCTGTTGCCCTCCTCCCTGCTCTTCATCTCTGATAGACGCCAGACTCCTCCATAGTTCTCCTCCGTACCATACTTACGGACGGTCCAGTATGTATTGTTGCTTGTAATATGGTCTTCGGAGGAATAAGGGAATGTGAAATAGGAGCCTCCTGCCTGGTAGAGGCTCTGCTTCATCTGATACCACTCCCCGTTGGGATCGGAGAGCACTCCGCTTCCTATTCCTCTGAAATATGGGAGACTGAGAGGATTCACCCTTGCCCCGGATATGCATGTATTGGAAAGCTCAAGGCATACCTCTCCCTGGTCTTCTATAACTACGTTGATGATGTCATTGCTCATATAAGTGGCATTTCTGCCTTCCCAAAGGGGTATGCGGCGAATATCCATGGAAAAATCCTCTCTGCTATAATATAATAGCACAGAAAGAGGTCTTTAATGGTAGAAATAAATGATGGAAGACTGATACATCTGAGAGGTGCCGCTACAAGCTATGTCTTCAGGGTCACTGAGACCGGACATCTCGAGCATGTCTATTACGGGAAGAGGCTCTCCCATGTCGCAGAATCGGAAAAAGCCATGGTCGAGAAAAACCTTACAAGGGCGCTTCCTTCCATTTCATTTGACAACAACCATCCGACCATCGACTTGAACAACATGTCTCTTGAAGCCTCTTTTGAAGGCAAAGGGGATTTCCGGGAGCCCCTTATAAGGATAAGAGGAAAGAAAACACTGGACTTCAGATATGCAGGAGAGAGGACATACCCGGGGATAAGAAGATATAAGAAAGCACATCTTCCCGTCGCTGTCGCGGAAGAGACTGCAGCGGAGACCATTGAAGTCATATTGGAAGACAAGAGGGAGAACATCTCGATCATCCTCTCTTATACCCTGTTCAAGGACTGGGACACGATAAGCCGTAAGACCATAATCAGAAATGATTCGGATGAAGATATCGAAATAAGCAAATGTGCATCGCTGCAGCTGGATCTATACGGAAGCACCTGGAGCCTCGTAAGCCTCAACGGTGCATACTTAAGGGAGTTGAGAGAGCAAAGGAAGAAGCTTGAAGAAGGGAAATACACACTCTCCTCTTCCAGTATGTGTACCGGTTTCGAGAACAACAGCACATACGCCCTTATAAATGAAAACAATGAATGCATAATATCAGGACTTCTCTACTCATCCGACTTCTCTACAACCTTTGAGCAGAGCCCTTATTCAAAACTGCATATCGTAAATGGAATAAACGACTCCTCATTCTCCTGGACGCTTAAGAAAGGAGAGGAATTCGAAAGCCCTGAAGCGCTGTTATGCTATTCAGAGAACGGACTTGTAGAGGCAGGAAGGAGATTCAAGAGCGCAATAGGAAAAGTCGTCATGCGCGGGCTCTGGAAGGAAAGGCTGAGGCCGGTTACACTCTCCACAAGGGACATAATGGGACTCGATGTGACAGAAGCAAAAGTCGAGGAGCTCAGCAAAGCCGCAAAAGCACTCGGCATAGAGGCCATCATCATCGATGACGGATGGTTCGGGGTAAGAAGGGAGAAGGCGACAAGCCTGGGAGACTGGTATGTCAATTCCATGAAATTCCCAAGCGGGCTGAAGATGGTTGCCGACAACATCCACAGGACAGGTCTCCTCTTCGGACTGTATTTCGACATCGAGACGGTAAGCAGGATAAGCAACCTTTACAAAGAGAAGGAAAGCTGGATTCTGAAGAGCGGGAACACCAAGAGCTATTCCTCCAATGAGGATGACTTCCTCCTTGACTTCACAAAAGAAGATGTGCAGGAATGGGCGATAGACACACTTTCACTCATCATAGAGACAACCAAGCTGGACTATCTGAGATATGAGAAGACAAGGCTGCCGTCGGAGATATATGTCGATGTCCCTGGAGAATTCTCCCTCAGGTACATGATGGGTATATACAACGTACTCAATACGATATCCAGGAAATTCCCGAACATGATAATAGAGACAAGCTTCTCTGGTGCAGGACGATTCGACCTAGGTATGCTCAGCTATTCATCCCTGATGAGGATAACAGAGAACACCGATCCGATATCCAGGCTCGGCTCGATCGAAGGGGCAAGACTTTTCTTCCCTGCTTCAGCATCGCTTGTCACATTGTCATCCTCCCCTGATGCAATCACCAGGAAGGATACAGATATCGAGACCAGGTTCAACGCCTCGAGCTTCACGGCATTCGAATACTCAATCGACCTGATGCATCTTTCAATACATGAGCACCTTGCAGTAAAGAACCAGATTGAATTCTACAAGCAGTACAGACAGCTTCTGCAATTCGGTGATGTCGTAACAGAGGAAAACGGCAACAGGAGGATATGGTCGGTCTCCAACCCTGATGGATCGATAATCATAATGCTGTATCTGATAAAGGAACTGATTCCCAATGAGGGCAAGGAGCGCATATTTGTACGTCAGGCGAATGAGAAGTTCAAATACAGGATATACTCAAGGACGCATATCCAGAGCGATGATGATGAGATGAGATACCCCGCAGAGATAGAATGCTATGAGGCATGGGGTGATGCAATAAAATGGGCTGGTATCGCCCTCTCCGAAAAAACAGGAGGGACTCCGGAACAGGAGGATATGCGGAAGCTGAAGGATAACAGCTCAAGACTTTATATTTTCAGGAAGATAGATGAATAAGATTGTTATAGCAGGAGCAGGAACATTCGGAACAAGCGTGGCAGAACGCCTTGCATGGAATCTAGACAACAGGGTTTTCCTCCATACGATAGAGAAAGAAGTGGCTTCAGACATACAGAAGAACCATAAGAATACGAAGTACTTCCCCACCCGTTTCATAAACCAGAGCATACAGGCGACGACCTCATATGATGTCTTTTCGGATGCAGATGTCATAATGCTCGTAATCCCGTCAAAAGCCATAGTGAGTTTCTCCCTCGAGATGAAGAAGCATACCCAGCGGGATCCTCTTGTAATAAACCTTGCGAAAGGGATGAGTGATGATGGTGCATTCATAACGGAAAAGATTCCATTTTCACGCACAGCAAGCATGAAAGGCCCCTCATTCGCCATCGAGACATTGAATGGATTCCCCACTGCATTTACATTCGGGGGGAAGAGAGATGATTACGACTACTTCAAATCCAAGGTCCTTCCATCGACAGGTTTCTCTCTCGACTACAGCAGGGATGTAAGAGCCGTAGAGCTGGCAAGCATACTTAAGAACATGTACGCAATCGCCATCGGTCTTGTATCAGGAAGATACAACAGCCCTAACGTAGACTTCCTTGTATATACGAAGGCTGTAAACGAGATGAGGGGGCTGCTACATATGTTCGAATGTGATGAAGAGACCATCTTCCGCTACTGTGGAATAGGAGACCTTGGACTGACAAGTCTCAACGACCTTTCAAGGAACAGGACATTCGGCATGCTCATAGGAAAAGGCTTCTCATATGACGAGAAATCCGGAGCTACAGTAATCGAAGGAAAGAGGACGATAAGGCTGATCGGCGAAATAGTTGCAAAAAACAAAAGGGAGGAGGAATTTCCCCTTGTCATGTCACTATATAAGCTGATGTATGAAAGCAGCAGTCTGAACGACTACATCACTGCAGCGTTAAGCTGAGCCTTCTCTTCTGGAAATAAAAGAAATAGGCAAGATTCATTACGATTCCAAACATAGTGGCAAGGGGAGCCGCAAGCCCTATCATGGTCAGGCTCGGGTCAGGGCCTGCACTCATCACATAAGAAACCGGCAGGCGTACAAGCAATGTCTGCATAAGCCCTTGTATCATCACAAACAGCGTCTCCTGATGCCCGTTGTAATACCCGATGAACGAGAAGAGGATGCTGGTGACGATTGCCTCCAGTGAAAAGCCCCTAAGGTATTCAAAGCTTCTTTCTATCACCCTGTCATCCCGGCTGAAAACCGCACTCACAAGATCTCCATGGAAAAAGGTGAGATAGAATACAACAACTCCTATCACGATGCCGATCGACATACCCGTAAGCATAGCCTTTTTCGCCCGGTCCTCCCTCTTTGCGCCAACATTCTGTGCGACGAAAGAACTCATCGACTGCATCAGGGATGATGGAATCAGCATCACAAAGCTTACAATCTTGTTCGCAACACCATACCCAGAGGATGCCTCAAGCCCTATCCTGTTGATGAAAGCTACAAGAGCAAGGAATGAAATCTGTGTAAGCAGTTCCTGAAGAGCGACAGGAGCACCGACTTTCAACAGACCTTTTATCTCACCGGATAGGCGGATATCCCCTCTTCTGATTTTAAAAGGAAGCTTCTCCTTCTTAAGTATGACCAGGGAAAGGATGACGCTTACAGCCTGTGCGGCAACCGTTGCAAGAGCCGCCCCCCGACTCATCCATATTGAAGACGGCAATCAGGACATAATCACCTATTATGTTCGTAATACACGCGATAAGAACGAAGATAAGAGGAAGACGTGAGTTTCCCAGCCCGCGGAATATGCAGCTTATCACGTTGTAGGCAATGATGAACAAAAGACCAGAGCCGCATATCCTGACATAATTTACCGTCTCATCTAGAGCCTCGGCAGGAGCCTGCATCAGAACGGAAACGGGCCTGGCGAAAACTACCATCAGGACAGTCAGGATTACACCAATCAAAGCAAAGAAGGCAATCGATGCACCTATTACAGCCCCGATGCGTTCTTCATCCTTCTGCCCAAGGCAACGCCCTATTATCACAGTAATGCCCATAGCCAGACCTGTAAGGACGAATGTGACAAGATTTATGATGCTGGATCCCGTAGACACCCCGGAAAGTCCTTCTGTCGTACCGAACCATCCAACCATCATGACATCCACTGCCCCATACATTGCCTGCAAGATCAAAGCACCAAGGATAGGGAACATGAAGAATGTCAGCTTCTTGAATATGCTTCCACTAGTGAAATCAGATATGTCATCCATAGTCCATAATCGGTATCTAAGTGATTGTGTCCATAAACCAAATCCACTGAATGATTTTTTTCGTGCTATAATCATTACGGGTAGAAGCATGAAATAGATAATACTGACAGTGTTTGCCATACTGACTCTTATAACTGGTTGCAACTATGATCCCAATGCGCTGATGTATGGAGAGACAAGGACATCGGAATCATAGAAGGAAGATATACGGCCAGGTGCAAGGGGCTGGTATATGAATTCGTTTTTGCAGAAGAACCTGAGAAAAACAAAGAGGTGCAGATGACGTTGAATGTTTATAATGAACCTCAATTCTCCTCAACCGAAGCTCCAGATGCAGTATTTAGAGGCAGTTGCATCCTCGTATCCAAAATCCATGACGAAAACTACATCACAAAAGAAAAATTCGATAGCTACAATGTGTATGAGATCATGCTTGATAAGCAGAATTCCTCAAACTTCAAAACAAGCATGCTCAATGGAAGAGTAATGGTTCAAATACTTGACAGGGCAATATCCGATGCCAGCGAATATGACTTTGCCGGGAATATAAGGCCATCAGTAGGGAGTACCCTTCTCTTTCAACCTCTAGATGATTGGAATGAAAAAGAACAACGCCCTGACTATCCAACACGTTGGCGCTATCAGGGCGATTTGCAATAATATAATTCCCTACTTCATCTCCACGACCATGCTTATTGAATCTGAAACACTCAGGTCATAGCTGTAGAATGTCGTCTTGTAGTTCGCCCCGTCTGCAGAAGGAGCAAACGATGCAGCTTCCAGCCTCAGAGGACTTGCGTAGTATGAAGGAGTGCTCTCATCTGAGATGGATACGACAGCTCCAAGTTCCCTGCCTAATGCCTCGGCATATGTTGCAGCCTTCTCAAGTGCGTTCCTCACGGCAAGGGATCTGGCCTGGGAGATCTCCTCAGTCTTATCCTCCTTATCAAGCGTGATGGAGGAAATGGATATCCCGTTTATCTTCGACAGGTCTTCCACAATCGCTCCGATGATATCTATATCACCAAGGGTGACATCGATGCTCTGGTATCCCCTCTGCCCTGTAAGAACCCTCTGGTTGTCCACATATGTATATTCAGGACTCAAAGAAAGATAGTTCGTCCTTATATCCTCGGCGGAGACACCATACTTTTGCTCCAACACCTTCACAGCTTCCGTTATTATGCCGTCGACGGCATTCCTCGCCTCATCGGTGGTATCCTTCACAGCCTCGGCAGAGACCGTGAAAGACGCCATATCAGGACTCATATATACAGTGGATGTTCCACTTATGCTGATGATTGACGCATCACTCTTCTCCACAGTCGAACACGATGCAAGGAGAATCAGCGACAATGATAGAAACGCTATTAATATCTTCTTCATGACTTCCTCCATAAAAAGAGAAGGATGACCATCAGAGCCTTCCCTATGTCGTGAACAGTTTAGCATCTGTTGATGTGCTTATGCTAAACAATGTTTGAAGAAATCTGTTGAATTCAAGTAGTTATCCGCTCCCTGAGCTCAGGATGAGCCTCAGCATATCGGAGGAAATAACCAAGGGCCATCATCATCGTACCGTTATCATAGACACCCCTGCCCATGTTCTCTATGGCATCCTCCACAGGGATTGAAAACACATCTATCTCCTCATTTTCATCAAGGTCCTGGGATGAGACGAGCTCAAGGTCCTCAGCCAGATAGAAGTTCTGACGGTTATCCATGAATGCCGCATTTGGACAGACATTGCCGAGGAACGTGATACGACCCTTCAACCCCGTCTCCTCTAAAAGCTCACGCTCTGCAGCCTCAAGACTGTCCTCCCCTTCATCCACAAGACCTCCGGGGAATTCCCTTGTGACCATGTCGTTGCCATGCCTGTACTGCTGCTCCATTATGAAGCGTGGAACCCCTTCCTCATCCCTGAACCATGGGATTACGACAATCCAGTCGGTAGTGTGAAGCTTCACGAACGAGCCTTTCTTCTCCCCGTTCTGGCTTTCTCTCTCGACCTTCATCACATCGAAAATCGGTGTATGCATCTCGAGTTTCTCGCCTCTGGTAACCCATTTCAAAGATTCAGGAGCACCGGGAGCACTGAACAGTTTCTTTTCCATCATTTCTTCCTTGAAGGGCAGTTTGATGTGCATGTAGCACATGCACTGGGTTTGCATGAAGGTGTCCCTAGGAACGAGGTATCCCTGCTTGTTGAACATGCAGTACCGTTGTTGATTTCATTTGCAATCTCCCTGAGAGCCTTCTGGGAAGGATGGCTTACCCCCTCATGGGACCAGTCCTTGCCCTCATCCTCTGCGATTCTCAGGTCCATCTCCATCGGGACCTCCCCGAGGAAAGGAACATGCATCTCCTGGCACATCCTCCGGCCACCGCCCTTACCGAAGATAGGAATCTCCGTCTTGCAGTTCGGACAGACGAGTCCGCTCATGTTCTCTATGACACCTATGATGGCAACGCCAAGCTTTCTTGAGAAGTTCACACTCCTTCTGGCATCAAGGATTGCGACATCCTGAGGTGTCGTCACGATTATCGTGCCGGTAAGTTCCGGGATGGACTGGCAGACAGTCAGCTGCTCATCGCCCGTTCCTGGAGGAGTGTCGATTAGAAGATAGTCGAGCTCTCCCCACTCCACATCAGCAAGGAACTGCCTGATCGCCCCCATCTTCATGCTTCCACGCCAGATCACCGGTGCATCCGGGTCCTCAAGAGCAAAAGAAAGAGAGATCACAGAGAGGTTGTCCCTGACCTTGACAGGCAGGAACGACACCCCGTCATTGCTCGAAAGGCTCTCCCCCTCTACCCCGAACATCTTTGCAACATTAGGTCCATGAAGGTCTGTATCGAGGACACCGACCCTGCAGCCCATGTCTGCAAGTTCGTTTGCAAGGTTCACAGTGACAGTCGTCTTACCGACTCCACCCTTGCCGCTCATCACCATTATCTTTCTTCCGATTTTATCCATGCGCTCGCGGATACGTTCATTCGTAAGCTCATACTCGTCTTTTACCTGTTCCGCCATAATATTTCATCTCCATTAGGTTTTATTCTCACCTATCTTAATCTAACTACGGGCAAAAGGAAAGGAAAGAGAGGCGGCTGAAATGATAAAAACATGAAAAATTGTGAAATGATATTTCATTTTGTTTTTTCACTCTTTTTCACATAAAACCACCATATCCGGAAAATAAGTCGGCTTTCTGTTTTTCTTTTATCAACAAAGAGTTACAACCACACATCCAAAGTCATTTTTAAAGGTTAAACTTACTGTAATTACTTGATGAAATAATGCTTTTTGGAATAAGATTCAATCTTGAATGACTTTTATTTAGTATTAGAGGAGATAAATGATGTTAGCATTGTTAACAAACTTGCCTCGAGAAACTCTGGTCCAGCAGATCAATGATGGACTTATATTGTTGGTACTTGGTATGGGAACCGTTTTCATTTTCCTTGTGCTTCTAATTTATGCGACAAAGATTATGAGCAAAGTCTGTAGCAGAATATCTCCGGCTGAAAAGGCTGAAGTGAAATCAGTACAGAGACCAGTAGCGGCAACCGCACCGAAAACAGTTGCAAAGAGCAATGACGCAGCCATCGCAGCAGCCATTGCAGCAGCTTACGACAAAGAGAGATAAGGGAGATCGAAATGAGCAAGAAAAAAATCAATTTCATGTGTACAGCATTCCGTGACGGCTTCCAGTCTGTTTACGGAGCTCGTGTATTCACAAAGGACTTCATGCCTGCAGTAGCAGCTGCAAAGGAAGCGGGAATCAACCACTTCGAAGCTGGCGGCGGTGCAAGATTCCAGTCACTATATTTCTACACAAACGAAGATGCGTTTGAAATGATGGATGAGTTCAGAAGAGTTGCAGGACCTGATGCAAACCTCCAGACACTTGCAAGGGGTGTGAACGTCGTAGGTCTCGACAGCCAGCCACGCGACATGATCAAGCTTCATGCAGAGCTCTTCAAGAAGCATGGCATGACGACAATCAGGAACTTCGATGCACTCAATGATGTGAACAACCTAATCGACAGCGGAAAATACATCCATGAAGCAGGACTCAAGCACGAGGTCACTGTTACAATGATGAGCCTTCCAGAGGGAGTTACAGGAGCTCATGATCCTGACTTCTATGAGAAGATACTCCGCCAGATCCTTGATGCAGGCATTCCTTATGACAGCGTATGTTTCAAGGATGCATCAGGCACATCCACACCTCATAACGTATATGAGACCGTAAAGAGGGCAAGAAAGCTCCTCGGACCGAATGTAAAGATCGTATTCCACTCACACGAGACAGCAGGAGTATCAATCCAGCAGTACATGTCAGCCATTGAGGCAGGTGCAGACCAGGTCGACCTCTCAATGAGCCCATGCTCAGGTGGTACATGCCAGCCTGACATCATCACGATGTGGCATGCCCTCAGGGGAACCGAGTACACTCTCGATATCGACATCAACAAGGTTCGTGAAGCTGAAAAGGTATTCGAGGAGTGCATGAAGGACTACTTCCTCCCACCAGAGGCGACAATGGTCAACCCTGAGATTCCGTTCTTCCCACTTCCAGGTGGAGCTCTTACAGCAAACACACAGATGCTCAGGGACAACGGCCTCATGGATAAATATCCTCAGATTGTAGAGGCTATGGGTGAGACAGTTGCAAAGGGTGGTTTCGGAACATCCGTTACACCTGTAAGCCAGTTCTACTTCCAGCAGGCATTCAACAATGTCATGTTCGGACCATGGAAGAAGTTTGCAGAAGGATACGGTAAGATGGTTCTCGGCTACTTTGGAAAGACTCCAGTAGAACCGGATCCGGAAGTCGTAAAGCTTGCCGCAGCACAGCTCAAGCTCGAGCCTACAAAGGAAAAGTGCGTAGACATCAACGACAGGGACCCGAAGAAAGGAAGAGCAGCTGCAGAGGCGATGCTCAAGGAAGCAGGTCTCCCTATTACAGATGAGAACGTATTCATCGCAGCCGCATGTAAGGACAAGGGTATCCTCTACCTCACAGGAAAGGCACATGTAAACGGCGTAAGAAAGGTCAGCGAGGAGCAGAAGAAGGCAGAAGCTGCACCAAAGAAGACCTCCAACGGCGAATACACAGTCACAGTCAACGGCTCTGCATATGCCGTCAAGCTCGAGAAGGACAGCGCAACAGTAAACGGCGTAAAGTATCCTCTCTCTATTGAAGATGGAATCAAGGCTGCTCCTAAGGCTGCAGCAGCTCCAGCTGCCAAGACAGTCGTTACAGGAAGCACGGACATCACAGCACCAATGCCGGGTCTTGCTCTCCGCTTCGAGGTCAAGGAAGGCGACAGTGTAAAGAAGAACGACATCCTCATGGTAATGGAAGCTATGAAGATGGAGAACGAGATCTATGCTCCTTGTGATGGCGTCGTCTCAAAGATCTGCGTAAAGCAGGGAGACCAGCTCCAGAGCGGAGACCTCCTGATGCAGATCGGAGGAACGGTCGTAGAAGCTCCTGCAGCAGCTCCAGAGCCGGAGCCTGTAAAGGAAGCAGAACCAGTTGTAGAAGCTCCTCAGAAACCTGTCCAGAGCGGAGCAAAGGGAAGTGTCGAAGTAAACGCACCAATGCCGGGTCTTGCACTTCGTTTTGCAGTAAAGGTCGGTGACCATGTAAACGAGAACGACCTTCTGATGGTAATGGAAGCCATGAAGATGGAGAATGAGATCTATGCTCCAGCCAGTGGAACCATCATGAGCATCGATGTAAATCAGGGAGACCAGCTCCAGAGCGGAGACCTCCTGATGACAATAGGTTGATAGGAGCAGATAATGGAAGCTATTATTGAAGGCGCAAAATCGCTATGGAACACGACGGGTATCGTCGGGTTCATGCAGAATGGAGGATGGGGAAATGCCTTGATGATCCTCGTAGGCTTCGTGCTCCTCTATCTTGCAATAAAGAAGGGATTTGAACCCCTACTCCTCATTCCAATCGGAATGGGCTGTATCCTTTCAAACATCCCGTTCGCATATATCGCAAGTGTTGATCCTACAAGTGGGGATGCTGGATTCATCAAAATCCTCTATGATGCAGGAATTGAGTCGGGACTCTTCCCTGTACTCATCTTCATGGGTGTTGGTGCAATGACCGACTTCGGACCGCTTATCGCGAACCCGAAGACACTCCTTTTAGGAGCAGCTGCACAGCTCGGAATCTTCACAGCACTCATCGGAGCTCTCCTGCTCTCATTCCTTCCAGGAATCAACTTCACTCTTCCTGTTGCGGCATCAATCGGTATCATCGGTGGTGCTGACGGACCTACGGCAATCTACGTAACAAGCCGACTTGCACCGGATTACCTTGGCTCTATTGCAGTTGCAGCTTATTCGTATATGGCCCTCGTTCCTATCATCCAGCCACCTATCATGAAGCTCCTCACGACAGAGAATGAAAGGAAGATCAAGATGCAGCAGCTCAGACCTGTAAGCAAGCTTGAGAAGATCATATTCCCAATCATGGTAATCACAGTCTGTGCAGTCCTCCTTCCTTCCGCATGTCCTCTCATCGGAGCTCTCATGTTCGGAAACCTCGCAAAGGAATGTGGCGTAATCGGAAGGCTTTCCGATACGATGCAGAATGCACTCATGAACACTGTAACAATCTTCCTCGGACTCTCAGTTGGATCGAAGATGGCTGCAGACAAGTTCCTCAACCTCGAGACACTCGGAATCCTTCTTCTTGGAATGGTTGCATTCGGAGTCGGAACAGCAGGTGGAGTTCTTCTTGGAAAGCTCATGAACAAGCTCGACCCGAAGCATCCTACGAATCCTCTTATCGGATCTGCAGGAGTATCTGCTGTCCCTATGGCGGCACGTGTATCGAGCAAGGTCGGACAGGAAGCAGATCCTCAGAACTTCCTTCTCATGCATGCAATGGGACCGAACGTATCCGGAGTTATCGGAAGTGCGGTAGCAGCTGGAGTTCTCATTTCAGTTGTACCTACGATGATGGCTGCTCTCTGATAGAGAAATGCCGCAATGAAAAGTGCATCCTATGTGGTGCACTTTTTTTATGCCGTTTTTCCGTTTATAATGATGTAATCTACCAAGGAGACGGATGATGGAAGGAATGAATACTGTAATCGGCGGAGCAGACGTAGCAACTGAAATCTACCTAGCATCCCATATAAGCTGTCTTCCACTCATCATAGTGGCGTTTCTGGTGTTTCTTTTCTTCTTCTGGAACATATCACTCGTTTTCTATAAGGAGAAGAAGGAGCCGAAGCTGAAAAGCGATGAGAGCAGGTGTTTTTCTGAAAACTGCAGATCAATCATCTATGAGAACGGATATGATAAAGCAGTGCTTTTCATCCATGGCTTTCCAACAACGCCGAGCATGTACTCATACCCTGCAGAAGTCTTCAGAGACGAAGGCTATGATGTCTATGCGCCCTTGATACCCACATTCGGAGCTGACTACAAGGAGTTTGAAAAGACAAGTTTTTCCCAGTGGTTCTCATTTATCGATGACTACTACATCAGACTGAAGAACAGATATGAAAAGGTATATGTAATCGGTGTCTCAATGGGAGGAGCGATGACACTTAAGCTTGCAGAGAAGTACTCCCACTCCCCTCTTTCTCCAGAGAAAATCGCCGTTCTCTCTGCTCCTGTTGCATACAACAGCCTTATAAGAGACCATTTCGTTACAAGCTGGTCGTTCTATGTCGGACGTTTCATCGCCCTGTTCATAAAGGAAATTGGAGCTGAATGCGTAGATGGAAAACCTGAGGGCGAGGACGGAAATGAGAACTGGACAGGCTATGGCGGGACATTTCCACGACAAGGGCTCTCCCTCATATATAATCTCAAAGGAATAAGAAAAGACCTCGGCAGGGTTGATGTCCCCATCATAAGCATACATGACAGAGGGGACAAGACTGTTCCTTTTGGAAACCAGAAGATAATTCTCTCTTCAATACAAAGCAAGGATATTGAGGCATACAGCCCTGAAATGCCAAACTACAGACATACACATCATTCACTTCTGATGTATGATTCATGCAGGAAGGAATACACGGATCTGATACTGAGCTTTTTCAAAAAGGAGGATAAGCAATGAGTTCTAAAAGAAAGGATTACATATCCTGGGACGAATACTTCATGGGTATCGCAGTACTCTCAAGCATGAGGAGCAAGGACCCGAACACACAAGTAGGTGCATGCATAGTAAGCCCTGACAAGAAAATCATAGGTGTAGGTTACAACGGTTTCCCGATCGGATGCAGCGATGATGAGCTTCCATGGGAAAGGGAAGGAGACTGGATAGAGACGAAATACCCGTACGTATGCCATGCGGAGTTGAATGCAATCCTCAATTCAAGCCTTCCATCACTGAAAGGAGCTACACTCTATGTGGCGCTCTTTCCGTGCAATGAATGTGCGAAGGCTATCATACAGGTCGGGATAAAGAAAATCATTTATCTTTCAAACAAGTACAAGGATACAGATGCGACGAAAGCTTCTGTGAAGATGCTTGAAGCCGCAGGAGTCGAGCTGCAGGAATTGAAGCCGCAGAAGGGCGAAATAGTCCTCAAATTCTAACTTTTCGTTGACAGTGCAACATTGAGAAGGGACAATATTTCTGGAGATTGCGATGGATATTCTTGTAAACGGCATACACTATGAAGCAAAGCAGGAGATGAGCCTCTTAAGGTTCCTCAGGGATGTATTGCATCTTGAGGGAACGAAGGATGGATGCTCAGAAGGAGCCTGCGGGGCCTGTACCGTGATAATCGACGGAAAGGCTCAAAGGGCATGTGTGCAGAAGCTCTCCCGTCTCGAGGGCAGGAGCATCATCACAATCGAAGGACTCTCAGAAAAAGAGAAGGAAGTCTATTCATACTCATTTGCAAAAGCAGGGGCAGTGCAGTGCGGTTACTGCACCCCCGGTATGATACTCTCAGCAAAAGCACTTATCGACATCAATTCCTCCCCTTCCCTTGATGATGTGAAGAAAGCCATAAGAGGGAACATCTGCCGCTGTACCGGTTATAAGAAGATAGAAGAAGCAATCTTGATGGCCGCCAGGATATTCAGAGGGGAGGAGGAGATCGATGGAAAAAAGGAGAGTGCATATCTTGGGATGCGCTACACCCGCCTGGATGCCATAGAAAAGGCCCTGGGCAAAGGTGTGTTCGTCAATGACATGGAGATAGATGGGGTTGCCCACCTTGCAATCATCAGATCACCCTATCCTAAATGCCTTATAAAGAAAATCGACACCTCTGAATTGGAAGAAGATCCTCGATGCATCGGCATAATAAGGAAGAAGGACGTGCCTTTCAACAGGCATGGTCACCTCACCCCCGACTGGCCCGTCCTATATGGAGAGGGGGATATCACATCATACATAGGGGACGCTCTTCTGATAATCGCAAGTCACGATAAGACGGCACTTGATGAACTGCGGTCCTTGGTGAAGATAGAGGCCGAGCCAATTGAAGGAGTATACAGCGCCGAAGACGCACTGAAGGATGAAAGAATCGTACACTACTGGGAGAAGACAAACCTGTACAGGGAGGAGAACATCATAAGAGGGAATGCGGATGAGGCTATAAGGAATGCAGAACATGTCATTACAAGGACATATACAACACCGCACACGGAACATGCATTCATGGAACCTGAAGCGGCAATCGCAATTCCAGAAGAAGGCATCATCCATCTCTATACTTCCAGCCAGAGCGTATATGACGACAGGAGGGAATGTGCACGCATGCTTCAGATCCCCGAAGACAAGGTGAGGGTCACGGCCTGCCTTGTAGGTGGAGGATTCGGAGGGAAGGAGGATATGTCCGTCCAGCATCATGTTGCACTTGCAGCATACATCCTCAAATGCCCTGTAAAGCTTGTATTCTCACGACAGGAGAGTCTTAACGTGCATCCCAAGAGACATCCGATGAGGATGGAGCTCACCTTGGCCTGCGACAAAAACGGAAAGATCCTGGCACTCAAAGAGGATATACTCGCAGATACTGGAGCCTATGCATCCCTCGGCGGCCCTGTACTGCAAAGGGCCTGCACTCATGCAGGAGGACCATATAACTATCAGAACATGAAAGTAAGGGGCAGAGCGCTTTACACAAACAATGTACCAAGCGGAGCATTCCGCGGCTTCGGGGTCACCCAGACATGTTTTGCAATTGAATCGGCACTCGATGAAATGGCCGCGATAATAGGTATGGATCCATTCAGAATCAGGGAAATCAATGTGGTAAAGCAGGGAGAAGAACTTCCAAACGGGCAGATAGCTGGAGCAGATACAGCAGCATATGAATGCCTAATGGCGCTGAAAGAAGATTATTATAATGCAAAATACAAGGGGATTGCGCTCGGATTCAAGAATGCAGGGCTTGGCATGGGTGTGCCTGATGCCGGCCGCTGTATCATAAGTGTGGAGAAAGGAAAGATACACATTAGAACCAGTGCCGCCTGCATGGGACAGGGGCTGAAGACAATGGCTCTTCAGGTGGCTGTCGAGACCACAGGCATCGATCCTGAGCTCTTCATCGTAGAAGAGCCCGATACTGCACGTACGCCCGACAGCGGCACATCAACGGCTTCAAGGCAGACGGCATTCACAGGAGAGGCTGTACGCCTTGCTGCAGAGGAGTTGAAGAAAGCTCTTGAGCATAAGAGCCTCAGGGATATAGAGGGCCTTGAGATATTCAAGGAATTCATGCCCCATACAGACCCTCTCGGCTCGGATAAGAAGAATCCTGTAAGCCATCTGGCCTATTCATACTCCGCACAGATGGCAGTCCTCACGGAAGACGGCATGATCGACAGGATCATCACAAGTTCAGACGCAGGAACCGTCATAAACAAGACCATGATCGAGGGTCAAATAGAAGGGGGTGTCGCCACAGGAATGGGATATGCCGTCAGGGAGAACTTCATAACGGAAAACGGCTATGTGAAGAGCAGATACGGAACACTCGGCCTTTTAAGGAGCACAGAAGTTCCTCGGATAGAAGTGCGTCTTGTACATGCCGAAGGAAAAAGCCCATCCACATATGGAGCAAAGGGCATCGGAGAGCTATGCGCGATTCCGACGGCCCCGGCAATAAGGAATGCATACCTATGCTATGATGGGAAAAAGAGGTATTCCCTTCCTCTTGATGATACTCCATACAGGAAAAAGAAAGATTAGGAGTACGAAAGGATCTCGGCAATCTCCTCTGCAGAGAAGTGCAGATCCGTCTCAAGCGTCCTTATGTTCTCCATAAGCTGTTCGGCATTCCTTGCTCCGATGATGACAGTGGAAACACTCCTCTGGCTCAAAGCAAAAGCAAGAGCCATCTGGGCAAGACTCTGTCCTCGGATGTTTGCTATCTTCCTAAGTTCCTCCAGCCGTGCGATGAGGCCTGCAGTAATCGCACTCTCCTTAAGATAATTATTCTCATGCGCCCTTGAATTCAGAGGGACATCGCCGGAGAGGTATTTATCAGTCAGAAGGCCCTGTGCAAGCGGGGAGAATACCGCAGAACCCATACCGAGTTCATCAAGGACCGTAAAAAGATTATCTGAATCGAATGAGCGGTCGAGGATTGAATACCTCACCTGGTCCAGAACAGGACGGATATTGTATTGTCTGAAAAGCTCGTATGCTCTTCTCACATCCCTGGCATTATATTTAGAAAGCGCCACATACCGGGTCCTACCACTTCTGACAGCCTCGCTGAGGGCCTCAACTGTCTCTTCCAACGGTGTCTCGGAATCCGGACAGTGATGGTAGTAGATATCGACATAATCGAGATTCATCCTCTTCAGGCTCTGATCAAGAGAGGCCAGAAGATGCTTCTTTCCACCACCCTTGCCAAGCGGCCCGGGCCACATCTGGTAGCCGGCCTTCGTACTTATGACAATCTCATCGCGGTAGGCTTTAAGCCCTTCATTCAGGATGGCACCGAAATTCTTCTCCGCCTCCCCTCCTGGCGGGCCATAGTTGTTGGCAAGGTCGAAGCTCATTATACCATTGTCGAAAGCGGTATATACCATTCTCTTCATTTCGGCATAATCCCCCTTTGCCCCGAAATTATGCCAGAACCCCAGGCTGAAAGCAGAAAGGACGAGACCACTTCTGCCTGCACGCCTGTAAATCATCGAATCATATCTGTCTTCATCAGCATCATACATAGCCTCATCATAGCAGAAAAGATATCAGAGGAGACAGTTTTTTTCACACCTTCCCTCTTATCTCTTCTGAGGCCCTCTCCATCGCGGCAACGACGGCATCTGTAATGAACTTCCGATAACGAGTTGGGGCTCTCTCCATGAATTTCATGACTCCATCCTTATCCAGAGGGGAAAGTTTTGCAAGATTCACGACCTCCTTCTTCTCCAGGACGTTCACACCCGGGGTGTTGAAACGTTCTGCCGTCTTCTCCCTTGCAATGAAAATATGCTTTAAATAGATTCTCTCCTTCGAAGAGAGCGAATAGAAGTTACATATCTTCATCCAACCGGGTTTTGATGATTTTATCTCGGCAACATGCTTCATAGAAGCTTCAACCTGCTTCAAAAGCTTTCTATCCCTGACTTCATTCAGAAGGACCTCTTTCAATGAGAAAAGATACTCCACATCCTTCAGGGCATAACTCAACATCTCATCTGCTATCGGGCGTTTCATCCAGTTCTCTCTCTGATTCTTTTTCTTTGCACCTCCCCTGTCGATACCAAGGAAAGCCTTGAGGACTGCATCAAGGCCATGGATGTCGCCAAGGGCCTTGGCAAGAACCCTCAGGTCATAGACATTGCATGCCTTTATATGATGTTTCTTATACAGGATTGAGAGATCTGAGTGGCACTCGAACCAGATCTTCTCTACAGGAGATGTGAAAAGCACCTCGAGTCCTTTATCGGTAATTCCTTTTGCCAGGACATCGACGATGTAGAAATGGGCGTTATCGTAAATCTGGATTATCGAGATATGCTCCCCATAGATATGAAGGTTGCATTCCTCCTCAAAGTCGATAGCGATGGCATCCAGTGTTTTAAAGTCCTCCACAAGCTTCAAAAGCCTTTCATCTGTGGTTATATATTCAAATTCATTCATATCTTCTTGCCATATTCCTGCATTTTTTCTTATATTCAGAGACAAAATCCTCAGGAGCGACGGGCTCTGCGGCATCTCCATAGAAAAGGATCCTGGACAACAGCTCAGTATGGTTGCTTATAGGCAGTCGCAGCTCCAGGACATTTCCATCATCCGAGAGGCTCATCTTCTGATCCTTCTGCCATACCTGGTTTGAAACAATCGGTATGGCCCATGAATAGAATCTTATGACATACTCCATTGGTGGATTATCATCAGAGTATATTCCATATCCATCAAGAAGCTTCTCCAGCCTCTTTGAGTCCGAAAATGAAATCTCCTCCTGCAAAAGCTCGACATCTTCTATTCTTGAAAGGCTGTACGTCAGAAGCTTGTCATCGGCTGCCGCTATGAGATACCAGATCTCCCCATAGTTTATAAGGCGCAACGGTTCGACCACCCTCACCGGATGTTTTCTCGAACTCGGATAGGAAAGCCTTATCTTCTTCCTCTCCCTCAGCGCTCTCATCAGCCTCTCATATATAGAAGGTGAGAAATTCTCCTTTGCGTAGCTTTTATATGTTATGTATGATGCGTCTGATCTTACCGTCGCACTCTCCGACAAGCCCTTCTTCCCCTCCTCCTTGCTCTTTGCAAGGCTTAAAGAGGTATCAGCACGCCACTTGATAAGGCGCTCAGCTGCATCAGGTGTGAGGACATAGGCCCTGATAGAGCTGTCATACACGATATCCAGATTTCCAAATGGCAGAGGGCAACGGTCCCTCAGATATTCCTTATCCCGCCAGATCTGCTTCTCCGAGACCTCGAAATGACGGGCGACCTCATCACGGCGGAACCTACCCTTCTCCATAAGAAGGTCTATGATATAGAAAATCCTCTCTGTCTGACTCATGGAGGAATTATAAAACAAAAGGTACTCTTTCGAGTACCCGTATTCCGATATAAGCAAGAAGAAGCTCTGCGCTTTTTTCTCTGGGATCCCCGGCCTTTTTTCCTTCTGGAATGTCCTGAAAACGAAACCTGAACATTTCCTATTTCCCCGCCTGAGGTTGTCTCCTACAAGCGCATCGCTTTCATCTTTGACACATACAATGTAGCAGAAGGAAAAGAAATAAAAATAAAGGTTATGTAAAATTTCAGTGAAAAAGAATCCCCAAGGCTGGAGGCCCTGGGGAGAATCTGTTATTTCTTAAGAGCGGCTTCGAGTGTATCGAGCATCTCTGAAAGCTCCTTTGGAAGATGCTTTCCGAACTTCGGATAGTGGTTGGTCCTGATATCCTCAACCTCTTTGAGCCATCCAGCCTTATCGACTGTGAGAAGGGTCTTCATATCCTCTTCCGTCACACCCTCAGGGCGGTCGATTGCATCGACTGTAGGCATGATTCCGATTTCTGTATCAACTGTCTTTGCAGTTCCGTCACAGCATTCGAAAATCCACTTGAGAACACGGCTGTTGTCACCATATCCCGGCCAGATGAAGTGGCCTTCAGCATCCTTTCTGAACCAGTTGACGTAGAAGATCTTAGGAAGAACATCCTGACTAGGAGCTGCCTTACCTACATCGATCCAGTGCTGGAAGTAATCTCCCATGTTGTATCCACAGAATGGAAGCATTGCGAACGGATCTCTTCTTACAGTACCAACCTTGGCATCAAGTGTTGCTGCTGTAACCTCGCTTCCTACGATGGATCCGAGGAACACACCATGGTTCCAGTTCCTTGCCATATGGACAAGAGGAATTGTTGAAGGTCTTCTTCCACCGAAGAGGATTGCAGAAATTGGAACTCCTGCAGGATCTTCCCACTCTGGTGCGATGCATGGGCACTGTGCAGCTGGAGCTGTGAATCTTGAGTTTGGATGTGCAGCTGGAGCCTGCTCCTTGTTGCCCTTGTCCTGAACCCACTCGTTTCCATGCCAGTCGATAAGCTTGCCAGGAGCATCGTATCCGATTCCCTCCCACCATACATCCTTATCTTCTGTGAGAGCTACGTTTGTGAAGATAGTATTCTTGCTTGCTGCCATGAGAGCGTTATAGTTGCTCTTTGCGCTTGTTCCAGGAGCAACACCGAAGAATCCTGCCTCAGGGTTGATTGCATAGAGTCTTCCATCCTTTCCTGGCTTCATCCAAGCGATGTCATCTCCGATTGTCTCAACCTTCCATCCCGGGATGGTAGGAATGAGCATGGCGAGGTTTGTCTTTCCACAAGCTGATGGGAATGCACCTGTTACGTACTTGCTCTTTCCCTCAGGGTTTGTAATCTTCAAGATGAGCATGTGCTCTGCAAGCCATCCCTCATCACGAGCGAGAACACTTGCAATCCTGAGTGCGAGACACTTCTTTCCAAGAAGAGCGTTTCCACCGTATCCGGAACCATATGACCAGATCTCCCTTGTCTCAGGGAACTGGCTGATATACTTGTGCTCCATTGGAGCGCATGGCCACTGTCCATTGTCACTTTCGCCCTTTGCAAGCGGCTTACCTACAGAGTGGAGACATGGAACATAGTATCCGTCTGTTCCGAGGAGGTCGAGGACCTTTACTCCTACCCTTGTCATGATCATCATGTTACATACAACGTATGCGCTGTCGGTGATCTCAACACCGATCTTTGAAATCGGAGATCCGAGAGGACCCATTGAGAAAGGAATCACATACATGGTTCTTCCATGCATACAACCCTTGTAAAGACCTGTCATTGTGGCCTTGAGTTCTTTTGGATCAATCCAGTTATTTGTAGGACCTGCATCTTCTTCTTTTTCAGAAGCGATGAACGTCCTCTTCTCTACACGGGCAACATCAGAAGGATCGGAGTGGAAAAGTACACATCCCGGCTTCTTCTCTTCATTGAGGCGGATAGCAAGACCAGAATCAACACATCCCTTGATGAGTTCATCATACTGAGCCTTGGATCCATCTGCAATCACAACATCATCTGGTTCACAGAGAGCTTTGATCTCTTCAATCCAGCTGACAAGTTTTGCATGCTTAAGATCATTAATTGTCATCAGAATTCTCCTTATAATAATCTGGAGTCATCCAGAATATTTCCTTTCAATAGAGTATAGGAATAACTCTTTTTTTGCAATATAGATAAGAGATTATCTATTTAGTGAAGGTTACCATGAGTCCTTGTATAGCAGGTAACATACAAGTCAGGAGGAACATCCTTCGGCACGTCTAATAAGACATCGGCGATCCCTTTCAGCCGCTCCCTGATGCTCTTCTTCTCCTTATTCTTATCGCTTTCAATCTCCCCCACCAGGGTTCTTACAACATCCTGGGCGCTCAACAGTTCATCGGTGACGACATTGAACCGTCCGGCAAGGTCCTTTATGATCTTGACACCCAGATTCGGATGCTTTTCCAAAAACTCCTGGAAATGGGCCTCTTCAAGCTCCACGAGAGTAGAATCCTCAAGGGCTACAGCAGTAGCATTCCTCGGCTCACCCTCCAGAAGTCCCATCTCCCCCAGGCTGGAACCCTTCTCAGAAAGGACGATAAGAGCAAACTGATCCTTCGTGCCATAGTTCAGAAAAAGTTCCACCGCCCCGCTTAAAAGGACGAACATCGTATTGCACTCATCACCCTGATGATAAAGCACGTGTCCCTTCTCAAGGTTTACGACCTTGTTTCCCGCATCATAGTTCTGCATATGGGAGCCTCCTTATCTTTCTATTATATTCACTTTAACTGTAATTTGATACACTTCAGTCATGATAGAACTATCCATGCCGGCAGGAAGCTTGGAAAACGCCGTAAATGCATTTAATGCAGGAGCTGACTCCGTATATTTCGGGCTCAAGGAATTCTCAGCACGGAAAAGTGCTGAAAATTTCAGCATCAGTGATTTCAGGAAGATACGCAGATTTGCAAAAGAGCGCAACAAGAAAATATATATCACGATAAACACCTTGATAAAAGACAGTGAGCTTGAAGATCTGTTCAACACTCTGAAAGAGATAGGGAAATATGGAGTAGATGGAATCATCGTCCAGGACCTCGGAGTAATGAGGATGATGAAAAGATATTTCCCATCCCTCAGTATTCATGCCTCCACACAGCTTGCTGTGCACACGGACTACGGGGTGAAGATGCTGAAGGAAATCGGAGCAGAGCGTGTCGTACTCTCCAGGGAACTTTCGCTGAATGAAATAGAGAAGATAAGAAAAGCCAATCCTGATATCGAGCTGAAGGTCTTCATCCATGGTGCGATGTGCTACGGCTTCTCTGGTCTTTGCATGGCATCCCTTGAAAAGACAGGAAGGAGTGCGAACAGAGGAGAATGTGCGCAGATCTGCAGGACATGGTTCACATACGAAGGAAAAAGGATCTTTCCTTTCAGCATGAAGGACATGGATGCAGGAGAAGAGATCCTCCTGCTTGATAAGATGGGCATAGACAGCGTCAAAGTGGAAGGAAGGATGAAGGGAAATGAGTTCGTCTACTACACTGCAAGATACTACAGGAACATCCTTGATAGGACAAAAGAGAAGGACATGCATCCATTCACATTCCTGCGTGAGCATTCAGACGGATTCTTCAAATACACAGGACCTGGGCATGAGAGGCTCATCACGGAGAGATACACACAGCATGAAGGCAAAGATATAGGGGCTGTGGTCTCTCAGCAAGGAATAAGGCTTGGAATCGAAACAGAAGAAGAAATAAAAGACCGCGACGGGCTGATGATCCTCCTGAAGGGAGAGGCACATAAATTCCCTGCAAAGGTCCTAGGCAGGAATGAGATACTCTTCGATGGGGATTTCCAGATCCCCTATGGAACGAGGATCTACAAGATAAGCGACTCGGCGGCCATGCTGAAGAAGATAAACACAGATGCCCTCAAAGAAGAGAAAGAGAGCATAGAGGCATCTCTAACGATAAGCGACGGCAGGATAAGAATCGAAACCCCGCTTTTGACGAAAGAATATGAAATCGAGACGGAAAAAGCACTTAAAGGGGACAATACGGAGAATATAAGGAAGATCTTCTCCCAGAGTACGGGGGAGAAAGTACTTGATATAAGAAAAATAGAGAACGCACATGGCCTGTATGTCCGGGAGAAGGAGGCAAAAGAGAGAAGAAGAGATTTTCTTTCCCTGCTGGAAGGCCTCAGTACGGAAGACAACCTTTATAAAAAGGAAGGAACAGAAGGGAAAGGCATCCTGTTGCCGGAGAGAAGTCTTCTTGAGGGGAAGAACACTCCCTGGAACGAGGATGGTGTCACAATCGGAGGAGTGACGTACATAACCCTTCCACCCGTCACATACTCGGAGAGAGGGAAATATGAGCACCTCATTGAAAGAGTAAGTGAAATAAATGGAGATGTTCTCATAGGACTTAACAACATTGCGGATGTGTTCTTTGCCAAAAACCACCCTCAGTACTCATATTTCATGGATGTATATCTATATGCTTCAAACAGGGAAAGCGTCGCCCTTGTAAAAGACATACTCGGCGAGAGCCTGAAAGGAGCATATCTTGCAGTAGATTTCGACTCCTATGAGGAGCCATGGCCTCTGAAGCCTACCCCGCTGCGAGGCTACAAACTTCCTCTTTTCATCTCTAGAAGCTGTTTCAAACACGACAGTCTCGCTCTTGAGTGCAAAGGATGCACGCATCATCATACATTCCATATTGAACAGAATGGAAAGAAATACATGGTGATTGTCGACAACTGTCAGAGCCTTGTAAAAGAAGAGCCCTCAGAGGACTGAGGGCCGAAGGAAACTGAAATATCTTTTTTTAGATCAATCCGTATTTCTGCACGAAAGCCTCTGCATTCTGTATAGAACCGCCGGCAGCTCCCTTTACAATATTGTTCACAAGAAGGCAGAAACCGATCTTACCGTTCTTCTTCTTGAGCCTTCCTGTATAGACGACCATTCCTTTCGGCTCGCCCCAGAAAGCATACTTAGGCTGAGGGAATGTCGGCTCCGCAGAGTACTGTATAGGCTGAGCTGGAGTGGATGGAAGGTCCTGAACAGTATTGAAGTTCTTCCAGTCTGCTATGATCTCCTCCTCACTTACATCCTTTTCTGTCTCAAGCCAGACAGTCTCAAGATGACCGAACATGACAGGAACACGCACCGTATAGGCGTAGACCTCAGGGTCTATCGAGAGGATCTTCTTGATCTCCTTCTCAATCTTCTCCTCCTCACCCTTGATAAAAGGGATGCAGTTGTCTGTGATATCGAAAGAGGAAAGACCTGGATAGCCGGCACCGGAGACACTCTGGTAGCTGTTTATCATGATCGTCTTGATACCATATTTCCTAAGTGGAGCAAGAGCCATCGCAAGACCTGTGGTTACGCAGTTGGCATTTGTCACACAGAAACCGGTCTGCGGGTATCCCTGCTTCCTTATCAGCTCAAGCTGGTCTGCGTTCGTATCTGGAATGAGAATCGGGACATTCGCATCATAGCGCATCGCAGCAGCATTGGAAAACACATAGAAACCATTCGCCCTGAGCTGAGGCTCCGCCTCTGATGCGACAGCAGCAGGAAGAGCTGAGAAGACAATCCTCACCCCGGCTTCCTTCATCTGAGCATAATTGAACTCCCTGACATCCATATCCTTGATGCATTCAGGCATCTCAAACGGCATTACCCAATGGACGGTAGCTGCATACTTCTGCCCTACTCTCGCAGCAGATGCTGTTACATAGCTGAGCTCAAACCATGGATGATCGGAGAGCATCCACATGAAAACCTGGCCGACTGCACCTGTTGCACCGATTACGGCTACTTTAATCTTCTTATTTTCCATAGCATTCATCCTCATAAATAATAAGGTAAGGCAAGATTAATTCTTTTATGCCGTTAGGGTCAACCTCTTTCATTAATCTTTGTTATAAATTTTACATTATGTTAGAATAACAACAAATATAAATATTAGAAGAACTATTAAATGATATTCTAATCTTTAGCAACACAAACAGTAACCAGAGAAAAGATATACGCAATCTTTCATTTTATGGTAAGGAGAAGAGAGATTTCAGAATTCGCGCATTTCTTGGGTATCATCATGACAATGAAATTCAACGACAATAGGGAAATATAATAACCCTAAAGAAAGAATTGGGAACATTAATGTCAATTTGACTAACGAAAAAACGCCAACTTGACTAACAGAAATTTGCCAAAATGACTAATGAAAAATCGCCAATTTGACTAATGAATAGGAATCCAGTATGATTATCATTGAGGAAATATAAACTTTATGGAAGTAATACAGAACTCTTTTTATCGCACAAGAATCGCAGACAAACTTCTCAGGCGGGAGCTGGAAGGCATGGGGGCAGTCCTCATAAAAGGCCCAAAATGGTGTGGTAAGACCACAACAGCTGAGCAGCAAGCAAACAGTATTATATATATGGATGAGCCCGAAAATGTTGACTTGAACATTAGGACTTCAGAGATAAACCCATCCCAGCTTCTTGAAGGTGCCACTCCCCGTCTGATAGACGAATGGCAGATAGCTCCGAAACTCTGGGATGCAGTAAGATATGCAGTCGATAGGAGAAAACAGGACGGACAGTTTATCCTTACAGGTTCATCCGTCCCTATAGAGGGGAAGAAGAAAGAGAAAGATAAGACGCTGAAACATTCGGGAACAGGCAGAATTGCCCAGATAACAATGAGACCGATGAGTCTATGGGAATCAGGGGATTCAAATGGTTCTGTAAGTCTTGGCAACCTGTTTTCAGGCAACATGAATATTGAAGGAATCAATACGGCAGGTATTGAAGATATTTCCTATTTCATATGCAGGGGTGGATGGCCTCGTGCAACATTGCAAAAGAAGGATGTAGCTATTAGAAGAGCTTTTGATTATTACGATGCAATAGTAAATGTGGACATACATCGGGTCGATGATGTTGAAAGAAGTACGGAAAGGACGAAACTGCTCATGAGATCATATGCCCGGATGCAGGGGGCTCAAGTACCCCTGACAACAATAAGGGACGACATGAAACCAAATGATAATTCATCTTTAGATGAACGTACTGTATTTTCCTATATTGAAGCGTTAAAAAAACTTTTTGTAATAGAAGACATGCCGGCATGGAATCCAAACCTCCGTTCAAAAACAGCGATAAGAACTAGTGATACAAGATATTTCGTCGATCCATCCATAGCAGTAGCCGCTCTTGGTGTCGGCCCCGATGCTCTTGTTTCAGATTTGAACACATTAGGATTATTGTTTGAAACAATGTGCGTTAGAGACCTCCGCATCTATGCCGAAGCATTAGATGGCATGGTTTCTCATTATCGTGATAAATCTGGTCTGGAATGCGATGCCGTAGTACATTTGAGAGACGGCTCCTATGGGTTGATAGAAATCAAGCTAGGCGGAGAGAGTCTTGTAGCAGAAGGAGTTAGAAATCTACAGAAACTTGAAGCAAAACTTGATACAAGCAGAATGAAAAAGCCATCGTTCATGATGGTACTCACAGGCACTGGACGCTATGCGATAAGGAGAAACGATGGGATATTAGAAGTACCGATCTGCTGTCTGAAAGATTAGAAAATAACGTTAAGTAGTTTGCAACACACAATGAAGCATATTTTTTTGGGTATTATATTGAGCAAATTGAAGGAACATCAACGGAATAAATGTAGAACTAAACTCGACAATGCCATAGATAATATGATAATCTAGGCAAATCGGCAAAAGTACCACAAGAACATTCTCCCCTATTGTATTTCCTCTTTATAGTATTGCTTTTTTTCTTCTATTGCTGTAAATTATCCATCGTTAAAATAAAAACGGGGCTGTAGCTCACCTGGCTAGAGCGATTGAATGGCATTCAATAGGTAGTCGGTTCGATCCCGATCAGCTCCACTCAAAGCAACTCCCTCAAAGTCAGGGAGTTGTTTCGTTTACAAGGCAGAATCCCGTCAGTAATTCGCGTCAGTAATCCTGATATCACCTGATGTTTAATGGCCACTTCCGATTAAATCCGGTAGTAGTCCAACGACACACAAACGCCCATTATTCACCCTTAAGCAACCTGTAGAACGTGGCATGGCTCAAGCCTAATCGCCTCTTTGCCTGGGTTGCGGTTATCTCTTTAGCTCTATAGAGCCTGATGACATAATCCCAGTCCGCTGGCTTCTCAATCGGCTTGCGCCCCTTGTACTTGCCTTCTGCTTTGGCGATAGCGATTCCTTCAGCCTGACGCTGGAGAGTACACTCTCGCTCAAACTGGGAAAGCCCAGCAAAGATTGTGAGCATGAGCTTGCCCTGTGGTGTTGTCGTATCGATGTTCTCTTTCAAAGAGACGAAAGACACTTTCTTCTCCTGTAGCTTATCGATGATGAAGAGAAGATTCTTTGTAGACCTGGCCAAGCGAGAATAGGACTCGACAATCACAATGTCCCCTTCCCTCACAAAGTCCAGAAGTTCCTTCAGCTTCGGGCGATTCATATCTTTCCCTGAGATCTTCTCTTCGAAAACACGCTCCACTCCGTGTTGTCGGAGTGCTTCCTCCTGCCTTGCAGGATTCTGATCAGCAGTGCTGCCCCTGATATATCCGACTTTCATTCTTATTCTCCATATCTTTGAAGTAGACTCCAGTGATACTATCCCAGCTGTCTCACTGAAATACGTTGTTGATACAAAGCTGTATCAGAATTCAATCCCCATCCTTTTGAGACTGCGTAGAAGTCAATTCATCTATCAGTCTCTTCGATTCCCAGATGAAATCTTCATTCATGATCTTCTTGGTGGCAGCATAGAGAAAGGTATCGAGAGACTGTCTTGCTTCTTTGAGGAGGGCTCGGGCTTCCTTCTTCTCTTCTTCAGATAACGTCCTGGCCTTGCGCACGAGCAGTGCCGTATAGACCTCCTTGTTGAACGCTTGCATCAGTGTCAGATGATCGAGAACAGAAAACACAAGCTCCTCAAGATGTTCGACCCGCTTATCGACCCTCTCGATATCTTCGAAGGATGAATTGATCACTTCGCTGGTGACAGCAGAGATGGTGCTCTTGTTGATCACAGCCATCTTCTGGAGCTTCTCGTAGTTACCCACATCAAGGCGGACGGATATCACTTTCGTTCCTTCTTTGGCCATTTCGCTTCCTCCAAGAACTGTAATTTGGTGGGGTTTTCAGCACAGATGCCGCTACTAATTGAATTGTTATAATGAAAGGAATTATCGGAATGTGATTACAGCCCCTATTTATCTTGCCCGATAAATACACCTTCATATGACTGAGGCTTCCGGTAATTCAGAAGCCCCCAGTACTCAAAAGGTACGCTACAGATCAGTAATAGTCTTTCTGAACATGTTTGCTGAGCTGTTTCACTTCTTCCATATTCTCTGGCAAAGCAAGCTCAAGCTTCCAGTCAATCAAGTCCTGGACAATCCCGCTTGCAAGCCTGTCCAGCTTTCTGGCTTTCCTCCGCATCTCCCGCTTGCTCATCCTCCAGAAATCCTTTCTGACTGACTGTGACAGGGATTCCCATTTGTCAGCTTTATCCAAAGTGCTGATAATCTTTTCTTCCGTCTCTCCGGGAAGAATACCATTGAACAGATACTCGTTTTTGATCTCCATTTCTTTGCTCCTTATTCATTCAAGGAGAGAAAAAGGGTTGCGTATTATTTTTGAGAAGCGCCACCCTTTTTCTCTCCGTATGGAGGCTTCCATTAGGCGAGGGCTCCCAGGTGCTGAGCCTGCGCCGTTAAGATGGAAGGCTCCTATTTTGAATAGTTAACCTTATTAGCCTGATTAACCTTATTAACCTAATTGAGTAACGTGAGCGTAACGAAACCGTTACGGAGGCGTTACGGCATCGTAACGGACTCATCACTCGATATATTCGAGAAGCACTTGAACCTCTGAATCAGGACGCTCAGGAAGCAATCCGTATGACAGATTGGCAGCCTTCCTGCTAGTGGGAATTTTCAGAAGCTCCTTCTCTTTGATGTAGATGGTCTGGTGATAGAGGTCCTTCCGAATGACGTTGTGATAAAGCCAGTCCGTTATCACGACGACGCCAGTGTTGAATGGAATCAGATACCGTTTGGATATCAGAATCCTCAGGTCGTCATCAGAAGCACCTGTGACCTTCATGACCCGGCGAGGAGTTATGAAACCGTCATCATCTGCCCTGACAGCCAGATCCACATATAGCATTCTGGCTGAAGTCGGCATCGAGAGGAACTTGTCTGAATCGATTATCGACTTGGAAAGCATGCGTTTGTCGGCCATATCAGATACCCCCTGAAATCAGCTGAGCCTCATAGCCCTTGCTGTTGTCCGGATCCGTGGAACAGAGCTTCACATAGTCTTCAAGATCCGAGTCCAGAATGTAGACACGGCCTCCGAACTTGCGCCCTGTGAGTTTCTTCTTGTAGATCTCCCTGCGAAGCACAGGAACAGAGATGCCAAGCTTCGCAGCCGCTTCATAAATGGAATAAGTAGTCATACGCTACACCTCCTCATGGTCCTTGAGGGCTTCTTGTATTTCTGAGCCAGGTCAAGAATGTCATGTGACTTGAACCAAGCGACAGATTCTTCGTCAAAGAGCACTTTCTGAGCATCCAGAATCTTCTGATAGTGGATTGGGAGAACCTGGAAATAGTGCTCAAGGGCAACGTTCTCGCTAGTCCAGCCGAGTATTCCACGACGGATATCACTTGAGAGCGTTCCAGTCATCATCGAGTTGAACATCTTCCTCAGTGAGTGGAAGTCGATTCCTGCGGCCTGAACTGCTTCAGGTGAGGTTCCCATGACCTCAGCAAGTTCGTTGCGGAAATGTTCGAGATTCTTATCGATTGAGATAGGTTTCTTGCCTTGAGTGTTTGAAAAGCAGAGATCCGTATTGCTGAGCAGAAAGACAGGTTGGATGAACTCATATACCCAGCGAGGGAGAACAGTCAGCCGTTCACGGCCATTCTTAGGGCTTTTCTCCACATTCCTGTTTGTCAGGCTATGGCGGATATGAAGCACAACACAGTCTTCGATGCCCTCATGTCCATAGTAGGTTTCAAAGTCATTCTTCTTGAGGGCCCTGATCTCTGAGACACGCATACCGGTGAAGAAACAGACCATGGCCACAGCATGGTTGATTGGATTCTTCCACCCTTTTAGAAGCATCTTGCGATAATCCTGGATGTTGCCCGGGATACGGTTCTTTCTGGGCTTGGGACGGGCCATCTTGAATGTTGAATCAAATGGGGTGCGCAGCATCCAGCCGACCTCAACGCAATAGTTGAAAAACTCCTTGGCTTCATCGATGCAGTAATGTACAGACCTATCGGATAGTCCCTTTTTCTGCAGATTGAGCTTGTATGCGGTGACATCCTCGACCGCCAATGATGATAGTCGCTTTTTCCCGAGATACGGAATCAAGTGATTCCTGAAGCGAGCAGACACCTGTTCTATTGAATGAACCTGACATGTCTCACTCCGCCCCGTCTCCCTTCTTTTGATGAAGATCTCGCAAGCCTGAGCAACTGTGACGGGAACCTCTGACACCTTCTCTTTCTGTTCTGGCGTCATTGCCAGAGTCCTCATGTAATTGTCAAAGAGCTCTCTGGCAATAATTCCTGCATCATTACGGCTAGCATGAAAAATAATCCTTTTGAATCCATATGCGTAATGATCGTCACGTATAGAGAGAATGTAGGAATCCTTCCCTCTTTTGTCCTTCGTAAAGAAATAAGACTCTTCTTTGCGTGGTCGTGCCATGATAACTCCAGTATTCATTTCAACTCCTTTAGTATCAGGGTTGATTTACAAATACAAAACTAATGCATGTGCTGCAAGCTGTCAATACAGAACCATATATTGTGGAGTTATTTTGAATTTCTCTTTTGAAAACAGAACCGTATATTAAGGTGTCTTTTTGAAAATGAGGTTCTTTTTTCTTCTCTTTTTTTCCAAAAGTGTGCAAACTTATTTTATGGGAATTGCAACGGATTTTCCAAAACTTGCAGCAGATACAATCCTCAACAGAATCGACAAGCAGCGTGAATTCTTACATTTATCGCGCAATGATGTTGCATCTGTTGCAGGAATCAATCAGCTATCTTTCATCAACAACTTCAAGAAGCACAAGATTCCAAAATTCAATGACCTTTACAGAATCTCGAATGCTCTCGGTATCACATTTGATACTCTGGTTGCAGAAAAGGAACCGGAATATCTTACTGACAAGAATAATGTCATCTATTGGACGACACTGACAGAAAAAGATACTTTGCCAAACAGTCAGCTTATGCAGAATTCCGACAAGAATGCAATTGTCAGAGCATTCAACTCACTCTCTGAAGGACTTGATGCCGGTAACTTGATTAGGAATCCCGAGACAGCTGGCACTTCCGATGAATACAGATTCTGTATTTTTTATGAGTTCCTGCGTGCAGAAGAAGTTGATGGGCTCTTTCTGATGAGCGAAATCATTCATGTTCTTAATAAGGCATTTGGAGTGGAGGACTTCCAGATATCAACATTCAGTCTACAAATGGCTTTTTATGAAATGGCAAACAGCCTTTGGCTCCACTCATACCTTCCTGTAGCTTCAATCTGGCAAACAATTGACGATAAGATTTCCTCCAGATATGACTTTAAAAGCAATTTCTACAAAGATTCAGGCATCAGCAGCAGGTCTTATTCTGAATATCAGGATGCCACGACAACAATGGCTAGTCCTTCCACTGATACGATGCTGAAGATACTGAAACTTCTCGATATTGATAACGTCGATGAAGCTATAAGATCTAGAATTCCGGAGACATTTGATGCTCCTTCATTAAGCAACATCAGTTTCTATGTGAACTACGAACCCATGACTAATGAAACACTGAAGGCAACCCTCAAGACCGTTCCATCTCTTGCTCAGTTCATGAACGGGATTTTCTCTCTGGGTTTCAAGGATCTTGCAAGGATAAAAAATCTGACAGATGCTGCTGTCAGAAACCCATACAGCAATTTCAACTCCGATAGATCAACAGCTACACGTACCTCAGACTAAGAGCATGAGCCCATATCCACAACGGAGCAGGGAGATAAAGCAGAGCGGATATGTAGGAAGGAATAAAACATTGGCAATAGCCGTCTACCATCAAACCACTTCCCAGTGGCCATCCTTATCGCTTCCGACTCTTCTGACAACACCTGCTTCACTTAGGCTCTTGAGATAATTCGCTACTGAAGCTCTTGATATGTTGAACATCTTACTGAGAGTCTCATATGTACATGAAGGATTCTCTTTAAGAACTCCTACAATCTGAATCTTGATTTCAGCACGAGATAGCCTCTCTGTGCTTTTCGGTCCAGAATCAGATTTAGACTGTAAGTTAGACTGTAAATCCTCGTTGGAATCAATTTTAGACTGTAACTTAGACTGTAAATCGGCAGATTCTTCATTTTTAGACTGTAAATCATCTTCAAAGCCTGGAACAAATCTGAATACAACCTTGATCATGTCATCATGTATCTCAAAGATGCTCTTGTCATAATACTGAAGGATCCTGTTCATGCCGGATCCTAGTTGCTCCACCATTTCAACATCATGGAAGATTCTCATGATTTCCCTATTTCGAGGACGGCTCACGCCGGAGAAGAAGCGCTCTACAGTCATCCCATCAGGAAGACCTCCATGCGATGTAAGCTCAAGTCTGTCGGAATACACCTCCACAACAGGTGTATAACCTCGGCTGTAATCGTTGTGGACAAGCATGTTGATTAGAGCCTCCCTTGCTGGAATCGGTTCAAACATCTTCCTTTCAAGCCTTAGCTTCGGAGTTATCTTTGTCCATGTTCTGTTCTCTACGAGGAGACGGTCAGCAAGTCTGTGCGCCGTTGTAATAAGACAGTTGAAACCGTACTCAGAGCTCTCTACAAGCTCACACTTGTCAATTCCTGCATACCTGGCGAACTTGAATGTCAGATGATTGTTGTCCGCCATCAGATAGGCAACGAAGTTGTACTTTCCTTCAGGGGTGAGGAAATCAAGAGTCTCGGCAAAATTGTCATTGAGTGGATGCTTCTTCTCGCTGTAATAGATCTTCAGCTGTTCAAATTTCAAATTCTGGCTTGGGGCTATGATTGTGGCCAATGTCGTAGGCACCCTTTGGGCGTACATCTCCCTGATCATTCGCTCAGGCATCGGACGACATGAGGAACCTACCCTGTAATAACACCCCTTCGAGCTCATCCCGTACTTTGCGATGTAATATGGTCTATCCGATCCAGCAGAGACAATTACCTTCACAAGATGTTTGCCTCCCTCTGTAGCTTCAACTTCGATATCGAAGAGACCAAGGCATGATGAATGCACATTTTCAGACAGTCGCTGCGCGATACGTTTCTGAACATCATCAGGATCAGGAACTCCATAGACGGTGCCATCATTGGCCAAGCCGAAGACAAGCTCTCCTCCAAATGTATTCAGAAAGGAAACGACCTCCCTCTCAAGGCCATCAACGTCTTTTGTAAGTTCCCTCTTATATTCAATAACTCTTCCTTCCATCGCAAATTCCTATTTTAGACACCCTACATAAACATGTTTTCATTCCAGACAAGCTTTGAAAGTTCTGCAATCAATGCAGTTCTCTCTTCTATCTCCTTCTTGGAGAAGCCATGACATGGCTTGAACGGAAGATTGTTTTCTGTAATAAAGGCTTTGAATCGAGGATTATTCTCATATGCTATTTCGCCCAATGATTCAGAGAGGATATTGCCTTCATGGGAGCAGTATTTAGGCAGTTTCGCCTCATACATCTTGTCA
>DVIF01000087.1 GCA_018711525.1 Candidatus Ornithospirochaeta stercorigallinarum
TCGCAGCCGGAGATGGCCTTGAGCCTTCTCTTGGCGCTGCGGGTGCCTTTCTCCTGCAACACAGAACGCACATGGCTGTATTTCCTCTTTACCCGCCTTACATCCTTCGCCCCATAGTGGACTCCTTCAGAAGTCGTAACAATGTTGTAGACACCCCTGTCCAGTCCCACTATCTTCCCATCGTTTTCAACTATATCGTAATCAGGGCATTCGTAGATGAGATTGACGAATACTCTTCTTTTTCTGTCTATCCCTATGTTCGCTCCCTTGAGCTTCCAGCCCTCCGACGGAGAGTATCTTTCTGTAAAGAACTCAGGGATTGAGATGATTGTCTTTATCCTCTTGTCACAGGTACTGAATGTAAGCTGACTGCCTCTGAGCGTCACAGTGCGCACATCATAGCGCATCGTGCACATCTCCTTCATAGAGGGCCTTTTCATACTCTCAGCTTTCTTCAGCTTCTTCCTCTTCTTATTCCAGTTCTTGACAGCTTCCACTGCGACATCACGAGCACACTGTATGAGGCCTGTGGGAAGAGACGGACACGCCTCCTTTATCCTCCCATACTGGACCTTGTGGAGGAACCTCTTGGATGTGCTGCTGTTATTGATGAGACATTCTGCAGACATGTTGAAGGCCCTTGCATACTGCCTCCTCGTCCCCACTATCGTAGAGACCTCCTTGTCAGTGAGTTTTGGGAAAACAGTTATCGACCTTCTCATGTATGTAACATAGCACGACTAAAGAAGTTTTTTCAAAAAGATAACAATTTCAGAGGTCAAACATTGTAACAAGTAAAAAGCAACAGGACTGCTTGCATCTGCCGTCATATTCTTCGAATTCAATTTACCAAGGAGGTCTTGTCCGCATGATTGCTTGTCTTCTCTTCATCGGAAGGTGTTTCCTTTCACATCTTGGAACATAAGGGTCTTGCCGCATTCATCCTACAGGACAAGCCCAATGTCATTAAGTTAAGGTCAAGTAGGGGAAGAAAATCATAATATGAGATAGAGGTGCGGTATGCTGAAGAGAATAGGCACTTGAATCATATGCATACAGACAATAAGAAAAACAGGACAGTCCATAAGCCTGTCCCAAACCCCAGAAAAGGATTACAGTATAAAAGTCAGGCTGCCCTATAGATGAACGGTACGAAAGGATGGTTTACGATAACCCTGATAAAAGATCTGCCATTCCTGACCGGCTGCAATGTAATCAAGAGCTCCCTGACGATTTTATCAATCGTAATGGTTGGGCTTCTTCCTGAAATGAAAAGTCGCAATGTGGAAGCAAGATCAGAATAGCTTATCCTGTACAAGAGCGCATGGTGCGCAGAATATTGGTGTGCTTTCTCTGCAAGAAGCATAAGAACCATAGTACAGATGTTATGAAACACCATTGAAAGAATCATCTCGCCGATGGCAACATTCTTCTTTCTTGAGTGCATGAATGAGGCGCAGTCATCATATTTCAGCTGGCGGAATGAAGTCTCGATGCCCCACCTCATATGATAAAGAGCTTTGAACTCAGTGAAGCCAAGTTCGTCATTCGAAAGATTGGTTACAAGAGTCTCAAAATCCCCGTTGCCCAGAGGGAACCGTATCAGACGAAAAGAAAAAGGATGGAATGAAATGAGCCCAGCCCTTCTTGAGCCATGCTGGGAATTAGGAGATGGCGGTATGAAAGGGTTGTAGTTCTCCCTATGGCATAATACATAATCCGGATATTTATCCTTTTCCTTCTCAACGAAGCAGCAGTATGTGTATTTCTTATCGATGACGGCATCTATGCATCCTTTGTCATCGCATAGCCCCATATATCTGGATGCAATGCCGACGCCGGAACCTGCATCATGGACACGGAAGCAGTACTTGAGGCCAAGCGAGTCGGCAAGCATCATGAGGTAGAATGATTCATAACCTCTGTCGCAGGTGATTATAACCATGTATCCTTTATATCGGTCGGATGCAGCTATTCTATTCATCATCTCAGCACAAGCTTTCCTCTCATCCTTGTATGCCCAGTCCTGAATCTCGTAATCAATGAAGAATCCATCCGGCACACAGACTGCAGCATTGAGGTGCAACTGGTTCTCACCGGCATGACCTTTTCCCTCTCCTCATATCTTTTGTTGTATGTCCTGCAGATTGTTGATTCATCGTCAGGATTTGGATGTATGTTCACATCCGATCCATCTATGGCTATGACAAGATATTGCTTCCTGAAAAGCGTGAAGTTCGATATATGCCTGCATTGAATCTCAAAAATCCTGCGATATGAGTCTTGCGTAAGCTTGTCGCGCTGCTGTATATAGGCTGACGCGCTCGGCCTGTCATCCCCAATCCCATGACAGAACCTGAGCTGCTCGTTGATGCATGTACTTGCATTGAGCAGCCCGACTTTCAATACATCGCCAAGGCTCTGTTTTCTGTTTCTTCTAAAATCCCTTGCTGGAGAAGTGAATGTGTCTCTTATAAGCTCTGGGGATATGGAGCAGATAGAGTTTATTTCACTCTCTATGCATTTCTTATAATTGCTCATAACCCAAATATACGCATACTGGAACGCAGTTTGCTTAACTTAATGACATTGGGACAAGCCTAGCAGGTTTTCTGGCGGCATATCTTATAAATGATATCCCTCTGTACACATATGCACTGACTCCATATGCCGCCCTCACCTACCTCTATTCCCCTACAAATGATTTCTCATTTGGAGCAAGACTTGGAATCGAATCCACAGTGGGATGGCTCAATGAGAGACTTGATGACGGAGATGCAGCCAAGGGACATGCCTATGACTACTTTAAATACTTCATCGACATTCCAATGATGTACAGCTTCACCGACACATGGGCCATGAGATGGGGCATCTCCGTATCCATGACTCCTCTGCTGATGATTGAGAACTACACCAGAGAAGTTTATGACAATACAGGAGAACTTCTGTATGATACTATGTCTTCAGCTTCCATCATATTCCGCATCAAGCCATACATCGGGGTCGCATACACATTCTGAATGATCGGTTATTTTCTTTAGCATCCTCTTATGTTATTTTTTGCATGAGAGGTTTTTTAATGGCAAAGATTGAAGTCAGAAACCTATATAAGGATTACACTGGAGCAGATGGTGCCGTGCATGCTGTGAAAAACGCATCACTTATAGTGAACGACGGCGAGGTCGTTGTGATAATAGGCCCTTCGGGAAGCGGGAAATCAACACTTTTAAGATGCATCAACAAGCTTGAGACGGCAACCAGCGGACATATATGCATCGACGGAGAGGATATAACAGATCCAAAGACCGATATCAGGAAGATAAGAGAGGAAGTCGGAATGGTATTCCAGTCTTTCAACCTATTTCCCCATCTTACGGTTCTGGAGAACATAACACTCAGTCCGAGAAAGGTAAGACATATGGAGAAAGCTGAGGCAGAGAGGCTTGGAATGGATCTTCTGAAAAGGGTCGGTCTTGAAGACAAGGCATCGGTACATCCGAACGCCCTCTCAGGAGGTCAGCAGCAGAGAGTCGCGATTGCAAGGGCGCTTGCAATGCAACCAAAGGCCATGCTCTTTGACGAGCCGACAAGCGCACTGGACCCTGAGATGATAAAAGAAGTGCTGGATGTAATGCTGTCTCTTGCTAAAGACGGAATGACAATGCTTCTTGTCACCCATGAGATGGGATTTGCACGTGCAGCCGCCGACAAGGTCATATTCATGGATGCAGGTGAAATCATAGAAGAGGGAAGTCCTGAAGAGATATTCACGAATCCAAGGAATGAGAGAACGAGAAGCTTCCTGGACCATATTCTGTGAAAAAAAATTGTGGCACGAGATGCAATGGCTTCAAAGGAGTTCTCGTGCCACAATCAAGCTAAAACAAAGGAACTAAAAAGAGGGAGATATATGTTTGTTTAAGCTAACTTAATAGTACTACAGTGGAATCTTTTTTTCAAGTCTTTTCCAGCATTTTTATTATTCCATGTTTATTATTTATATTGAAACAAAATAAAAAGCTCTATCAGTATTTTGCAATACCAATGAGCTTCACAAATACATATAGTTTACCTTCTTAAACTTTTAAAATGCTTCCTCGAGGATTTTCAGGATATCATCCTTGTCTGCATTGCGAGGATTCACAATTAGAGCACCATCGTTCAGGGCTCGCTTCGCAATCTCTTCGAAATCACTTCTCTTAACTCCTCTTTCACTGAGCTTTGTTGCAATAGGAGCAATTCCCTTGATCCTTGTGATGAAGTCCTCTACTGTTGAAATAGCCTTCTTCGCCCTGTCCTCTTTCCTTGTAGAAGCATAGGTATCCGCATCTGAAAGATATAGAAGAAGTTCCGAATAGTCTTCTTCTGCATACTCCTCATTATATCTCATGCATACAGGAAGAAGAATCGTCATCGCCTCTCCATGAGCCACCGAGCAGACTCCTCCGACACTATGCCCGATGGCATGTACGATACCGACCATGCTGTTTGAGAATGCCGCTCCGGCTATGTATGATGCGATAGCCATGGATATCCGTGCCTCTCTGTCTCTGGGGCGTGTTATCGCCTTCTCAAGATTCCCGACTATGAGTCTGATTGCGGAAAGAGCATAGCACTGGCTTATCGGATTCTTCTGAAGACATGAATATGCCTCTATGGCATGTGTAAGTGCATCTAGGCCTGTAAGGGCCGTGATACGTGCCGGCATCGATTCAAGGACACGGGTATCGAGGACAGCGATGTCAGGAAGTAGGAAGGAGGAGATGAACTCAAGCTTGACCTTCCTCTCCCCGTCTTTTATCACAGCAACCCCTGTCGCCTCACTCCCCGTTCCGCTAGTTGTCGGAATAGCCGCAAATGGAACACTCTGACCTCTGCTCAACATCTCCGAGCCGACATAGCTCAATATATCCTTTCCACCCTGGCTTATGAGCATCCTCAACCCTTTTGCAGTATCGATAACCGACCCACCTCCCAGGGCTATGATTCCATCACAGTTGTTCTCCCTGTAGATCTTGGATATCTCATTGACTTTCTCTATGGAGCTGTCGAGTGGAATATCCGTATATACGGCAGAGGGTTTCAATCCACTCTTGCCAAGTGCCTCTATAAGGATCCTTAAAGACCCTATTTTCTCAAGTGTCGCATCCGAGAGAATCATCGGACGGGATGAATTGAGAAGCCTCAGCTCCGATGCAATCCCCTCAAGTGCATATTCGCCGCATAGCAGTTTTGCAGAATTGACAAATTCAAAATATGAAGGTACGTACATGTTCAAAATCCCAATAAAACCATTCTATAGACACTCAGCGTGCTTCTTTCCTTGCTAGGAACAGACCTCAGGATCCTCTTTGTCATTATATGAGGGAACAGATACGCCTCTGCGATGTCGATTATTCTGACAAGGGTCATCGTATCAGAGATATCCCCTTTTACGATTATGCGGTGCTCCGCATAAGCCCTGCTGATTCCCATCATGCCCGTGAATACGAGGAAAGCGGAATCCACGCTTTTGAATTTAAGCTCGAGGTCCTCACTGTCGCAATGCTTCAGGAATACCAGACGGCCCTCTTCCTTCTTCATGAAAACGGAATCCCCGTTTTCAGAAAGAGTGATCTTTATGATGAATCCATCGGCAAAAGAAGCAAACTCATGCCTGATCCTACTATCTTTCCTGGCTAGCACCTTAAGAGCCCGGTAGAGCACTCTGAGCACAACCAAGCATGTCATGGTCTTAAAGAATGTTTTCATATGAACTTTTATTACACTTTTTACATTTATTGTCAATAATAACATAAATTCAAAAACTGTAAATATTGTAATAAAATAGAAAGAACATGCCATACCCCCTGATTGAGACGGATCCAATATGATTCATCGTCGTTCTTGAAATAAGAAAAATAATACAAAAAGGAGGATAGTCACCAAGGACATATCCTCCATGCTGCTTCTTTTCTATTCTATAAAAGACAAAACCCCTACAATTCGTTTACTGAATTCTTTAAAATTTTCCTTAAAAAAGATAAAAATATACCTATCATGAATGAAAACGCTACGATTTGGATTCCAGGCTCGAAAAGCCAGACGATAAGGGCTTTGCTGATTGCATCATTTGCAAAAGGCATAAGCACGATAAGAAACCCGCTCCTCTCTTCCGATACATGTTCCACCATGGAAGCACTGAGGGCATTGGGAGTGGACATAGCATATGATGAAGAGAAGAACGTACTCAATGTCGATTCGAGAGCATTGGGCATAAGAGGAGATGCCATCACTCTTGACTTAGGAAACAGCGGGACTGGAACGTACCTGCTTCTGGGTCTGGCGACATCACTTGGCAGAAGGATAACAATAACAGGAGACGAGAGCCTTTCAAACAGGCCGGTCGGGCCGCTTGCCGATGCATACAGGGCATTAGGTGCAAAGGTAAAGACCAGGGATGGATTTCTGCCGATTACAATCGAGGGACCTCTGAAAGGAGGAAAAGTCGAGATAGAATGCAGGACGAGCCAGTATCTATCCAGTCTGCTGCTCTCTGCGGTGCTCTCTGAAAGCGATGTAAGCATCCACTGCCCCCTCCTGTACGAAAAGCCATATGTGGCAATGACACTATCATGGCTTGACAGCCAGGGCATAGACTACGAAATAAGTCCCGACTATCTTACCAGTCATGTAAGAGGTGCTCAGCATTATGAAGCTGGAGAATTCATGGTTTCAGGAGATTATTCATCCGCATCATTCTTCTTTGCTTTCGCCGCCATGCATAACATCAAGCTGGACATCCTCGGACTGGATAAGGACGATGTGCAAGGGGACAAGAGGGTGCTGGAAATCCTAAGCATGATGGGATGTTCCATCAAATGGATTGAGAACGGTGTATCCGTACAGGGGGCAGATATCCTGAAAGGGGGGACCTTCGACATAAACGATATCCCCGATGCCCTTCCCATCCTCTCTGTATTGGCATTATATGCATCCGAGGAAGTCAGGCTGACAAATGTTCCACAGGCACGGATAAAGGAGACCGACAGGATCAAGGCGATGCATGACGAGCTGATCAAGCTCGGAGCCGATGTCATCGAAGAGGAAGATGGTCTGGTCATAAAGCCCTGTGCAGAACTGCATGGTGCAGATATCAAAGGATACAAGGACCATAGGATCATCATGGCATTCTCGATACTCTCCACGAGAATCAAAGGCATAAGGATTGATGACACAAGACATGTGAATGTGACGTTCCCATCCTTCTTCGACCTTTTGGAGCATGTTCAGAAGGAGGTGGAGGCATGATGAATATAATCTTTGCAGGGCAAAATGCAGAAAAGACTGCAGAAACGCTTTTTCCTGAGGCGATGATGATAGATGCAAAAAGCCGTCGGGAGATTGATGCCGATTGTGATGTAATAGGTTTCGTCATCACACTGTCATCCAGCGCCTTGCCCATCTCCATCATCGAGTACATCGATTCCATCATCAAAGAAAGAGATAATAGGAATGTAGGCTATATCTTCGCCGTCTTCATCAATCCTGGGAATACCAGGGGCTGGGCACCTGACTGGCTTGGCAGCCTGCTTGCAAAAAGAGGATGCGTCCTTTCCTACTACGCCTTTTTCAAAGATGAAGAAATGGACAGGATGAGGAAAGAGATAAAAAAAGAAGAGTACAGGCTATCAGGGAACGGATTGTTCTATAGACTGTTTAAAAGAAAAATACAGACTTACAATGATTGAGAGGCTGGAGATATGAAATTCGATTTCGACAATATAGTAATACGCAAGGGAACAGACAGCGTAAAATGGAATGGCGATGTCATCGCATCAATCTGCTCAAACAGAAAAGCCGATGCTTTCTGGGTTGCAGACATGGACTTCAAGACAGAACCGCACATCAAAAAGACAGCAGAGAAGGAAGCCGCACTAGGAGTCTTCGGATATCCTCTGGAAGACCCTGTTACAAGCATATTCTCATCATGGACGGAGAAAAGGCATGATTGGAAGATAGATGAGAGCCAGAGTGTGTTCGTGAACGGACTTTTGCATGGAGTTGCATTAGCCATCGACCTTTTCACCGACAAGGGGGATAGGATTCTTGTCCCAAGCCCGACATATAAGCCTTTCAGGGAGATCTGCCAGGACAACGATAGAATCATGCTTGATGTATCTCTGAAGAAGAACGGAGATGGAACGTTCTCCCTTGATAAAGATAGTTTCAGATCCGCACTCGATGAAGCGGCAGCCGTACTCTTCTGCTCACCCCACAACCCTTCAGGACTTGTCTTCGACAAGGAAGACCTGCTGTTCGTCCTCGATGAAGCAAAGAAAAGAAATAAGCTCGTAATATCAGATGAGATACACGCGGACCTGACACATCCTGGGAAAACACACATCCCGATGGGGAAGGCAAACGAGGAGATAGGAGCAGATACCATCACGTTCATGGCACCTTCCAAGACATTCAACCTCGCAGGAGAACATGCAGGATTCGCAGTATTCTCAAGCAAAGAGAGATTCGAAATATTCCAAAGAAAGCAGAGAGCACTCAGGGTCACAACCCCGGGATATACAATCAAGCAGCTTATGAGTGCGGCATACAATGACGGATATGAATACAACAAGGAGCTTTGCTCATATCTGGAGGGAACTGTAGAAGAGATGAAAGCATACCTTGCAAAGGAGTGCCCGTCATTGAAGCTTGCAAATGCAGAAGCATCCTTCGTTACATTCCTCGACTGCTCAGAAGTCTATGAGAAGATAGAGAAGAGGGTGCTATCAGATCCCGGACGTTATGCGCTCTCCCCCGGAGGTGGGGTTCTCTCGACTTTCTTCGGAGTAGAGGCAGGAGTATGCATGAATGACGGCACATGGTTCGGTAGCGCCTACAAGGAGTACGTAAGAATAAACTACGGTACGAGCAGGGCCTTCACATTGGATGCGTTAAGAAGGATAGCAGACGCAGTCAAAGCTTTATGACATTCCCTTCGCTGTCCCAGAAAGGACCATTTTCCATGCTACGGAGATAGAGAAGCACTCCGTAGCATTTTTTCTTATGAATGCTTTCTGCAGCCTTTACATATGATAAAATCTGCCCTTTATGATAGTCCGGATTATATTCCCTGTCACTCTTATAATCGACAACCAGGTTATATTCATTTCTAAGCACAAGCAGATCTATGGAGCCTTCTGCAACCATATCCCCATATGGCATGCAGAAACGCTCTTCAGATAAGACCTGACATCCTTCTATGTAGTTTATATAGAAAGGAGATGAGATGAAGCTGTTTTTTATGCGCTCGGCTTCCGCCATCAATGCCGCAATCCCGCCTCTACCTATTTCCACATTCCTATAATCAGGAGGACTTACTTTCTTGAAATAAGACTCAAGGAAGCCATGCAGCAGTGTTCCAAAGTCCGGATAAAGCTTGTTTCTGCTTAATATCATATCAACACCACCATCAAAATCCTTCAGTCTCCTATATTCTCCCGTAAGAGTATAAATCTCTTCCCCTTCATGATTTATGCTCTTTATTCCAACTTTATTTTCTTTGTAAGTACCTCTAACTAACACCTCTTTGTCATAAAACGCAGGAAATACATTCGCCTCTTCCCACTTTCTCTCTATTTCATCCTCCCCAAGGGTCTTGAATCTCAACTGCCTGACCGCGCCATCATTGAGCGCAGCCTCATCATAAAGGCTTGCAAGGGTTCCTGACCTTATCTTACTGCCCGATGCGACTACAACAAGATGGCTCTCAGCTCTGGTAAGGGCGACATACAAAAGCCTCTTGGCCTCTGATGCAAGCCGCCTTTTCTTAGCATCATTGAAAACCTTCTTGATTCCTTTTGTAGAACTGAGATCAAGTGTGATGAACTCAGGGGAAGTGCTGTGGATCAACATGGATGGCTCAGCCGAAAGTGGTCTGGAGTTCGTTCCCGCCAGAATCACGATAGGGAATTCAAGCCCCTTCGACTTATGTATGTTCATCAGCCTCACCCCACCCATGCTCTTTCTCAGCAGCTCGATATCGAGTTTTGATGAACTGTCCATCCTCTCCTTCAGATAAGTATGGAAATCGAAGATATTCTCCATTCTCCTGGCAATCTCCCATAGATACTCATAATGCTCCCTGTAGGAGGAAAGACTCATTTTCGATTCTATGTAGCTGCTGTATCCGCTCTCGTAATAAAGCCTGTCCAGAAGCTTCTCGGCACTCAGCCTGCCCATGTCCTCCTTCAGCGAGAGATAAAAATCCCTGAGGGCTGCCATGTTCGCACTATCATCGCTTGAAAAAGATGGAAGGATATGTGTAAACGGCTCTCCTGAAAGCTCATAGGAGGAGAAAAAGTCCCGCATAGACATCAACGCCTCATCAGAAAGACGTATGAAAGGAGAGCGCAGTACTGCCAGATAGCTTCTTTTATCCATCGGAAACAGTAGGAGCGAAATGAATGCAGTGAAATCGAATGTAAGGGCCTCCATGGTTATCGAGTTGCTTGCTATCACCGTATATGGTATCCCGACCCTTCTGAAGACCTTCTCAAGCGGCATCTGGCTTTTCGAGGTCCTGTAGAGTATTGCTATATCGTCGTATGTAGCTTTCCGCGCTCCATCCCCACATGGTATTGAGAACGCCTCATCGCTGGTTATTCTTCCAATAAGGGAGGCTATATATTCAGCTTCATTTTCTGCATCACTGAGCTTTTCATCCTCACTTTCAGAGCTATCAGACTCATCCAGCCCCTCCTCCATCTCCTCGCTCTTTGCATAAGTCACACTACCCCGGATACCCTCTTTCTCATCACGTGCCACGATGCTCTCGAAGGACGCCTCATACAAAGACAGGTCCCTGCCAGCCTCCGCAGATAGGAAATCCTCTACGCACTTTGAATAATCATCAAGAGGAGTCGCAGCCATGATTGAAGGGAAAATATTATTGAAATGAGAGATCAAAGCAGGCTCTGAGCGGTAGTTCTCCCGCATGCTTAAAAACCTTCCTCCAATGGAGACGATCTCATCCTTGAGGCTGTTGAAAACCGATACATCGGCCTTTCTGAATGCATATATGCTCTGCTTATCATCTCCGACGAAGAAAAGCTTGGTGTTATCAAGATCCTCCTTCTCTGGAACTCCAAGGCCATGGATATCTTCCTTTTCACTGAGAATGTACAGCAGGTCCTTCTGATCCGATGAGTTATCCTGGAACTCATCGATCATGATATACTTGAACTTCCTCTTATAGTATGCACGCACTGTGGAATTGCTTTTCAGAATCATAAGAGCAAGGGCAGAGATATCACTGAACGTAAGCACTCCCCTGCGCCTCTTCTCCTTATTCAGTTCAGAGATGAACAGAGAAAACACATCCAGATAGCTGAAATCAGAGTTTTCATTCTCTGCAAGGGAGGAAAAAAGCGATAGCAACGGTCGCCATCGGCTGTTTATTATCTCCTTGATCGGGGCATATACCTTCGCCCTCATCGAATTGAGATTGAATTTTGGAAGCTTCTCATACTTCCTTTCTCTCAAATATGTCCGTATGGACGCTATCGACTCATCACAATCCTTGAAAAGTGGAGATGAAGATGTCTCCGCACTCTTATATGACTCCATTTCATCAAGAACACAAAAAGCATATTTCAAAAAGTATTTTTCAATCCTATTTAGGAATGATATATATGTATTCCTTGTTGATTCTGCACCGAATTCCGTCAGAATCGTAACTTCATTGCTTAGAAGCTCAAAAAGATCGGAAGAAACAGATTCAGGATTGAAGAAACGTGAGAGGGGAAGCATCTTCTCCTGATGACGTTCGAAAAGAAGGGAGACCGTCGCTTTTATGAGCTTGTGCTCCTCATCTTCATCCAAGACATCGAAATCCCTCGAGATACCATATCGTGCGCTATCCGTCCTTGCTACTTCACTAGAGAAAGAATCAAGGGTCGATATATAAGCGGAGGCGAGGTTCTTCATCTGCGACTTGACCAGAGGAGACGACTTGCTTACCTCATTCATCAAAGAATAGATTCTTCCATGCATCTCAGCTGCCGCCTTCTTTGTGAAGGTCAGAGTGAGAATCTCATCCGCAGATGCCTTCTTTTCCATGACAAGACGGAGGAAACGATAAGAAAGGACGGTTGTCTTACCGCTTCCAGCTCCTGCCGAGACGACAGTGGCGACATCGCTTTCAACAACTTCCATCTGCATCGGAGAAAGCTTTCTTCCTGAGGAAGAGAGAAATTCATCGAATGTGTTCATCGTACAAAAAACCTCCTGCGGCATATACCTTTCGCCAAGCAGCCCTGACATGATTTTGCGCTGTTCACGCCGTGGAAATCACCAAGCCCAATGCCATCCGCAGAGGAGCCGAGCATCTCCATCACCTCTTCATCTTCCCTGAAGACCACAGGTCTTCTTATCTTTCCGTCCTTGATTATCGCATAACTCGCTGATTCGACATGCCTGCCTGTAACATTCTCATACAAAAGCCTGTAGATCTCGAACTGCAAACTATCTGGATTGGCCCTGCTTGTCTTGAAGTCATATATCTCGACACTGTCCCCTCGCTCAAGGACGCAATCGAGGAATGCCGAAAAGTTCATCCCTCCTATCACACCATCGAGTCTTTCTTCAAGAGAGAAACGCTCCCCTCTCTTATTTAGCTCCTTTATAAGAGAGACCAGGCTGTCCTGATAGCGGAACTCTATGAACTTCCTCATCTGTGGAGAAAGGGCGATCACATCCTTGCCAAGCGGAGCCCTGCCAAGGTCCCTGTCCAGAGTCAACCTCTCCTGCCAGAGGTCAAGTACGAGGCATAGATACTCTTCGACCTTCTCCTCTTCGCACCCTCCTCCATTCTTGAAATATAATTCAATTACTTTATGCAGTCTGGAACCGATTTCCATGGCAGGATATGTATCGACAACATAGCTTCTCTCCTTAGAAAGATGGAAGACGTTGTCGACCGCATACAGGAACGGGCAACGCAGGTATTTATCTATCTGAGAAGCGGAGAACGTCCACTCATCTTTTTTGAAATCGGGCCATTTCAGGTGAAGACTCCCTGCAAGATCCGATGAATCACTTTTCACTTTTAGAGCACGCAGCTCTGCAGCTTTATGGCTTTTCTGCTGTACGGGATAGAGGTCGTAATCGAGAACATGGTTTTTCAACAGCTGATGTTCATCGTTGATTGAATCCTTGAAGAAGACAGGCTCTGCCTTTTCCTCGAACTCGGTCAGAGCAAGCGCATAGCCGTTATACGTCGACTCCGATGTGGAGAAGACGACATCCTCTGAAAGAGCGCTATAGCTCAATAGCATGTTTCTTGTTATGTCTATCTCGCTGCGCTCTCTTGTCAACTCATAGTCCGACAGATAGCTGCTGCCTTTCCTTATCTTCCTCGCCTCATCTTCATTCAGCGTCATTACAAAATGGTAAGGGAAGTAAATTCCAACAGCTTCAGAGAGAGGGTATACCCTGACGCCATCGTCCTTTTCCTTTGGAACGTAGATTGTACCCTCTGCATATTTGAGGAAAAGCGGGTAAAGGCGCTCTGTACGGGTAAGAAGTCCAAGCTTCTTGAACTCTTTTATCTTCTCGGAGAAATGCATAAGTGTATCCATCAGATAAGAGAGCACCCTCTCATCCTCACTGTTCTCACCAAACTGCTCATCCCTCAGAAGCTTCTGAAAAAGGCTTTTGACCTGGTTTATCAGATAGTCAGGGTTTCCCGTTTCATTTATGCTGTCCACATAGTGCCTGAGATCATGGTATATCCTCCCTGTGTCAGCCTCAGGGTATCTGTCTTTTTCTCCGCTGTTTGAAGTGATGCCCTTTTCAATCGCATTAAGGATGAAGCGTCTCGCATCATCTTCATTGCGCAGGGGGAAAGATGAGTTGAGCAGAAGTTTTTTCAAACTTTCTATATCATAGGATGAGGTGTAGATCTCATTTATGATTGAGAAGATCGTTCCTGCAGGATAGGAAAGGGCGCTTGAACCATACATGAAGGAGAGAGGGATATCCAGAAGATACGACTCCCTCTCAAAATATGGCCTCAATCTCTCATAGCCGGCACTGCTTATTGCTATGCTGTCCAAGGTCGCTCCATTTTTGATGAGTTCCTTGATGGCAAGGAATGTATTGCGTATCTCCTGTTTCTCATTCTCATAGCAGAACAGCTTTCCCATCCGGACATCATCAACATCGACAAGTTCGATATTCCTTTTATCCTTCAATCTTGAATAAAAAGCAGCCATCTGCACTGAAGAAGAGGAAAAGACCAGCGTATAGGGCTCTGTAAGCTTATTCTCAAGGCCTGAGATGAAAGATGGCTCGTAATACCCTGATGAGGAGAGGAAATCAAGATATTTCCTCCTTAGAAAAGCCACATCCTTTTCAACCTCCCTGCCATAACACTCATCATCCTCAAGGCTGACAAGGGCCGAGGCTATGTAATAGACCATCCTCTCTTTTATCTCAGGGTATCTATCATTAGGTATGAAATATGTAAGCCTCTCTGAATAGGAATCTATGAAATCCTTTGCAAAGAGCAGCCGTACAAGGCCATCGGAAGCCTTGAGGGCAGGATCCCTTCTGAAAAGGATCTCTCTGAAAGTATCGAAAGCTATAACAGAGGAAAAAGAGATTGCCTTCCCCCGAGCTTTGACAT
>DVIF01000088.1 GCA_018711525.1 Candidatus Ornithospirochaeta stercorigallinarum
GGCTTCTTCTTCTCATGAAACAAAACGCTAAAATAAACTACAGGTTAAGTTAGACATTTGACTGTGTTTGTATATAAACTTACATAATTGATATCTTATGTATATATTATTATATTTCAAAGTTACTACAATAATATCCATTATTTACCTAATCTGTACTCAACCTGAATGTAGAATCCAGATAAATTGACACAACTAATACGGGAAAGGCTGAGAAAATTGCGAATATTGAGTTTAAAACCATGTTTAAAACAGCCTGAAATCCCTTTAAAAATTGTTTAAATCGTTTAAAGTTCGCAAAAAATGCGAACAAAGCGTTTAAAAATTGCGAACTCGATGGCATTTTTAAATAAATCCGGGAATTTTGAACACGAATTGCGAACTTTTTAAACTCGAAAGGCCTTCGATTGGCAAAGGGGTTTAAATCCATTTAAAAAGATGATTGCCCTGAAGTCCTAGCCTGTGAGTATGAAGAAGATTCACGCTCATGGGAAATGTTTTGATTCAAAGGATTTTGAGAACCTTGTAATAGGCGGTCAGAATAATGCAGACACAATAAGATTTGTCGTTCCAAAGATATTCGCAGGGGAAGTCGATTACTCGGAATGGGAATGGGCTATCCATTATGAGAACAAGGAAGGGCAGGGGGACACAGTAGCTCTTACTTCTCAGCAGAGTTCAGATAATGCGGATAATATTTGGATTGATTGGACCCCGTCTCAGACTGCCACACAGGTGAGTGGGAAACTTTTGTGTCAGCTTTATTCAATTAGGACTGTAGGGGAAGAAACAAGGCGTTTCTCATTTCATACATTCTCCATATATGTGGATGCATGGCTGAATCCAACTCCGATAACACAGGCTCTGCCATCAGTAATGGAGCAAGCTCTGGAACAGATGGAGAAATACAACCAGGATTTGCAGGATGCGATAACCTCTGGTAAGAATGCCGCTGTTTCGGAAAAGAATGCAGCAGCCTCAGCAAAAGCAGCAACGCTATCAGAGACTAATGCAAAATCATCTGAAAAAAATGCAAAGACATCGGAAAGCAATTCCAAGAACAGCGAGACAAATGCCAAGAAAAGTGAGGAGGCGGCAAGGGCGAGCGAAGAATCGGCTACAGCTGCAGCTTCTGCCGCAAAGACCTCTGAAACAAATGCGAAAACATCAGAGACAAATGCGGCCGCTAGTAAGGAAGAAGCTGCCAAATCGGCAGCCAATGCATCCAAATCAGAGACAAATGCAAAAGCTTCAGAGGATGCCGCAAAGAGTTCCCAAAATGTTGCCAAAAAAAGTGAAGATAATGCAAAGACTTCGGAAACAAAATCGAAAGCCTCTGCTGAGCTTTCAGAACGGTTTGCAAAGGGAACGGTAGACGGGATTGCTGTTACGGAGGGGGAAGGATATCAAGACAACTCCAAATTCTACAAGGATCAGGCTGAAGCAGCTAGGGATGCAGAAAAGACATCGGAAAGTAATTCCAAGACCAGCGAGACAAATGCCAAGAAAAGTGAGGAGGCGGCAAGGGCGAGCGAAGAATCGGCTACAGCTGCAGCTTCTGCCGCAAAGACCTCTGAAACAAATGCGAAAACATCAGAGAGCAATGCAGCTTCCAGTGAGAAAGAAGCTGCTAAATCGGCATCCAATGCATCCGAATCAGAAACAAATGCAAAGCGGAGTGAAACTGTTGCAAAAGAATCCCAAACTGCAGCGAAGACATCAGAGGATAATGCCGCTAAAAGTGCAGAGAAAGCACAAGAGTTGGCAAATTCTTTAGATGCAGGGCAAATTAAAAGTGACATTGAATCCATGAAGGCCGATATCGCAAAGCGGAGGCTGCCTGCAGGTATCCTCCTCCCATTTGCAGGGCCTGAGGCAAATAAGCCTCAATACACCCTGTATTGCGATGGCTCAGAGGTGGAGAAGGAGCTGTATCCGGACCTTTATGCCGTGGTTGGAGACATATTCGGCACAGCCTCTGTCAGCACGGAATTCAGGTTGCCAGATTTGATTACGACAATCGATGGAACAGGCGATGGAAACTATATAAGATATGGGGATTGGAGCAAATTAGGACAGAAAATTCAGGACGCTATAAGAGACATTACCGCATCTTTCAGAAGCGAATGTTGGGGAAGTGACTCTTCTGCTACTACAGCTGTGGGGCAGCCGACAGGAGCATTCAAAGGAGAAGATAGCAGAAAAGCATTATATGGGGCTTTTGCAGGACAAGCAACTGATTACTATGGTTATTCAAAGGTCGACTTTCAGGCATCAAATGCAGTCCCAACGTCTAGTGATAACCACCCATATTCGGTATACCTCGTTCCCTTAATAAGTTATTAGGGGTACGAGATATAGACTGTACGGATGGATGTCATCGGCATTTGCATGGCCTGCTATCGGGTTTTTTTCTTTAGTTCCCTTATTTACGTCTATTTTTAGAGTATCAACAGGACACGGACTCATGTATGAAGAACTAAGGGCAAGGTGGCTTCCTTCCCAGTCTTTAGCTTCACGCTGGAGAGAGCCATTAGGCTTATAAGCACCGAGAATCAAATCCGTAGCTGCACTTTCTGTTGCTGCAAACAATGCTCTAAAGGAGGCATCTCCAGTAATGTCTCAATTCAAGCTTTGTAATGATGTTTCAGATGCGTTGATGACTGCCCTCGCCTCTGCTCTTTCTGAGAGTGTTGTTGGGTAAGTAGCTTCGAACTTTGCCTTCATATCAGGATGTGATGATATATAGGCATCCATAAATTTAAGTATTCTGTAGTCTGTTGAATTCAGAAGAAATCGCGATTCTGCTATAGACTTGTCCAGTTCTTCCTTCTTTTTTTCTGCTTCTGTTTGAGCCGGCCTTTCTGTGATAGCACCTTCAGGCAACGGACCAAGCTCTGTCATATATCTTGGCTCGGATTGATAGTTGTCACCTTCTGCAGGCATCCAGTAGGGTGTACCGCCATCATACTGTCCTTTTTCGTTTAGATGCTTTCTATGGTCTTCAATCTTCTCCCATTCTTTGCCATTCCATCTAGCTACATAAGGGGGCTCACACTTGGGTGGTTCGACGTCTGTGCAGTGTGCTGGCATCAAATATGTGCCTTTATTCTCTGGGTTTTCTTGTCGAGGCTGAGGCCTAAGGTATACTCCGTCCTTGTCGTATCTATATGCATATTGTTTATTATCCATGTTTTCTCCTTTTTCGAAATGATTTAATAAAAGTCTAGCAGAGTAAAACCAATTAATTTGAGACATTACCGCCAGAGTAAGAGTGTTTGCATGGAACCTTGCAGATCCAAGGGGAGCCGTCACATCTTCTGTTGAGAGTACGAATCAAATAAGTGGTACGGGCGCAAACAATTCTGTATATATAAACTTTGACGCAAATGTTGATACTAATGGTTATGGCAACCATATGCATGGCCATGCAAACGGTGATGATATTCATCCATATAGCATTTATCTTACTCCACTGATTTCATACTGAGAGACATTACCGCCCGAGTAAGAGCATTAGTAAACGGATACTGTGCAATCTTTAGTAAAAATGAAACCTATGGTGCTTTTTCTTTGACATTAGAAAATAACAAGCCCGTTGCTAACGTTGGAAATTTTACGAATAAATCAGAGCGAGATATGTATGAGAACGTTTATCTGGACTCAAACATAGGAACAAAAGAAACCAATCCTATGTATGGTCATGCAAATGGGGATGATATCCATCCGTACAGTCTATATCTCGTACCCCTAATAACTTATTAGAGGCACGAGATACATAGAATATGGGTGGTTATCTGTTGCTGTAGGAACTACACGAGAAGCAGCAAATCCTAGATCTCCTCTCCATATATTAGACATCTTATCAGGTGAGCTATTTGGCCATTGTGTAAGGCTAGCAACATAAAAAGCTCCTGAGTAATTTGTAGATGGAGTTTGTTGTGCGGTTTCCCTGGTATTGGGGGCTATTCCAGTAATGTCTCAATAAGTGATAAGAGGAACCATATAGATTGAATAGGGATGAATATCAGGCCCTATGGCATGGCCTGCCATGGGATTACCATAATTTACAGTATTGTTATTTGCATCTAATGTATCATAGCCGCCTAGGCACGCTCCGTTATAGTGGGAAGTAAAATTATCGGAATAAATCTGGTCAACATAAAATGCTCCTTGCGCTCCATAGAGGGAATAATTAGCGGTATCATCCTTAGCATAGGTAGATGCCACATTAAATCGGCCTATAATGTCTCAATATGTGATGAGTGGGACCATGTAAATCGAATATGGATGAACATCAGGGCCTACCGCATGACCTGCCATTGGGTTGTTTTCTTTATTTCCATAATTAGCATTAAATCCTATCTGAGAGACAACTGTACTTGTTGTTGTTTTACTTTCTGTAGTCGTACCTGCAACCGTTGCAAATTGATAAAAAGCCCATGCTGCAAGGTTGTATGTACCTCTCTCAGAATGCCCAAACATTCCAATAATGTCTCTAATAGCTAATCAAAGGGACAAAATACATGGAATAAGGCCTATTCTCATTTGCAGTAGAAACAACTCTTGAAGCATCAAATATGATGCTATACGGAATAGTCTCCAGCCTATCTTTTGTATTACCCATCTCTGCCCAATAATTAGGCTTATATCTATCAGAATAGAAACAACCCGACAAAGCTGATTCTAAAACGCTCCTGTCCTTATTGAACGAAAATCTTCCCATAATGTCTCTTACCATGTTACAATTTTACTTATTCTTCTAGATACACCCTTGCTTGTTTTTCTTAGATAACGCATTGTAGTCTGTATAGAGGCATGTCCGAGTAGATCTTGCAGGAATTTCAAATCCTTGCATTTTTCATAAACGTGTCGAGCATAGAAGGCCCGGAACTCATGCGGATGAAGAGGTTCCTTAGGTATCCGATACTTATTGGCAAAAGAATGAAGTCGTTTACGAATTACTCCGTCAGAATATGGTAGTAGGTACCCCTCCTCATGATATACCGATAAAACCTCTTGTCTAAGCTTAGCTGGAAACCAGATCCTTCGATACTTAGTGCCCTTGCCGCATACATCTGCATAACCTCTTCGTAAATCCTCAAGTTTAATTTGCAGAAACTCGCTGATTCTAACCCCTGTACTCGCTAAGACCTTAATGGCTACCCACCATCTCAGATTTCCATCATCATAGAGACATGACAAGAGCTTGTTGTATTGACTCAATGTGAGCTGGCTCTCGACATATTGTTGATTCTGGATTTTCACAGGTTTCAGCCTCCATCTAGCCTTGCTATATTCGGCATATTTGTTAAGTGCATGTACTCTGATATTAACCGTTCCCGGCTTGTGGTTCTGCATCTGGATTTCCTTCCATTTGCAAACATCGTCAAAGGTCCATTTAAATCCTTCTCTTTCAAATAATCTTAAGGTGCAACAGTAGCTTTCAACGGTTGAATTTGACAATCCTTGCCTTTTCAAATACTTCTTGAATTTTTCGATTTCCATTAAAAAAACCTCCTTTTAGTAAAAACATTTTTAGGAGGTATTTTAATGGCAAGTTTTATTTTTCTGTATCTATCCTGATTTTAACCATGACCTGGACCTGCACTCTTCCGTTCTGTGTGCTTGTAATCCTGATGCTTTTCCACCCTGGTGTTGTTATGTTTACTTCCTTGTCTCTCGTTGTGTTTCCGATACTTCCTGCACTTTGGTAAGAGGCACCTCCATCATTTGAAACAGCCAGAGTCATTCCTGCGGGGGATGTTCCTTCGATGATTCCAAGCACAATATCATGTGAATGTGGAAATTCTGTCAAACGGTGCGAATGTCCACCATCTGTCAAGATAGGTTGAGGTGCGTTGAATTTAATTCCGGAATTAGATCGTTGAACACTCACTGTAACAGTATCATTAGAGCCTATTGCTCCTCCTGCACTATGGCTATGGCCTGCATCTGAAATGCCACCTCCGATTAACGAAAGTTGAATACCAGTAGTTGCAGGATCTATTCTTATTATTCCCGATACTTCTCCAGCCCCAGCAGAATACGTCCTGAATTTTTGCCCTTTCACAGAGACTTTTACATAGTCTATCTTACCCTCTGGGATGTAAAAATCAAAGACGGCAGGGTTGTTTGAGTCTAATGAGTCGTTGAAAGTGTAGGGTAGGTACTGCACCACTTCGGCAAAGTTTCCATATAGCTTTCCTGTCTCAACATCCAGATAGAAAAGGACCTTTCCGTTATTTCTTATTTCTATGACAGGATTGCCGTTCCCGTCGTCCTCCATGAATCGGCATAACAGCCCTTCCTTCAGATTTCCGCTTCCTATGCTCAGGTTCCTTGCCACAAGCAGGTCTACGAATATGAGTGCTGCGTAGATTAAGGTTCCCGTCTCCTTGGCAATCTGGAGAGCATCCTTCTGTGCGGCCATGACCACATCGGAATCCGTCGTCTCGTTCCATACCTCATCTATGGCTGAGTACTTGTAAAGATGGTATTGCGTGAACTGCGAATTGGTCGCGCCTTTATATAGGAAGAAATCACCATCGAGGGGATTTTCAGGAATGGTGGAACTTGCACCTCTATATGAACCGCCATCGGTGGCTTCAATCCTTGTCGGGGCTGACCACGAGCCCTGAAGATTGCCTGTCGATGTGAACATCCCTATGCTCATCCATATAGGGGCAAGTCCATCAGGTATCTTATCGAATGACCACCCGGAAGGCTTTTCTCCGACAGGGGTGGATGGGGTGGTGTAGGAACGCATGTAGATGAAGCGAGGGGAGGCTCCATCCTGTCCGGGGCTTGCCGCCCCTGAGCCTTGGGTCCCCTGTGATGTTGAAGAGACATCCTCGAATGCGGCGATGGAGCATGCCGTGTATTTTACTGCGGAATTCCCGTCCGTCTCCGTTGAGCTTGTGATCTGCACATATCCGTCGAAGAGCCCTCTCTGGTCAAGGCGGTATATCGCTCCTGGCTCAAATCTCCTGGGCGAGCTGAACTGTATGTTGAAGCATCCGCATCGGAGGTACATCCAGCGGATCTTTGTAAGCCGCTCTGCGGACTCCTTGTCGAATACATATGTCGTCTGATATACATCCGGATTGGAGCAGTTTTCGGGGTATGATGTGGTGACCTTGTAGCTTTTGATGAGGGCATCACCGTAGATGTTGGCATAGTAGAGCCTGGCAGCCTCCGTCCCTGTGTTCTTGTATCTCAGGCGTGCCCTTAGCGCCTCATATACGATATCCTGGCTTTCTGAGATCGGGTCTATCTTGACAGCCTCGTCCTTCTTGTCTTCAAGCCTCCAGTTCGATGAGGATATCAGGGCGAGCTCTTCGTTCTTCAGCCTTGTCTTTCCTTCAAGGTAATCGGTGTCGAGATAGTCCGTGCCATAATCCTGCCAGGTCTCTATTATGTCCGAATCCTCGGGCCAGTAGTCTCCCGCAGCAATCGCCTCTCCCGGGCGTGGGTTCGACGTGTCCCCGATGGGGAGGTTTCCTCTCCACAGTAATGCGTTCTCCATGATCTTGGTCTTCGGCCATTCTACTGATACTCCATTGTAGGTCTGGTACTGCTTGTCCTTTGAAATCCTGCCGATTATATCGCAAGGTCTTATGTCGTCCACATTGCCTATTTCCGCTGTTGCTGTCGGAAACCATGTTATCTTCTCTCCATCCACTTTGAGGCAGTAGCCGTAGTCGGAGAGCAGTCCGTCTATGAGGTCCCTGTATGTTGCCTCGCCCTTGGACCATGCCATGTGCTTGATGCCCTGGTTGATGTCCGGAGCATCCTTTGATATCCTGCCGCTCAGTCCTGCAAGTTCGAGGATCCTGTATAAAAGGCTCGCCTCCTTGTTCTCCCGCACGAATATGGGGAACGCAGGACCTCCAACGGCTGCGGGGTAGGAGGCTGACTGGGATACGTACTCATCGAGTTTGACGGAAAAATCCACAAGCTCAAGCGGAATCGTGTCCACGGAGGAGAGCGTACTCCAGTTGATGGAGAATACAGGATCCATTTGTCCGTCGAATTCGATATCAAAGTCTTTCCATATCCTGAACCTGACCGGCTCAAACGAGTCCTCAATTGCAGCACATAGCCTTTCATCGAATCTGATGGAAAGCGTCGCCGATGATACGGATGACTTCCTATCAGCATTCATTGCCTGTTTCTGCAGCGTGCATGTTCCAGGCACATAGAGCTTTGATATGTCGTGCCAGGCTGAGTCCAGGAATATTTCAAATCTCCTCATGCTCTTTTCCTCCTTTCTATCTTCATCCCCGCCTGTTGGAGCCTGAGATACAGGTCGTCCCATCCGTATACGTCTCCTTGGATCTGGATGATGGTGGTCTGCGATTGCAGGGTGGGGGACTCCGAAGAGCTCAGCGGAGTGATGGAGACGTGTTCCCTTCCCGATGCGTTGTCTCCCACCATGATGAGCTGCGGACCGCTTGTTATGAACTCACCGCCTTGTGCGAACTTGGGGATGCTTCCTGTTGCAAGCCCCAGTTCCTTGAGTTGGTCGACCAATGACCTGAGCTCATCGACCGTAGCCGTATCAATCGAATCGTAGAGGGTCTGGAGTACGTCTATCTCCTCCTTGATCTCCTCATCCCTTCCGCTCCAGAACTTGTCCCAGCCGCTCATGGATTTATATTCATCGTTTAGTTCGTTGATTCCCTCATACAGGCTTTGCGATATCTGCACCCTGGCATCGGCGATGTCCCTTTCATGCTGCAGGTCACCGGCCTTGCCGATGAACGTCTCTTCCGATATCAGGTTCCTTTCGAGCTGTCTCTTTAATAGATCATATTCGGTGTCTATCGATTCATTGATTGAATCCGCAAGCTTCGCCCGTGCATCCATCTCGTCCTGCATCGACTGGAGTATGTCCTCCGATATCGCAGAGGAGGATGCTCCCATGAGTCCTGCCGAGATTCCCGTAATCCCTCCCATGGCCATGAGTGCGATCCCCGGTGCGAGTCCGGCCAGTCCTCCTTCCACTATGAGCCTGAGTCCTGCGGATACGAACAGGGTTGAAAGCTGGCTCGTGAGATCCTGGATCCAGTTTCCGAGTCCGTCGGAGACCGCATCTATCGCATCCTCTCCCGAGCCTATTGCCGAACCTACGTCCTTGAATATCGAAGACAGCCTTCCTCCGACCGATTCTATGGAGAGGCTCCTTTTGAGCATGGTCGCAAAATCCTCTCCGATGGCCTCTACCGTCTCCTCGAAGCCACCCGCCTCCTCCTTGATGAGTCCTAGCGTCTCCTTCTGCCGATCCAGGAGTTCGTTGTATTCCTTTTCTGTGATGAGCTTCGAATCAAGGAGTTCCTTGATTGACTTCTCGTATTCTTCAAGTTTCTCCTTCGCTTTCTCTTCTTCTGTTAGAAGTGAGGCAAGCTCAGAGGCTGCAAGCTTCTTAAGCTCCTCCTGATGCGCGGATTCCTTTTCTTTCGCCCTCAGACTTTCAGCTTTTTCACCCAGCTCATCATACCTGCCTGTAAGGATTGTGATTGCCTCATTCCATTCGTCAAGTTCATCTTCCGCAGGGCTTTCGTTCCAGAGCCTGTTGATGGCGCTCTTGAGAGTGGATAGCTGCTCTTCGACAGTCTCGAGCTCAGTGCGTCCGAAATCGTAGGATAGGGGGATGCTGAGTGCGAAATCCTCAACGCTCATCCCGAGTACTCTGGAAACGAGTGATTCAGTTGCGCTGCCACTTTCCGCATTCAGATCTGTTAGGTTTTCAAGTTCCTCCTGTTTCGCTTTGATGACCGCATCGTATAGGGGGATCCTCTGCTCGATCTGAGCTTTTATTTCCTTATCGGTTTCCTTCAAGAGTGTATCCTGATCCGCTCTGTACTGTTCCTGAAGGGCCTCTATCTCAGCCTGTATCCGCTCAACCATGCCGGAATCGGTCTGCCCGTAGAGTTCAAGCATGGCGGCAGTGGAGTTTTTCTCCTCTTCGAGCATTGCGGTTCTTTTTTTCTGAACCTCCTCAAGCTTCTTCTCCTCTTCGATTCTCTTCTGCTCAAGCTCGTACAGCTCTGTCTTTTGTGCGATCTGCTCTTCTAGGACGGGGAGATACGACTTCTCGAACCTCAGCACGGATCCGTGGTATTGTGTGAATCCTGATGCTAGGCTGTCGTAAAGGTCTCTCAGCTCGGTAAGCTCACCTAGGCTCATGCCCGCATATTCATCGGGAGAGGCATCGACCAGTCTGTTTATATCAAGTATCTTGTCCACGAAACTGGTGAGCCAGTTGACGCTGTCGGCGGCTGTTTTTGTAATGGGATTCGCTTTATCGTTTATGAGCTGTCCGACTGAGCCGTAGTAGCGGTCAATGGCAATCGCAAGGGACTGCGTACCTGCTGCCGCCGCGATCTCTTCGGCTGTACCTTTTACGCGTTTCTGTATGTCGTCCAGGAGCAGTTTCTGTGCATCGTAGAGTCTGTTCTGCTCTATGAGTTCCGCAATCTGGTTCTGCATCTCATCGGTGACGAAGATTCCCTGCCTTCTGAGCCTGGTCAGTCCCTCAAGTGGTTCCTCCATCGCTCTTCCGAGCGTTAGGATGGCCGATCCTATGTCCGAGCCGACTACCTGATAGAGGTCATTTGCGGTCTCGAAAAGCTGTTCGAAAAGGCTTGTAGGCACATTTTCCATGATTGCGAGGGATGCTACCGTGTCCATTACGGCCTGCTTGTCGGCATTCGAGTAGAGTTCAAGCTTGTCCGCCATCGCATCAATCTGTCTTGACGATATCTCAGCGGCTCTTCCTGTCGCCTCAAGGACGGACTGGAGCCGGGCGAATCCTATGTTCTCCTCCTCGGCCGCGGCATTCGCCTTCGCCATGAAGGATGCGACCTGGCGTATGGCAATGCCCAGTGTCACGTACTGGGTGATCGTACCTGCCAGGCTTCCGCTGAGGGCTTTGAGGGATGTATTGCTTTTTCCCTGGGTGGATAGCAGGGCGACAGAGCTCTTGTTCGCATCGTCCGTTGTATTCTTGACGGAATCCACCTGTGCTTCAAGTTCGCCCAGGGCTTTTTTCGCATCATCGGCGTCTGCCTTGATTATCATTTCAAGTATTTCGGGGATGGTTGCCATGGTTCCTCCTTCCTACATTGTAGAAAAGCCGGACGCTCATTTTTTGCGCCCGGCTTCTTTCCTTGTTTCCGCTACGGCCTCGTCATACTCGTCTTCGAAGGCCCTGATGAGTGAGATGTACTCTTCCGTCTCATCCGCGGGGCCTCGGCCGTGTGCGAGTCCGAATCTCTTATAATCCTTCCATAGGAGGACTGCTTCATTCAGCCCTTCTGTTTCCAGATATCCGTAGACATCCTTTCTTTTGAGGATGCCGTGGCTTCCGAGGTTCACGGGCTGGCCGTCGAACCAGTCGGATTTCCTCCCTATGCCTAGGAGGAGGGCCCGGAAGCCGATTCTGAGTTTTTTAGCTCGTCCCTGTAATCCTCCCTGAGTATCTGTGCAACCAGCGCATCCACGAAGAATGAGCAGACTGCGGAGCGAGCATTAAGCAGCTCCTCTCCTGTTGAGATCTGGCGGCTCTTCCCATCCTCATCCATGACGAGGTTGACAATCTTGACATTTGAATCCCTGATGACCCTCGCCCTGTCGGTATCGACATAGGTCTCGAGCGAGCCGTCCTTCTTCCTGGTTGCAACAATCTTCTTCCACTCAGATCTCTTGTACGCCAAGGGCTTGTCGTAGCTGAATGAGACCTGTTCGCTCTCTGGAAGATCGAGATTCCCGTTGATGTCAGGCGTCCAGTTTGCCCTTTTCTCCACTGTTATTACCATTCTTCTCCTCCTTCGCCTTCTTCTTCTCAGCGGGGCAGGTTATGAGCGCCGAGAGCGTTATCATACCTGATCCAGTGACTCTTGCGGTCCCGTTTTTGCATCTGATTTCCTCACACCTCTTCCCGTCTACGAGGATTTCAACGCATCCCGGCTTTCCTTCGATTGGTCTTGCTGTTATCCTCATGCGCTGATCTCCCTGCGGTATTCGTAAGATTCCAGCGTGGAGTAGTTGTAGTTGAAGCTGAAATATCCGGACTGCGATGAGCCGAGCGTGAGCCCGCTTATCTTCTGCTTGCGGATGATCGTCTTCTCGATTTCTCCTACGGTGTCCGTCTCCCTGATAGTGAGGTATGTCCAGAGGGTCTTCTCCTTCGGTGGATTTGAAAGCGTGAGCTTCCCGTCCTTGTCCGTGATCACAGGGGCGAAGAACGAAGCCATCACGTCTATCATCTCGCTGTCTGTCTCGTAGTAGCCGCTGACAGATCCGGATTCCGAGATGTTCCCGTCTCCCCTGAGGTCGCGCTTTCCTCTTATCTCATCGCACTGGCTTGTCACATCGACCTCGCCCTCCGAAGGGGAGTAGTTGCGGTCGGTCGTCCAGCATGAGACCGATGCGTCATAAATCTCCACCGTATCGCCTTCCTCTAGCGGGTTGTCGTCAACCTGGCTGAACGCCTTGATATATACGGGGCATCCCACGTCCAGGGCCTTTCCGTCTTCTATGGAGGAATCGACCGCACCGTCGAAATATGATGTCGTACCTTTTGCCGTTATGATCCCCCAGCCGCCTTTGAACGAAGCGGTTGTGCTTGTGAGTTCTTCCCCTGTGTCTTTAAAGAATCCGCTTCTTCCTTCCTTGGATGATACCTTCATCTCTTAATCTCCTTGTTCTCTGATTTCCAGTGCGATGTATCTCGGTTCCGTCCATAGATACGACCACTGGTTCGTCTCGATGACCTTCGCATCGTTCTGCGAAAAAGTCCCTGATGCCGTAAGTCCTGTTTCGAAGCACATCCGGCTCCTGGTGCCGTCCACTTCGATGTCGATATGCTGTCTGCTGTTTATGCAGCTGTTGTAGAGCCTGTCGAGGTTCACGCTTGCCGCTACGAGGGATGGAAGGAACACGTCCGGTCCGTCTCCTGCACCTATGAGCGAGAGCTGAAACGAAATCCTGGTACAGTCCACGCCTTTCTCTTCTGAGCCTATGAAAGTGAGGCGGAGTGAGGGCTCTGCGCTCCTCATCGGCTGTGGATCCCATAGGACCTTGAGGCCTGTGAGGGCCTCCAGTTTGGACTCTACAGCTTTCATTAGCGGTTTGAAATCGAATTTAAACGCTGCCATCCATAGCCTTCCTGAATATCTTCATGATCTCGACCTTGTCCTTCTCCTCGAAGCCGAAGAATCTCCGCTGCGGGATGTACACCGATTCCTTCAGTATAAAGATCACCTCCCATTTGTCCTCCTCGCTCTTCCTGTAGAGATACGCATGTCCGGACTTTCTGCACTGGCCTGTGGTCTTGAGCCTCCTTATGGGGTTCGTGATGCTCCATCCGCTTCTCATGAGATCCTGACGGACTTTGTAGTTTGCAGGAATCCAGAGGTACTTTCCCTTCTTCGGCCTGATGGTGCCGCCTTCGTTCTGGAGCCTCGCCCCAGCCCTGTTGGTGCTTATGACCACTGAGTCGGTGCCTCTCATGGTGTGATGGATCGAACTCATCAGCTGGCCCGTGTCCCTCAGGGGATTGCTTCCTCTTTTAACGGCCACGGTCAGGGGTTTGTTCTCCGTCCATTCACCAGGCTTTGTACTTCCTCCCATCATAATCTTGCCGACAGATGATGAGACCATGTAGCGTCCGGCCCTGTCGAGGAGCTTCGGCACATCGATGTTGACGCTCCTCTCCTTGAGTTTCAGCGAGTATGAGAGCATTTTCTCACGGCTCCTGTAGCAAGCGGTTTCTGCGCATCCGGAGATCCTGAGGCGTATCCGGACGCATCAATAGCGTTCCCGTAATACGCCTTCAAAAGCTCCATCGCATCTTCCTTCTTGTCCTGGGCGACTGCCTCGTTCTCGGCATAGGAGTAGAGCTCGTAGAGCGCTCTTTTTATGACGATGAGCTTGATGATCCCATCCTCATCGTCCCATTCCCCCTTAGCCTGGATGATCTTGGCCTTCGTCCAGAGCTCCGCTTTCTCTATGGCCCTCTGGGCGACCGCGTCATCACCTCCGGTAATGACTTCGTAGTTGTATTGCTTGATCTCAGTTCTCAGAGCATCGACGCTTACGCCCATCTGGTCCTCCTCACTCGGTCTTGCCGGTATCCTCAGAATTCTGCTGACTCTGTTCGGCTCCGGTGTCAACCGTTACGTTGTTGTTGATTGTCAGAGGTGTTCTTCTGCCCATGCTTGCGGTGACTGTTGCCCAGCAGATTGACTTCGGCGGGATAAGAGGCATCGGCTTGGATTCCGATATGATCTTATAGGCCGACGGGTCATCCATCTTTTTGACCTTCGAGAAGAACGGTGTCGCCTGAAGGTTCCCGTCAACGTCGTCGATGGCACAGTATGTGATCTTGCCGGTTCCTACGACATACATGACCAGGGAGTTCTTATCCACGGCATCCTTGACGACTTCCTTGCCTGAAGAATCCTTGTCCGTATAGCTGTCCATGTTCAGGTGGATTGAGACTCCTGATACCGTGATATGGTCCTCGGCTATAACGCTGCCGAGCCTTGAGGACTCGGGTGTGACCGCGATGAGGTTGGCGATGGTGGAGTAGGCGTTAGCACCTGCCATCACTTCCACCGTTCCGCTGTAGCCGGCATTGGCGAGGGCCTTGCGCATCTGGATGATCGTATTATAAACGTCCACCAGTGTGGCACTCTCATTGTCGAGCAGAGTGTCCGGAGTGTACTTGGATGTGCCGTCGGGGTCGAACGTGATCTCATAGCGCTCAAGTCCGTTCTCGCTTTCCATCTGGTAATCGATCTTACCTGCTATGGCCTGGGCGCAGAGGGCGTTGCGTGTGAGCTCTGTGGAGTCCATCAGATCCCTGACCATCCTGTCCAGTTCGAGGCTCTGTCCCTGCTCATCCCCTGTGCCGTAGAGGGCTTTCAGGTCATTAAGCTGTGCACCTGTGATAAGGTTTGAAAGCCTTATTGATAGTGGTTCTATTGTGGCCACGGAAGCGTTGTTCGGATCGAGCGGGATGGCCTGTCCTCCTCTGGAGATGACAGGCATGCTCTTCGTCATGCGTCTCAGCTCGGCCAGCGATATCCTCGCCGTCGCCCTGTTCTCGCGTCTTGTGAATACGCGGTCGAATATCATCGAGCGTACCGGTGTCCTGTGCTCGATGAGTTCTGATATGAGTGCCAGTGTCAGATGCTGGCGGATGAATTCAAGTAGTGTCATTTATACCTCCGTTAATCCAGGCAGTAGATACCTGCTGTTGCTAGCTTGTTGATGTCGGCTACCGTGAGGGCGGCGGTTCCCATCTTCACCTTGTCCCTTTTCACTGACCCGTGGAGGAGTACGTTTACGAACTCATCTCCTGCCTTGACGTTTTCTAGCGCGACTCCGAACGGTGTGTCGCTGGTAGCGGCCGCTTCAATCGTGTTTGCTGTTCCCGTTTTTACGACCTGTCCTGCGTTGATTACGTTCTCCCCTGAGAGTTCCGTAAGAGGGCAGCGCATGATTACAGGCGGATGCCTATGGTCCCAGATCTCACCGATACTGATGTCCGATACGTGTTTTGAACAATCCATAAAAAAACTCCTATTAGAATTTCTCCGCCATGCGGCGTGTGTCTATTTTCGAGTCGAAAGGCTTTGGTGCGCCTTCGACATCTGCGAAATCCATCCTTCCGGTCTTCACCGCGGGGGTGCTCTTCATCGCATCCACTATGTCGAGGAACAGGGATATGATTGCCGGCTGTTCGACCCCGTCTGCGAAGTCAAAATCATCGCATGCGAGGTCTGCGAATTCGTGCACCTTGTCCATCATCGCAGGTGGAAGCTTGTCCTTTAGGGCCTTGTCGAGCTTGCTCTTGATGGCCGAGTTGAAGATCTTCCTTGCTGTCTTCATAGCTGGACTGTCTGCAAAATCGTCCTTACCGGATTCGTTCTTTCCTGCTTCTTTCTCCTCTTTGGGCTCTTCTGGCTTCTCATCTTCCTTCTCCTGCTTCCCAGGTTTCTCCTCTTCAGCTTCCTGGAAGCCTTCTATCCCCATGTCCGCATAGGAGTATGAAGCGTAGTCCTCGAAGCTGAAGCCTTCCCCTTCGACCTTGATCGAGTTCTCAGGAGCGGTGCCGTCGGCTACGCTGAAGAGTTTGAGGTCCCTGATCTTGGGCGGGGTCGCTCCGATGAATGCGAGGTGGTGCAGATAGCGTTTCCCGTCTGCCGCACGCTGCGGAATGGAGACGGACCAGGACGGATAGAATCCTTCCTTCATGGCCTCGTAGAGCACTTCGTTCACAGAGATGTCCCCTATGAGTATCGCTTCTCCGTTCTCCCTCTCCTCAAGGGCGATGTTCTCGACGTTTCCCCACTGCGGCCACCAGTCCTGCTTCGTCATGTAGTGCCCGAGTGACACAGGGCATTTCCCGTCGAAGGTCTCTACGACCTCTTTCAGATCCTCTGCCGTGATGATCGAGCCCTGGGCGCCGAAAGTGCCCGTCTTGGCGATCTCCAGCCGGATTAGTTTGGTGTTGCTTGGATTCGGCATGAAATCCTCCTTACATCCATGCTCTCACATGGGAAGGAACGTATTTTTCACTGTTTTCCGATTCGCATGTCTGTGCGTTTAATGAAAACACCGTTTAAAAGGCGTTTATTTAACGTTTTAAACGGGGGGTCACCCAGAAAGTGGTATAATTTCACATTTAAGAGAAAAAGGTGGCTTAAATCGATTTTTTTTTATAAGTCGATAATTGACGGCTTCGGGATTCTAAACTATACATTAATTACGAGGCAGAATATAAGGAGAAGGAATATGGAAAAGTGTAAGAAAGAGGTCTCTTTGGTAACGCAATATGAAGAGATAATGAAAGACGGCAATATATCCTTTTCCAGTGACAGTGGAATGATAACAGGAAAATGGGAGAAATCTGGAGACTTGTATAAGAAGTTTTCCATTTACGATTACTCAAAATATACGACAGCGACAAAAGCAAGCATATAAGGGGAGAGGCTGGAATGCCGAACTGGAGTGAAATACTGGACATTGTTGATAATAGTACCAACACCGCAAACGTATTGAAGGAAATGCGTATCAAATATATGCGTGATATCTGTAAGATTACAGGCCGCAATATAATTGCATATTATTCAGGTTGGATGAAGAAACCTGATGCTCCGCATGTCTCCATAGATGAGCAGGATAAGAACGCATTCATGTCGTCAGTATATAAATTGGATAGGAAGAAAGGACTTGATTTGATTCTTCATACTCCTGGAGGCGATATTGCCGCAACGGAAAGCATAGTCGAGTATCTGAAGGATATGTTCGATGGAAATATCAGAGCATTTATTCCTCAGCTTTCAATGTCTGCAGGAACGATGATGGCTATGGCGTGCAAGGAAATAATTATGGGCAAGGAGTCTTCCCTCGGTCCCATAGATCCTCAGATGGGCGGCATAGCATGCCAGACAGTTAAGGAAGAATTCGAGCGTGCCGTAAAAGATATAAAAGAACACCCATCTTCCCTTGGTTTATGGCAGGTTATATTCTCAAAATATAACCCAACATTCTTATTGGAGTGTGAGAATGCGGTTAAATGGTCGGAGCAGTTGGCGAAAAAATGGCTGAAAGATGCTAATCCTAAAATTAACGTGGACAATATAATAAAAGTGTTCTTGAATCACAAAGATGCGTTTTCTCATAACAGGCATTTTTCTTTTTCTGATTGTAAGAATGCTGGTCTGAATGTAAAGGCTCTTGAAGACGACCAAAAACTCCAGGAGGCTGTTCTAAGCCTTCATCATTGCTATATGATTTTATTGGATAAATTCTTGATTTCTAAAGTGGTGGAGAATCAGGAAGGAAGGGCATTTGTCCAAACGTTTAACATGAGGTGATTCTCACGTTCAACGAGCAGATCCAGGTTGCAAAACAGCTCATAGACGATTATCTGGATGAACTCACCAAGGATTCAAACCCGGAGCTCAGGACAATCGTCTCAGCTGCATTCAGACTCCGCCAGGGTCGCATAGATGTGAAGAGCGTCCTGAAGCTCCGTGAATACAATATTAGCGATGACAGGTGGAAGAAGGCAATGGATATCATAGACGATGCCAAGCAGATAGTCTCCACGAAGAAGTGTCTCCTGCTCTATGTACGCAACAAGCTCACCGGGGCGATGGAGAACCAGCCTTTCGATCTGAGTACGCTGTAAGGGGAAGAGATGGAAGACACTCTGGACCTCTTCTTTGAAGAAGCAAACCATTTTGTTGTTGGCCATAATAACCTTTCCCTGCTGGACTACTATGCCCGGCAGGGTTTCCTGTTTCTCAACACCCGTCAGGTGCAGAAGGTTCTCAACAAGACCTACGGCCAGATCCGCTATGCGATATTCAGCTATGAGCTGGATGCTTTCCTCATAGATGGCGACTATCGCATAACGCATAAGGCCGTCATGGATTATATCAATGCCGAACAGGAGAGATACGAGGAGACATATCATTACATCATGAGCCGCAGGGAGCTCTCCGGTGTGTATGCTGCAGCCATGGGGTATAACATCTCTAGTGCTGTCAAAGCGCTTATCACGAAGCGTTATCCGATAACAGCCATAGACGGGATTCTGGAGAAGGATAGGACATATGAGTATGATGATCTTCCCCAGGGTGAGACCGTAGTGCGTGACTACTATGACATAGATAGCCTGGGACTTCCCGATGAAGCTTCAGTGGGCGATTGGGCGAGGATTCTCAACATCGCACCGCAACGTCTGATCCGAGATTTAAAACCGTTGAAAAGCGTTTATTTAATATCGTTTAAAACGTTTAAAGAGTATCTCGTAGAAAGAGAGTTTGTGAACATGAACATCCCTATAAAAGAGGGCGATTCGCAATCCGATGAGGAAGCTTCTATGCAGCTGGAATTGTTCTGAGAAAACACGATAAAACAAAGGTTGAAACGCTTAAACAAAGATAAAAAATGTTCAAAATAGCTGGATTTCGTTTCAAAATGGCGGATTTTGTGTTCAAAAATTTCGGATTGTACATAAATTCGGAAGTACCAAACCTTCTTGCCTTTTGCATTCAAAACAGAATAAAGAGTGTACTTTCTCCTGTACTTCATACTTCGCTCCTATGCTAGTTGTAATGTGGAAATTGCGTCGTAAGTAGTACTTAGTTTTGGAAAATACGTTGCAAAAGACGGAAGTCCGACTCTCAATTGGTCAGAATTTGGTCAGAATCTGGTCAGAATTCCAACAAAATCGACCCTTCGAAAATGAAATAAGTCCTTGCTGTGCAAGGACTTATTCGAATTCGTGAGAGACGGGGCTCGAACCCCAGCCCTACATATATTTCCAGCACATTCCCACAAGTTTTCTGCTTCAGTATCGTATCTGCTTCGCTGATATAACGTTTAACACAAAGGAAAAGTAATTGCAAGAGGGCTGAAATATGTTTCAGAAGAAAGATGCCATGTTGCGATTTCAATTGTCAGCCAAAAAGGTGCAACAAAGACAGGACTTTTGAAATACTAAGTAACTTTTTCCTCCTGTATTTCTATGTTGCAGAGTTTGGAAATACGATTGCATATGAACGGAATCGAGTTTAATAATCACTTGTCAGTCGCTGAAACACTGTTTTTCAAAGATGAAACACCCATTCTCGTATACACCAGCATTTGTGCTGTGTGGCCCCTGTCAGAATATGCTTGAAGCAGGAGGAAATCAGAATGGTTGTTGCATTTTCCGGTGTGTTTGTTGCCTGTTTTTATTGGACTGGTCGTAGTCTTGGCCTTGCTGCCATGTTTTTGTCTTATTTCAGCATCATATTTCAGATAATAGTAAGACTGTTGCAT
>DVIF01000089.1 GCA_018711525.1 Candidatus Ornithospirochaeta stercorigallinarum
ATCCTCGATAATGGCAAATCCAAACCAGCCTAGAAAATCATTCGACGAGGATTCCTTGAATGATCTTGCTGAATCAATTAAAAGCCAAGGTGTCATACAGCCCATCATTGTGGAGGAATATGCACCTGGAAAGTTTTCAATTATAGCAGGAGAGAGAAGATTCAGAGCTGCGCAGATTGCGGGCCTTAAGAACATTCCAAGCATAGTGAAGAATCTTGGAGAGATTCAGAGAATGGAAGTTTCCTTGATTGAGAATGTGCAGAGGGAGAACCTGAATCCAGTTGAAGAGGCTTTTGCTTATCAGTATCTGATTCAAAAATCTGGATATACACAGGAGGAAGTTGCAAAAAAGGTCGGAAAATCCCGTTCCGCAATTACAAATTCCATCCGGCTTCTAAATCTTCCCGATACAATCAAGGATGATCTTATTTCAGGTCTTATTACAAGTGGGCATGCTAGGGCGATCCTATCTCTTGTCAATCCTTCAGACCAGATGCTTCTGAGGAATAAGATAGTGGAAGGTGATCTATCTGTAAGGGAAGCCGAAGCCCTTGCTGATGATTACAACAAGGGAAGAAAGATTGTTCAGAAGAAGAAGGAGAAGGGTAAGGACCCTGAGGTTCTTCTTGCCGAGGAGAAGTTCATCAATGCCATCGGTGCGAAGGTGGAAATAAAGGGAACACTGAACAGAGGTCGTCTTATGGTACGTTTCCGCACACAGAAGGAACTTGAGAGGATTTATGCCTATTTGAGTAACGGAGACGATTTATTTGAAGAGTAATTATTTATAATATAAGGAATTATTTATGGATGTAACAAAATTAGAAGAAGGGCTTTATGCTCTTATAAACACAAGCAAGGGTGAAATACTTGTCTCACTTGAATACAAGAAGTGTCCGATGACGGTTTGCAACTTCATCGGTCTTGCAGAGGGGAATCTGAATCTCGACCATATGGGCACTCCTCTTTACGATGGCTTGAGCTTTCATCGTGTAATCAAGGATTTCATGATCCAGGGTGGCTGCCCTAAAGGAGATGGCACAGGTGGTCCCGGCTATCGTTTCCCTGATGAGTTCGACCCTTCCCTACGCCATACAGGTCCAGGTGTCCTTTCAATGGCAAATGCCGGTCCTAATACCAATGGAAGTCAGTTCTTCATCACACACGTGGCGACTCCATGGCTTGATGGAAAGCATTCTATATTCGGACATGTCGTAGAAGGACAGGATGTGGTAAACAGGATCGAGCAGGGTGATAAGATCAAGAGTGTGAAGATCATAAGAGTTGGAGAAGAGGCCAATGCTTTCGATACTTCAGGTGTTGCCTTCGACCAATATGTCCAGGATGCGGAGAAAAAGATGGCAGAGAAGGCTGAGATGGAAAGAAAGGCCGTACTTCAGGAAATAAAGAACCGCTATCCGGATGCTGTTACGACAAACACAGGGCTGATGTATGTCATAGAGAGGGAAGGAACAGGGAATGAGTCTCCGAAATACGGGGAGAACGTAACCGTCCATTACGAAGGAAGCCTTTTGAACGGGCGGGTTTTCGATTCTTCTTTGGCCCGTAGAGAGCCTGCGACATTCAGGATAGGCCAGGTTATTGAAGGCTGGAACGAGGCCCTTCAGACGATGAAGAAGGGGGAGAAGAGGACACTTATAATCCCTCCTGAACTAGGCTATGGCGAGTATGGTTATCCTGGGGTGATCCCTCCTAATTCATACCTCATATTCAATGTTGAGCTTTTAAGCTTCTAAGGAGTCGTTTTGAAAGAGGTTCAGAAGAGGTATGTCTGCTCTGAATGCGGGCATACCGAATCCAAATGGATGGGGCGCTGTCCTGAGTGCAACAGCTGGAATTCGTTTGAAGAAGAAATAGTTAGTGCTCCTAATAAAAGCAAGATGGGAGCACCATCGACAAGTCTGGATAACAAGGTAAGGAAACTATCTGAAATACACTCTGATGACGCCATCCGTCTTTCAACAGGATTTGACGAGCTTGACAGGGTGCTTGGAGGAGGTGTGATGCTTCCTTCCTCCGTCTTGATAGGAGGAGAGCCCGGTATCGGTAAGTCAACCCTCATGCTTGAGATGCTTTCCTTCCTCTCAACGACAAATGATGTTCTTTATGTCTCCGGAGAGGAATCCCCTTCCCAGGTGAAGCTGAGAGGAGAGCGGCTCGGCCTGAATCTTTCAAACATCTCCATATTCTGTGATACAAGGCTTGAAATCCTTGAGGAAACGATTGAGAAGCTTGTTCCGAAGATCATAATCGTAGACAGTCTTCAGACCCTCTACTCTTCTTCTGTACCCTCCATGCAGGGGTCTCCCAATCAGATAAGGACATGCTGCCTTGTGCTGTCCAATATAGCAAAGCGGTTGGGTTGCTCGATATTCTTTGTCGGGCATGTCACCAAGGACGGCAGTATCGCAGGGCCTAAGATCGTAGAGCACATGGTGGATACCGTCTTGTATTTTGAAAGTGCTGAGAACGGTATAAGACTTCTCAGAGCGGCGAAGAACAGGTTCGGTTCTGTGGATGAAATCGGTCTTTTTGAGATGGATGAGATGGGGCTTCACGGGCTTAAGGACCCGTCGGAGGTCTTTCTTTCATCCCGCGGGGATGATTCTCTTCCTCCCGGTATCGCCTTTACATCCATTGTCGAAGGCACACGGGCCTTCGTTGTCGAAATCCAGGCCCTTGTAGTTCCTGCAAAGAGCGGACTTCAGCGAATTTATTCAGATAAGATAGACATTGCAAGGGTCTCCAGGATTGCCGCCATCCTTGAGCGTCATACGGACTTGAAGCTCTCAGATCAGGATATCTATGTGAATGTTGCAGGAGGTGTGCGTTTAAATGATGTCTCAATTGAGCTTCCTCTTGCTCTGGCCCTTTACAGTTCCAAGATCAACAGGAGCCTTCCTGTCAAACTTGTATCTTTCGGAGAGCTTTCCCTTGCAGGAGAAGTGCGTAATGTTCCTTTCATAGAGCGGAAGCACAAGGCGGCTGCGGACCTTGGTTTCGATTTAGTCATCTCTCCTTACATTAAGGGCAGGAAGAGCTCTGAGTCCCTGGTCTTGGTAAAGAGCGTGAAAAGCGCTGTTGTAGGGGCATTCAACATAAAGCATTGATGCAAAGAGTTTGTTTGTATGGCTAATTTAACAAGAAATGCTATAAAAGAGACTTTTCTGGAGCTTCTGAACCAGAAGAGGTTGAATGAGATCACCGTCAAGGATATCGTTGAGAAGTGTGGAATGAACCGCAATACGTTCTACTACCATTTCAAGGATATCCCTACGCTTTTGGAAGTCATAATCGAAGAAGACGCCCAGGTGATAATAAAAGAGCAGTCCCAGCCGAGGTCTTTGGAGGATTGCCTTGAGAAAGCGATCTCTTTCGCCCTTGAACATAAGAATGCCGTGCGCAATATATATTCATCGGTGAACCGCTCGATATTCGAGCAGTCCCTATGGCGTGTCTCTGAGCACGTAGTATCTTTGTATATCGATACCATTGAGAACAGTGAGAAGCTTTCCGATGGCGACAGGTTCATTGTCGTACAATATCTGAAAGCGGTCCTTTTCGGTCTTGTTTCCCTGTGGCTTGAGAGCAGTATGGACGAGAAGATCCTTTTTGAGCTGCATGAGATAGCCGCCCTTAAGAAGGGAGACCTTGTTGATCTGATCAGGAAATCGAGCCTTAGATAATTCTGTTCATGTGTCTGTTTTTCAGACATATGCCTGTTTATGTCCATTTCCCCTCGTGTTTTTCTCCATTAGTCTTAGCTCATAGATGAAATACGGAGGAAAACAAATGTATTACGCAAGTGGGAACTATGAGGCGTTCGCACATCCGGAGAAACCTCTTGGTGTGGAAGGAAAGAGCGCTCATATTGTCGGAACAGGGCTTGCCGCCCTGACTGCAGCATGCTATCTCATAAGGGATGGACAGATGTCCGGAGAGAGAATCCACATCTATGAGAGGGACCCTATACCAGGTGGTGCATGCGATGGATATGACCATCCAGGGCTGGGATACATCATGCGCGGTGGTCGTGAGATGGATAATCATTTCGAGGTGATGTGGGACCTCTACCGCTCGATCCCTTCGATTGAGACGGATGGCGTCTCTGTACTTGATGAATACTACTGGTTGAATAAGAAAGACCCGAACTATTCACTTTGCAGGGCGACGGTGAACAGGGGAGAGGATGCTCATACGGATGGGAAATTCAATATAAGCGACAAGGGTGCTTTGGAGATAATGCGCCTCTTCTTCACTCCTGATGAGGTTCTTGAAGATAAGAAGATCACCGATTTCTTCGACAAGGAGGTCCTGGATTCCAATTTCTGGCTTTACTGGAGGACCATGTTCGCCTTTGAGAACTGGCATAGCGCTCTTGAGATGAAACTGTATATCAAGAGGTTCATCCATCATGTGGGAGGACTTCCTGATTTCAAGGCTTTGAGATTCACAAGATACAATCAGTACGAATCCATGATACTACCCCTTGTGAGGTATCTTGAGAAGAACAATGTCTCTTTCCATTACAACACCAGGGTGGTGGATGTCATATTCGAAGCAAAGGGGGATGAGAAGATTGCAAAGCGTATCGATATCATCGAAGGAGATAAGGAACGTTCTATCATTCTCACAAAGGATGATTTGGCATTCATCACCCTTGGTGGTTGTGTGGAGAACTCAACCTATGGCAGTCAGAATGAAGCTGCATCATATAAACCCGGGATAAAAGAAGGTGGAGGCTGGGACCTGTGGATGAAGATTGCAGCCCAGGATCGATCTTTCGGCAATCCATATAAGTTCTGCTCGAAACCTGAAGAGACGACATGGATGAGTGCAACCGTGACGACACTCGATGATAACATCATCCCCTACATAAAGAACATCTGCAAAAGGGATCCTTTCTCCGGCAATGTCGTTACCGGCGGAATAGTTACCGTAAAGGATTCCTCCTGGCTTCTTAGCTGGACGATCAACAGACAGCCTCAGTTCAGAGCTCAGAAGAAGAATGAATGTGTCGTCTGGCTCTATGGTCTTTTCTTCGACAGGGAAGGGGACTACATAAAGAAGGCCATGAAGGATGCAACGGGAAAGGAGATCTGCCAGGAGTGGCTTTACCATATTGGAGTCCCTCTCGATAAAATCGAAGAGTATTCTGAGAAGAGCTGCAACACAGTTCCTGTGATGATGCCGTATATCACAGCATTCTTCATGCCGAGGGCAAAAGGTGACCGTCCCGATGTCGTTCCCTGTGGGGCTGTGAATTTTGCCTTCCTTGGACAGTTTGCGGAAACAAGAAGGGATACCATATTCACAACCGAGTATTCAATGCGGACAGGAATGGAGGCGGTGTATTCTCTATTGAATATCGACAGGGCTGTTCCTGAGGTATGGGGGAGTTGCTATGATGTCAGGGATCTTCTTAGTGCTACTGTACAGCTCAGGGATGGAAAACCCATAACGGAAATGGAGCTTGGTTTCAAGGAAAGGATGGCGCTATCCATGGCCCTGGATAAAATCAAGGGTACGGATATCGAAAAGCTTCTGAAAGAATATAAAGTCATTTAGTGCAAAGAATCCCTCCCCCCTGGGGCTGCAGGCGGATGCCTGCGGTCCCTTTATTTCTCTACTTCGTCATCCACAACCACTTCCCAGTTTTCAAGGGTATGTATGCTGATGTTCTCCTCGCTGTAGAAGTCATCGTTTTTTGAAAAATACCTCTCTGCGGCTTTTCTTGCTTCTTTGAAATCTTTTGCCGATACGTATACGCTTGAACATGCTGTTCTGGTCATGACGGCTTTGAATGTCGTGCTCCTGTCTGCGTATTTGACTTTCCTCTGCAGTATTTCTTCTATCAGGATGCCTATTTGCGCTATATCATCCCTCTCATAGACGACTACCTGGTTGCATATTCTTCTTGCGATGTAGAAGATATCTGTATTTTCAAGCTTGATGTCGTTCACATCGCAATATGCCCTTATTTTTTCACTTAGATCCTTCATCCTGAGGTTCGGGCTTTCTTCAAGATGTTTCTTTCGATACCCTTCTGCTTCGAGATCCGGGATGTGGTGATGTTTTATGAAGGCGGGCGTGCCATCGATAAGGACAACTTCGCTCACTGGATACCATTCTATCGTGTTTTCCCTTGCGGTTCTGAAATAGAGGTCATCCAGGGAGTTCTTCTCTACTGCATAAGATATGAAAGCAGATGCGTATCCTTTTGAATGGAATGCGATGTACTCGTATCCCTTGGTATAGTCGTCCAGGAAGGCTATCGTCTCCTCTCTATAGTAGTTGTCGAATTTCGAGAGTATGGTTCCATCATGGAAGTCATGTATGACCTGCCATCCGTTTTCGATAAGTTTTTCACGGAGAAGATATCCCTCGTCCCTGTCAAAGTCTATTACTTCCTTAAGTTTTTCTCTCCAAACATAAGTCTTCCTCCTTGCTTTCTACTAGAATAGCACAATATTCACACTGTTTTTGTTTTCAGCTATATTGATACGTATGAAAGATGAGGTCTCTCCCAGTCACCGTTATCATACATTTGTGCTTCTGATGCTCTCCGGAGGATTCATGGGTGCCTATTCCTATTTCCTCAAAGGGGGTGTTTTTGCAAACGCAGAGACAGCCAATCTCCTTATTCTCGCACTCAATATCGCTGAGTGTGATGTAGATGGGGCGGTTGCTGTTCTTATTCCCATCAGTGCGTTTTTCATCGGAACCTTCTTTTCACAGATGTTCATTGAAAAACTGGGAAGACTTTGGATTCCGATTCTCCTTGGCTCTGAGATAGTATTGCTTCTTCTGCTTTCCCTTCTCCCTTCCGATACATCGTATACGGTGTACCACGTGGTTATTGCAATAATAAGCAGCATGCAGTTCAACAGCTTCAGGGAGGCCAGAGGCGTGGCTATGTCCACCCTTTTCTGTACAGCTCATCTCAGGGGTTTCGGGTCTGCGATGTATACTGCATTTGCAAACGGGGATAGGAGTGCGATGAAGAGGTCCCTGTACCATGGAGGACTTATCCTGACGTTTGTCACAGGTGGCATCCTTTGTGCCCTTTCTAGCACGATTCTAGGGACGCATACAATCGCCCTTTCCTCCCTTCCTCTTCTTTTTGTATTGCAGGAGGTCCTAAGAAAGGAAAAATAATCCAGCTATCTATGACAGCTGGATTTGATGTCTTCAAAGATTTGCAATCAGCATCGGGAATGCAACAAATGTTCCTATCATGCTACCGATTGAAGATAGGAAGAACACGACAAGGGCATGCAGTATCCTGTTTCTGTACCATCCTTTGAGCGTTCCTGCATCATCTGTCATCTTCTCGAAGTCCCCGACCTTCGGCTTTCTGAATGTCGCTTCGAAAATACCGGAGAACATTCCGACCCCAAGGACTGGATTCAGGGCGAAGAATGGTGCTGTCAGGGCAGAGAGCAGTGCGTTCAATGGATGGGCAAGTGCGATGATGGATGCTAGCAGCGTGCAACCTGCGCAGGCGATCATCCAGTACAGGAACATCAGAAGCCCCTGGTCCCAGCCGTTTAAAAGAATACCTGTGACGACAAGAAGCACGATGAGGGTGGGGACGATATAGGGAATAGCCTTGGAACCTTTCTTCTTCTCGGGAACCGATGCGATCTCACTTGTATCATCAGAGATCTCACCTTTTTCGAGCTGCCCGATGGTTTTGATCACTCCGCCCATGTGTCCTGCACCTATGACTGCGACTTTCTTCTTTCCTTCTGTCTTATAGATGCTGGTTGCAAGGTACCTGTCCCTTTCATCTATGAGAACCTCTTTCACTGTTGGAAGTTCCTTTGCAATTTCGCTTAGCATCGATTCAAGTGTATCCTGCTTCTTCAGCTCTTCAATATCCTCTTCCGATATCTTCTCGTCTGAGAAGGCTGCTGAAATCAAGGTCGAAAGCAGTTTGCATTTGTTCCAGAGGCTCGATTTCGCCCAGGCCCTTTTGAATGTAACCTGTATCTCCCTGTCGCAGAGTGAGAGTGGAATATCTTTTTCCTTTGCAATCTTTGCCGCTGTAAGGATCTCCTCTCCCGGCTTTATACCCGTCTGCTCTCCCATTCTTTTCTGAAATGATGCTAAAGCGGTGTTCGCAAGGAGGAAGAACCCTCTTCCTTCCTTGAAGACCTTTCGGATATCCATATTCTCCCAGTTCTGCTTATCGCTCTTGCTCTTCATCCTGCTCTCATCGAGCTCTATGCAGATTCTGTCGGGATTCTCCTCTTCGATTGTCTTTTCTACGAGTTCCACACTTCCACTTGATATATGTGCTGTTCCAATAAGGATTATCTCATTGCCGTTTTCCAGCCTGAGCCTGTTAAGGCTCGGCCCCAGATTTTCTATGTGCATAAAATGAATATACCTAAAACAGTTAACGGGTACAAGGGCGGAATGCCTGCATTACGCATTCGAGCTCGTTTTCCTTGTAGAGCCGCACATAAAGCCTGTCCTCTCCACCTTTTGCCGCCGTAATGGATGCGAAGGTGAAGGGAAGCAGTTCCTCCTCGCTTAAATCAGGATATTGTTCGAAGTAGTATCTCCCTTCTGGAATCGATGTGTCCTCATCCTCTCTTATCATAGGAGAGCGTCCGCTTTCAATCCTCTCCTTCTCTTGCTCTGTAAGAGGGGTTTTGAATCCCGAATCGAGGCGGGTGAAAATACATCCCGTATCATTGTATGAGAAACGGTAGAGTATGAAGGAATCACTGCCTTTTTCCGATAAAAGGATCTTCTTCAGCAGTTCATTGAATGAGAAATCCTCTCTTTTATATGTCAGAGGGTTGAACAGGTTGAGCTTCTGCATGTCTTACTCCAGCAAACTAATAAAGAATTTGAATATGCCAAGGGCCTTCCCATCCCCTTTCATGACAAGGGCTTCAGGATGCCATTGCACTGCCATTATCCTATTTTCCCTGTTCTCTATGGCTTCTACAAGACCATCTGGGCTTTCAGCTGTTGCAGCAAGGCCGGCGCCCAGTGTCTTTATTCCCTGATGGTGCAGGGAGTTGACTTCCATCTTCTTCTCTTTTACAGCCTCATATAGAAAACTCCCTTCAGTAATTGAGATGCTGTGTGCATATCCTTCAGGGATATCGAGATGGGAATGTCTTAGGCTCTTTTGTCTTTCTTTCCCGATATCCTGATAGAGAGTGCCGCCGAAGAAGACGTTCAGGACCTGAAGGCCACGGCAGATGCCGAGTATGGGTTTCCCTAGTCTCAGAGCTTCCTCTATCGCCTTCATCTGGAAGAGGTCGTTGTCTTTATTGGGTGAGAGCGTGTACTCTCTTTCCTCCTCTCCATATAGAGAGGGGCAGATATCTCCACCTCCAGGGATGAGAATGGCATCAATTCTCTCCACAGTGCTTCTTATTGTCTCCTCATCAAGTGTGGATGGGATGAGCATTGGCAGGGCACCGGCTTTTATGATCGATGATGCATACCCTGCATTGATTGTGTCTGCAGGGTATGTGAAAGTGCTTTGAGGGCTTTTCGTACCGTATCCAAGTACGGCGATTATTTTCCTCATCCGAGTCTTCTGACCATCTCTTTCAAGAAGTCGTAAACCCTTTCTGCCGATTCTGCGATGATATGTTCGTTTACCGAATGGACGTCAAACAGGTCCGGCCCGATGGATATGGAATCCATCCCCTTTATCCTCTTGTTGATTATCCCGCATTCAAGACCTGCATGGATTGCCGTAACCTTTGCTTTCCTTCCCATGATTTCCTTATAGAGCTTATCTACCTCTTTGAGGAAAGGGGATGCCGGATCGGGTTCCCATTCCGGGTATCCATCGCTTTCTGTGTTCTTGAATCCGAAAGATGAATAAAGGGTTTTCAGCGTATCAAGATGGTTCTCCTTGCTTGATGCGATGTTGCTTCTTATAGAGTTGACTACACAGAGGGAGTCCTCCTGAGTGCTTACTATCGCCAGGTTGTTTGAAGTCTCGACTATGCCTTTGATCGTAGTGCTCATGGTCTTCACCCCATGAGGTGCTGTAAAGAGGGCATCGATTATCTTCTTCTTTTTTTTGCCAGGGATTATGTACTGAGGATTTTCGACAGGTGTGATTGTGATCCTTATGCCGGGGTCCGCATTCTTAAGCTCGTTTTGCACTTGCTTCTCAACCTTTGCTATCTTCTTTTCAATCCTGCTGTCTGTCGAGATTACTGCATATGCATAGGATGGAATCACATTCCTCTTCGTTCCTCCGGAGATTTCTGCCAGGCTGAACTTCCCTATGTTCTTGAGAGCGCGTGCGAGGATCTTTATGGCGTTGCCCCTTTCCTTATCGATCTCTCCTCCGCTGTGTCCTCCAAGGAGACCGGCAACTTCGATCTTATAGCCGTTGCTGTATGGGTTCTCCTCCCTTTTGAATGTGATCTTTGAATCGAGGTCAACACCACCTGCACACCCTATGTAGATGATGCCTTCCTCCTCGCTGTCGAGGTTGATCATTCTCTTTGCCTTCACTTTCTCAGGATCGATGTTGAATGCCCCTGTAAGTCCTGTTTCCTCGCTGATTGTGAAGATGCCTTCGATCGGGCCGTGCTGGCTCTCCGGATCTGAGATGAGGGCAAGGGTCATTGCAATCGCAATCCCGTTGTCTGCGCCAAGGGTCGTATCCTTGGCTTTTATGAACTTTCCATCATATTCTATTTCTATCGGGTCCTTTGTGAAATCATGGGAGCTTCCATCTCTTTTCACACATACCATGTCCATGTGTCCCTGAAGTGCAAGGGGAGGGACGTTTTCATATCCTTCTGTCGCATCGGCATAGATGAATACGTTTCCAATCCCGTCCCTATCTGCCCTGAATCCGTTTTTCTCCGCCCAGGAGAGGAGGAAGTTCCTTATTCCCTCTTCGTTTCCACTTTCTCTCGGGACTCTTGAGATCTCTTCAAAGATCTCCCACATCCTTTTTTCATTCAAATTGTCATACCACATCTCTGGTCAACCTCTGATTACTTCATTTATCGTATTGTCTTCATTGAGCAATATGATATCCGCCTTCTTTCCTACCTCTATTCTTCCCACATCGTCAAGAGCGTATACTCTTGCTGCGTTTTCGGATGTGAGCAGGACGGCGTCTTCAATATCGATTCCCCATGAAAGAAGGTTCTGGAAAGCCTTATACATCGTCAGCGATGAGCCCTGGATCAGGTCCTCCTTTCCTTTTGTGACCCATAACCCGTCCTTTATCACGACAGGCACTCCGTTTGCGAGAGCCTCTCCGTCTGTCTGTTCTGTCGGACGCAGGGAGTCTGTTATCGCAATCACTTTTCCGCTTCCTTTTATCTTAAGCGTCAGTTTTACGACCTCAGGATGCACATGCAGTCCATCTGTTATGATTTCTGTGTTCATGTCGTCGAATGCAAATACCGCCCCTACAACCCCGGGCTCCCTGTGATGGAGGCCTTTCATCGCATTGAACAGGTGTGTTGCATGCTTCAGACCTTTTCCATGTGCTTTTTTCATGTCTGAGAATGTCGCATCAGTATGTCCTGCAAGGATTACAACCCCCTCTTCTTCTGCCGCCTCTAAAAGATCTTCGAACCCTTCGAGTTCCGGGGCGGCCGTCATGGCCTTTATCCTTCCTGGAGCAAGACTTGTAAAATGCTTGAAAAGAGCCTTGTCCGGATTTCTCTGTCCTTCCGGGTTCTGGGCTCCGATCCTCTTTGGGCTTATGAACGGGCCTTCGATGTGTATGCCCTTTATTTCAGCCCCTTCCTCCTTTCCCATGGCATCCCTGATTGCGATGATGTCCTTCTCCATCCTCTCCAGGGTGTCTGTGTAGATTGTAGGAAAGAACGAGGTGATTCCATACTTTATGAGGTTCCTGCTCATATTCAAAATGGATTCTGTTCTTGCATCTTCCGTTCCGAATCCTGCAAAGCCATGGATATGTGTATCTATGAAGCCGGGGATCGCCGTCAGCCCTGTTTCCTTATCGCTTTTCCTGGTCTCTTTAATCATGCCATCTTCTATGAAGATGTCCACCGTATCGCTTTTTCCTGGTATTATGGCTTTCACGCCATGTAAGATTCTCTTTTCCATATTTGGAAATTATAGCACAACGAAATTCTCTTATGGCTATAATTTGTTTTTCGCCTCTTTCATATGTTAGAATATATGATATGGCAGAATATCTATTGATAATAAATCCGAACTCATCAAAGGGAAAGGGAAGGGCGAAGGCTCAGACGATAAGGAATCTATTCCTTGAAAACGGGAAGAGCATCGATATTTCATACACCCGGAGGGAAGGGCATGCCTTCGAACTTGCACTTGAGGGAGCGAACAGTGGATATTCAGCGATAATCGCCTGCGGCGGGGACGGGTCGGTGAACGAGGTCGTGAACGGGATCATGAGAAGCGGCAAGGCGGTGAAGATGGGCATAATCCCGATAGGAAGAGGAAACGACATAGCCTGGAACTACGGGATAAAAGGAAGGCTGGAGGATTCTGTCTCCAAGATAATCAAAGGGGATGGACGCTATGTGGATGTCGGCATCGTCAAAGGTGGTCGGTATCCGGATGGACGATATTTCCTCAACGGCAACGGTTATGGTTTTGAGCCTCTTGTCACCTTTCTCGCCATGGATTTCAAGAAGGTCAACGGCATCATCAGCTATGTCCTTGCCTTCATCCGGATAATGCTCTCCCCTCCAAAGCCCTATGAGATTGTAATCAAGACAGAAAGGGAGGAAAGGAAGGTCAGCACCCAGCAGATCTCCATAAGCATAGGCAGGAGGATGGGCTCGACATTCATCCTAGCCCCCGATGCGGTTGTTGATGACGGATATTTCGACCTGATGTACACGATCCATCCTTTCACACGTTTTTCCCTGATCCTTGCTGTGCTGAGGTTCCTCAGAGGGACCCATCTGAAAGATAAGAAGGATTTCGAAGGCTACAGGACCAGAAGCGTGAGACTCTCATGTCCTCTGGGTGGTGTCTACAGCCATGTGGATGGTGAGATTGTGAGCTATGGGGACGGCTTTGATTTCGATATCGATATAATCGAGAAGGGAATATATATTTTCTCTTAAGCTGTTGTCAATAGCAAAAAAATTAACATAATCCATTTAATTTCTTATATATCAAGAAAAAGGTACCAGAAAAAATTGTTTGACTTTATCATGTTTATGAATTATTCTATATAATGAGTCATAAGGTCAAAAATTGTTGGTTTTCATCAATTAAAAGGAATAAATAAGTGGTTAAAGATTTTGTGCCAAGAATACATTTCTACGATCAGGATTTTGTTGATATGTACGACAGGACCTGGGTGTGGATAGATGAACTCTGGAAGACGAAGGAAGACAATCCGAATTTTGAAGAGGGCTTCTATACGCATGAGTCAAGTTCCACGATAAAACTTTTTGATGTGATGCTCTCTTCTCTTTTTCTTGTGTACAGTAATCAGACCTACAGCCCATATTCAATGGTCGATTTCTTCTACTCGAGGCAGGGGGAGGACGGTTCGATTGCATCGATGTATGACATCAATACTCTTGAGCCTGTATATAACGAGGACAACCCGATGGGGCTTACCCTTCCTCTGTTCCCTTATGTCGAATACGTCTTCTACCATAAGATTGGAAACAAGAAGAGGCTGAAGGATGTTGTTCCTTATATCGAAAAGTATTTTGAGTGGCTGAAAAACAATTTCCAGTCCCCAAACGGTCTATATAGCGTCCCTTATGCTGCAACAGAGATGCATGACCTTGAGAGGGAAGGGGCTAAGTATACCGTCGATTTCAATTCGATGGTGGCAATGGCCGCCCTATATATGGCGAACATCGGAGATATCCTGAACGACAAGGAGCTTGCCTTCCGCTATAAGAGGATATATTTCTCTCTGAAGACCAGGATAAACGGGATGATGTGGGACGGGGAGACGCGCTTCTATTATGATCTTGATGAGAACGAGAACATAATAAGGAACCCACATATCGGAGCCTTCTATACGATGCTTGCGGAAATCCCGAATGATGAATATGCATCCTTCCTTATAGAAGAGCTCAAGGATGATTCGCTTTTCGGTACGGACAATCCGTTCCCGACGGTTCCTAAGAACAGCAGGTACTATGATGCCAAGGGTGATGGATACAGATGTGGTGTCGTCCCGTTCTGTACATATATGGTCATCAGAGGTCTTCTGAACTACAATTCATTCATCTTCGCACGTGAGTGCGCCATAAGGCATCTGTATTACATCCTCGATACCCTTCATCCCGACCAGGAGGTGATGGGTGAGACTTATGAGATCTACAGACCTCAGTCGGAGGGTGCGGCAAATGGTGCTGTGGAGAACAGGAAACGCTATCTTCCAATGCTTGGTCTTGTCACGATAACCCTTGTCATCGAAAACATCGTAGGGCTTGATATCTCTCTTCCGAGGAAGACTGTCTACTGGACGATGCAGGCCCTGGAGGAGATGGGCATAGAGAAGCTGTCCCTTAAGAAGAACAATATCACGATACTTTCGAATAAGAACGTACGTGGCTGGGAGATAAGGCTTGAAAGCGAGAAGCTTTATTACTTCACTATCCATATCCTCGATGAGGATAAGAAGAAGACCCTTCCCATCCCCAGTGGAAAGTGCTCGATGCTCATAGATAAGCTTTGATTTGCGGCCATCGCGAGATGGCCTTATTTCATATGATGAGAAAAATACTGTTAGCCTTAGTCGTTTCTGTTGTCTTCATCTCCTGTTCCTCGGAGAAGAGTAATGAAGTATTGAATATCGCAATCTCACAGGATGTCGATTCCCTTGATGTCATGAAATCGACAAGCAGGGTTCTGCGTGACATCCTGGTGGGATCTGTATATGAGAAGCTGTTCGTCCTGGAGGATGGAAGGCTGGAGATGGAATTGGCCTCCTCCTATGAGCTTGGCAAGGATGGGCGCACTCTGAACATTGATATCAGGAAAGGCGTGAAGATGCATGACGGCTCGACCCTTTCCCCATCGGATGTCGCCTCCTCCTTGAACAGGTACATAGAGTGCTATGAGGCTGCTTCCGATATGGTGGGGGATGCACGCTTTTTTCAGACAGAATCGGGGGTCTTCATCGAGAGCGGGAATCCTCTCTTCCTCTTTCCTTACCTGATGGCATCCAGTCCGCAGAGCGCAGTGATTGCGAAAGAGGGGTCTTTGAAGGAGAATGAGTACGGTCTTGTGACTTCGATAATCGGTACGGGGCCATACGTACTCTCATCCTTTTCTCCCGGATCTGCCATAACATTAGAGAAATTTGATTCATACACTGCGTATGGAGATGATGATGGATCGCTATGCGGATATAAACATGCGTATTTTGATAAGATAGTCTTCAGCGTCGTCCCTGATTCCACCACCCGCCGCCTCGGGCTTGAAAGGGGGGATTATGATTTCATCAATGATGTCATGAGCTATGATATTCCCGATTTGGAAAAGAATGAGGATGTAAGGTTGCTTGGTGGCGAGGAAAGCGGTTCTATCGCACTTGTATTCAACAAGAGAAGCAAGCTCTCCTCCTCCCCGGATTTCAGGAGAGCAGTTGCATATGCCCTGGATTATGATGGCCTTATGAGGGCATGTTACGGCTCCTCTGGTTATAACGTCCATTCAGACTATATGGAGAAGGAGCAGAGCCTTTTCTCTGTATCAGGGGATCCTTATCTGGATGTGGATCTGAAGAAAGCAGAGGAGGCTCTGGCAATGTCCGCTTATGACGGAAGGCCTTTCAGAATCCTTACATCCAATCTTTCGAATCTGGAGAAGATCGCAGTTGCGGCAGAAGGCATGCTTAGAAAAGTGGGAATCAAGGTTGAGATAACGGTCCTGGACTGGGTGGGTTTCCTGGAAAAGAGGAATGACAGCTCATCCTATGACATGTTCATCTCCGCATTCTCATCCGTCGTCCTTCCCACCATGAAGCTCTATCTTTCATCCTCCTATCCCGGATGGTATGAGGATGAAAGGAAGGATGAGATACTTTCATCGATTTCAAAAGCTGAAAGCATTGAAGAAGCTGCCTTGATATGGCAGGAGGCACAGCATTATTTCTGGCATGAGGTTCCTGTGATCGTGCCAGGGCACTATAGCACTGTAAACGCCTGTTCGGCTACAATAGATGGCATTATCATAGAGGATGGTAACCATTTCTGGAATGCTAAGAGAAAAACATAATAGATTATTCAGGGATTTGATTTTCATATTTCTTTCTCTCCTGATCGTGTCGGTTGCGGTGTTCTCCCTTTCCTCTTTCTCCTCAGGAAGCATCTCTTATTATGTGCTGGGAGAGAGTGCAGACGAGTCATCTGTCAAGGAGCTCTCCTCGTCCCTTGGGCTTGAAAGGCCGTTCATCATAAGATATCTTGAATTCCTCAAATCCTTTTTCACCTTCAACTGGGGAAAGAACATCCAGGGCTATGAGATAAGGAGTCTTATCGCAAAGAGGTTTTCTGTTACCGTGGAGGTTCTTCTTCTCACCCTTATCCTCTCTCTTCCTCTCTCGATACTGGCCTCATGCTCTGCGATGAAGAAGCAAAGGGGGCTTTGGGACAGGGGGAGTGACCTCCTCGTTTTGTTTATCATGAGCCTTCCTTCCTTCTCGATAGCGATTCTCCTGATGCTCATCTTCTCTGTATCCATACCGTTTTTCCCGACAAGTGGCTTCGTCCCGCTCTCATTGTCTTTGCCGGGGAACCTCAGGACTGTTTTCCTTCCATCCCTGTCCCTTGCTCTGATGCATGGTGCCTTATATGTGAGGGTTTTGAAAAAAAGCCTGAGAAGGGAGCTTTGCTCGGAGTATGTACTGGGAGCACGTGCAAGAGGGAAAGGGTGGCAGGATATAATCTACAGGGAGGCTTTCCCTCCTGCATCTCTTTCCCTTTTATCCCTTGCCTCCCAGTCGGTATCCTCCCTCATCGCGGGCTCTGCGGTGACAGAGACTGTTTTCGCTCTTCCAGGGCTTGGCAGCCTTATTGTCTCAGCTTCTCTGGCTCGTGATACTCAGACTGTGTCGATTCTCATAATGCTCATCGCCTTGACTGTCTCCATCACTTCCATAGCCGCCCGTATCCTGATTTCATGCATGAGCAGAAGAGGAGGGGTTGATGGATAGGAAAAGATTCTTCTCGGGCCTTGCCCTTCTTGTCTTCATGGTCCTGCTGTTCATTCCTTTTGCAAGTTTTTCCGAGGTCGATACGGACATCTCTCTTTCTCCCTTCTCATCCTCCCATCCTCTGGGAACGGATATATACGGAAGGGATTTCCTCTCCCGTCTTTCCATGGGGGCTCTGATATCCATGACACTTGCTCTTGTGATAACTTTGATATCTGTTTTCCTGGGAGTCCTTCTTTCCTTCCTGATGGCAGGAAGCGGCATCGTCTCCTTCTTCTCCTGGCTGTTGTCGGACTCAATAAAGAGCATAAGTTCGATAATACTATCTCTTTTCCTCTCTTCGATATTCGGCCCGGGTTTTCTTGTCCTGATTGTCTCGATAGGGATATCCCATATCCCTGATATCGCGAGAACTGCATATTCCCGTATCAAGATGATTGAGAACGAGGATTTCGTCCTTTATGCAAGAGCTGAAGGTATGAGATGGTGGGAGATCGCCCTTTTTCATGTGATTCCACATATGAGAGGTGAGGTCTTGTCTCAGGCGCTCAGCATATTCTCCTCTTCGATACTTACGGAAGCTGCTCTCTCCTTCTTAGGAGCGGGCATTCCTGTGCTCTACCCGTCCATAGGTTCCATCCTTTCGGAAGGACGGCTTCTTATGCTTGCCCGTCCCTCCTATGTGATAATCCCTTCTTCCGTCCTGTTCCTCATCTCCCTTTCCCTGCATCTGATGCATGAAGGGCTAGAGCCTGATTCTTGATTTCAAAGACCTCATCAGCGTCGTCTTATCTGCATAGCCGAGGTCTCCTCCTATTGGAAGTCCGGAGGCAAGACGCGTTACAGTGATGTCCCTGTCCTCCAGAAGACGCTTTATGTAGATTGCCGTCGTGTCCCCTTCCTCTGTCGGATTTGTCGCAATTATGACCTCTTTGAACGCCCCTTCATCGATTCTCTTTATCAGTTCTTTTATCCTCAGCTTGTCAGGTCCTATGCCGTCAAGCGGGTTTATGGCGCCTCCGAGGACATGGAATAAGCCGTTGTAGATTCCTGCCTGGTTGACTGTGATCGCATCCTGGCTCTCTTCAACAACCATCAGAAGGGACCTGTCCCTCCGTGGGGAGCTGCAGTATTCGCAGATCTCATCCTCCGTGTAGCTTCCGCAGATAGGGCATGGATGTATTTTCTCCTGTATTGCCGCTATCCTTTCCCCGAGGGCCTTGTTGAATGTGGGATCGGTCTTGAGAAGATGGTAAGAGAGCCTGAGGGAGGATTTATCTCCCATTCCAGGAAGTTTTTTTATCAGGCGGGCAAGGTCTTCTATCGCGTTCAATTCTTAACCCCGCCCAGTCCGCTGTTCTGCAGTTCCCTCATCATGAACTCTTCCGAGATCTTCTTTATCTTCTGTGATGCGTCGTTGAACGCACTTTGAATCAGGACCTCCATCGTGTCCTTCTCGCTTTTTTCTATTATTACAGGATTGATTGAGAATTTCTGTACCTGGTATTCTCCGTTCAGTGTGACACTGACAAGTCCTGCTCCGGATGAGCCTTCGGCTGTGATCTTAGAAATCTCCTCCTTCATAGCTTTCATCCGGCTCTCCAAACTCCCTAGTTGCTTCATCATTTCGAACGGGTTTAGATTCATGTCTTATATTCTCCTCTTTGATTTCATATACTTCAGTGTTCTTGAAGAGGGTGCGAAGGTATTCGACCTCTTCTGTATATTTCAGCTCTTCTTCCTTGAATACATCAAGATGAAGATGAACATCATGGCCCAGTATTACGCTTATGATGCGCTCTTCCTCAATCCGTCTTTTTGCGATGATGTCCAGAGCCAGTTTTGAATGCATTATGAAGGTAAGGTTCTCCCCATCGAGGGTGAATGATTTTATTCCAGAATCCACGTATCTGGCTTCTGCCGTCAGCCCATTCTTTCTGAATGCGCTTGAAATCTCCTTTACAAGGTCAGCAGTGGCTTTTTTTTTCTCAGGGACACTCTCTTCCCTGATCTCCTCTTTTTGTGCTGGACGGGACTGTGCCGTCTCCGTCTTTTCCCCTTCTTCCTCTCTTCTCATCCTCGGAAGCCTCAGCTCCACATTCTTTCTCTCTATCTCGAATTTGCCGCTTGATACAGCTTTTGTTATCTCTTCAAGCTTCTCTGCAACTGCCATAGGAGAGGAGAGATGGCGGATGAACGACAGCCTTGATATCAAAAGCTCAAGCTCGAATCTGGGACAAAGTGAGTAGCGCATGTCCCTGTATAGGTCGAGCAGCGCCCGCAGGATGGTCTCCAGCATGTCTTTTGTATAAAGTCCGATGAGGTCCTTGTCGAGATCGCTCTCATCATATCCAAGGATCTCCCTTCTTCTCACCCCTTCTTTATAGAAAAGCATTGTGCGGACATAAGAGGAGAAATCCTTGACTATCTGGTTTTCGTTCGCACCTTTCATGAAAAGGTCGTCCAGCTCTTCAAGCGCTTCTTTGTCCTCTCCCATATAGCAGTGCCTTAGGATGGATGAGATGGCATCGGATCCTGCGATTCCGAGCTTCTCCCTTATCTTCTCGAGAGTGATGTTCCCTTCGCTGAATGCGGCCACCTGGTCGAAGAGTGTGTAGGAGTCCCTCATTGAGCCTGCAGCTTCTTTTGCTATCCAGTAGAGGGCCCTCTCTTCTGCTGTGATGTTCAAATCAGAAGCTGCGCTCTTAAGGCATTTTACGATGTTCTCCTGACTGATCAGTTGGAAATGAAACTGCTGGCAGCGGCTTCTGATGGTCTGAGGGACCTTCTGGATCTCCGTGGTTGCAAATATGAATATGACATACTCCGGTGGTTCTTCTATTGTCTTAAGCAGGGCGTTGAACGCACTTATGCTGAGCATGTGCACTTCGTCTATGATGTATATCTTGTATCTTGAGGACTGGGGAGGGAAGGCCACCTCTTCCTTTATGGCTCTTACGGCATCCACTCCGTTGTTGCTTGCTCCGTCGATTTCTATGACGTCGACGCTTGAACCCTTTGTTATGTTCACGCATGAGTCGCACTTGCCGCATGGATGTGCCGTCGGACCGCTCTCGCAGTTAAGTGCTTTTGCAAGAAGACGTGCGGAACTCGTCTTTCCGACACCTCTGGGGCCGGAGAAGAGATATGCGTGTGCGATCTTCCCTTCTTTTATCGCGTTCTCAAGGGTGGAGACTACGAATTCCTGTCCGATAAGGGCTTCAAAATCCTGCGGTCTCTTCCTCGTCGCTGTTACTTCGTAAGGCAAACTGTCCTCCTATATAGCGAGTATAGCATATTATCGGCAAGCCTTTCGACATGAAAAAAGGCGACAAATTGTCCGAGTCTCACGTGAAATCCACTTACCGCTGCTATCTTCCGATCCTGACGGGGTTGGGCAGCACACGTAGCTTGGGATCTGTCGCCATAGCGGAGAGGGGGGGATTCGAACCCCCGGTAGCTTTTGACCACACACGACTTCCAATCGTGCACCTTAGACCACTCGGACACCTCTCCAGAAGTTATTGCTATAACATTAGAAAGTAAAAGGATGTATTTTGTCAAGGTAAGATAAGAAAAATACAGGAATCGCTTCCTGTATTTCCCGTTTCGGCAGACAAATGTTTTTGCTAAATCAAGCAGTTTGCAATGCTCTCTATTTCTCTTTGCGTGTTATCATCAGGGGCATCCTGGCATATGATGGTGCCCACTACGTTGATTCCTTCATCCTTGCACCTTGCCTCCCATGTACGCATCCACTCACCGTCTCCCCATCCATAAGAGCCGAAAAGAACGACCTTTTTCCCTTTCAGAGAGCCTTCTATGGATGTGAACATCGGCTCGAAGACCTCCTCCTCAAGCACCTCAGCACCCATTGCAGGACATCCGAATGCGAACGCATCATACTCTGCGGTCTCTTTTTCTGTGAAGTCCTGTGCTTTTATCAGGGACGCATCGGCTTTTTTCTCAAGAGCGGAGAGCATCATTTGAGCCATCGCCTCCGTATTCCCTGTCCCGGAATAATACACTACTGCTGTTTTCATATTTCCTCCTATGCTGTCTTTTTGCACAGCTTTATAAGATTTGCACCGTTTTCAAGAAAAGAGATATATGCCTTCCTGCATTTTTCATATCTGGCGAAAAGCCTGAGAGCACTCTCTTCATCCCCATAGACCTTCCATAATCCTGAGAGCTTGAAATTGCTGCCGTTGTTCTCAATGAACCCTATGACATCATTTGCCGGATAGCCCAGGAAAAGTCCGATTTCATGCGGACATGGTACGGAAAGGAATCTTGTCCTGAGATGCTCCAGGGCCGTCTTCATCTCTTCATCGTAACCGAGTGGACGTAGGATCGATTTTGCCTCTTGTGTGGAAAGGGCTTTGGAAAGCATTTCCTCCCTGTAGACCAGAACCAGGCGGATGCTTCTTTCCGTTTTCAAATGGAAGAACCTAAGCCCTTTTTCCTCAAGAAGGGGGATCCATTCGTCAATATGCCCGTTCAATGGTTTCAGAGAGACCAGAGATGCACACTTCATCCCTGCAAGGGTCGGGGCGGCGTATCTTGCAAGCAACTGTGGGAACGTCATATTCTTCTCCTGATGTTAGATTAGGCTAACATATGCTTTCATGTCTTTCCTCTTAAAAGAAAGAGAATGATATCCTTCAGATAGTTAGCTATAACTAACATATAATAATTTCATATGCGAATCAAGAAGTTTTTTAATATTACCTTTGTTTTTTTGAAAAAAAATAAGCACCAGAACAGGTGCTTAATC